>NZ_JACOOH010000003.1:0-562550 GCF_014287455.1 Butyricimonas hominis
CTGTTTTCACCTTTTGCTTTCGCTCGGGGCTTATTCAGTTGGGAGTAGAACATATTGTATCCTATTCTAATCTCTTGCCACAGAGATATTTACTATGCGACCATTCTGGACGCACGCATTAGCGCATTCATACCGTTGTATTCGCGTCCGGAAAGATTACGTGGCCACTGGAGTGCCCCCTCGGTGAACCAAGGCTTCTTCCAGTCCTTACCGATACTTTCCAGCTTTTCAATCATCATTTCAGCGAACAGGTCAAGAGCTTTGTCTTCGCTGTTCGGTCCGTCCGTATTGCGTTTCCTGTAACTAGCCATATCGTCAGTTATTGTTTGGTGTCGGTACATACTGGTTTACTTCCTGACAACGGCATGCAATATCAACCTTACCGTTATATAAGGACAAGTCGATTTCACCTTTTGCCTCTATTTTTGTAGCAGGCTGCAACCAGGATTCACGTTGTTTGTCAAAACAAAAGAACCTTACCCACAAGTATTCGAAATTTTCATTTACCTTTTCTGCGCTAAATGCTGAAAAGCTGAAGAACGGTTTCCCGTTTTTGTCCGTTCGTTCATCTACCGTTTTTCCTAATTTACCACGGAATATAAGTTCCCCTTGCAGGCTGTCTGTGTCGTTTGCTCCGGCTGGAACGATACTTTCTGCCGACAGGTTGAAGTACGTTTTGTCACCCCTGTGCTTCGGTACCAGTATGCCTGTTACCTTTACACGCATACCGTTTCGCAGACGCGCTGCTTCTTCCTGTGTTCCGTCCATGCTGACGCTGATTTCCACTGCTCCGCCCTGGCCGTCCTTTCCCTGAATGGTGGTCTGTACGGTCATACTGACAAACTGTTTCCCTTCTTTCCCGTTTCTGAGGATGGCATCACGGCTGATTAAGCCGCATACCGTTACATTGCATTTGATCATAAAGTGTCTTGTTTATTAGTGTTACATGTCCACGGACCATGTATGTGCTGAATGCTGAATATTGATGTTGAATGCTGAAAATGGTGCTGCCTAATCGGGGGCACGTATTTTTATATAGACTATCCATACGGCGATGGCCACCTGTACGGCTACGATGACAGCCGTACCGATCCAGCCGACCAGCCTTTGGCATACCATAATATGCATTGCCAGTGCGGATAGTCCGAGTAAACATCTGCTTATTGTTATCACCACGCGTTTTGTCATGTCTGTTATGTGTTTGTCATATCTATCTTTTCATGGTTTCCGCCTGTGTCTGCTGTTGCGACATGCCTTGCTCGAAATTCCGGGAGGCGGCTTCCGAAAGAATCACGGTATTCAGCAGTCCGGTCACCCGCATCCTTTTGCTTTCTTCTGAAAGCTCGTTGCTGTTTAATACTGCAGACAGTCGGCTCAACTCGGCTGATGTCAGTTCTCGGGATATTTTCAGTTCTCCGTTATCCGCTTTCAGGATGGCCTTGCCGTTTTCTTCTATGCTCAGTTCGCAAGTTTTCATGCCCGGCATCAGGGATGTCAGGTCAATCCTGCGCCTGTCCATAGCAGCAGAGATTGCGGCATTCTGTTCTTCTTCACTCTTCGCATCTATCTGTGCAGCCAAAAGCATCAGGGATGTGAAAGCGGTCATAGCCATCTCTACGATAGGATCATTGCAACCCGATATGCCGACACCGCTATCCTCCGAGGACAGCAGTTTTTTCATCCAGGCATCTAGTGCCATGGTCTTGTCTGTGTTAATGTTCTCGTTATCCCTGTACTTGGCCAAGAGGTCACTTCCGTTGTACATCACCTGTTGTTTGATATTTCCTTTCTGGGCAATCTCTGCCAGATAGGCTGCCGGATCCACCTCGCGTTTCGTCCCGTCGCTGTATATGTTTGTCACTCCGAAATGCAGATGCTCGCCGGTTGTTCTGCCTCCCGTATTGCCGGAAGTACCGAGTCGTTGTCCTGCATTTACGCTGTCACCGACTTTTACGGTAATGTCGCTCAGGTGCATGTAGGTACATTGTACCTTGTTACCGTCCGGTCTGCTGTATTCTACTGTTACCGTCTTTCCCCCGGCGGAGTTCACATTATTGTTCACCGACACTACTTTTCCGCCATTTTCCGTTGCCAGTACTGCATCACCCTTGCATCGTATATCAAGTCCTTTGTGCATCTGCTGCTTCTCCTTGTTCATCGGATCCTGACGCATACCGAAGGCCGATGTTACAAAGAGAAACTCCTCGCGTTCCACCGGAAACGAATACTCTTCTGCCATTCCTGCTTTTTCCTCGCTGCGCAAAGGATTCTGTTCTATCCCGAATGTTTTTCCCTGTGCGGCCATTTCCTGCATGACCTGACGGTCGTATTTGTCAAGACCATTCTGTTCAATGATTTTCTGTAGTGTAGCTGCATAGTTTCCTCCGGTTGCATATCCGGCTTTTGCTATGCCTTCTGTCCATCCTTTATAATCATCCGGGTTGAGTTTGAAACACTCGGCATAGCGGCTGTTCTCTTTCAAGAACCTGGAATGATGTTCGAATGATTCGCCTACATTGTCATAGCTGCAGAATTTTTCATTAGGTTTGTCATCCGTGTATAGACCATAACGGCCACCCTGTGCAATCCAGTCAGGCGTAGCCTTGATCCCGAAGTGGTTGTTCTCGTTCAGTGCCAGTCGGCTCTGTCCGTTACTGCTCTCCAGAATACCCTGGGCAAGTGTTACGGATGCAGGAATGCCGTAGCGGCGCATCTGCTCCATGGCATACTCTGCATACTTGTCTGCATATTCTCTGTTTTTACCAGCCATATTATTATCTCCTTAATGTTGTACGTTGTTCCACTGATTCTTCGTTTCCGTCTTTTCCGGATGCTTGGCCTGTTTCTCTGGCTGTCCCTTCGGATTGCCTCCCGTCGGACATGCTTCCAGACTGTTGCAAGGACTTGCTTCTTGCTTTCTCCATTTCCGGTGCATCACAGATGACTACACGTTCTCCGGCCCTGATTAGCTTGGGCAGGTAGTCGTCCAGTTTGTGATAAGGAAACTCAGCCGATTGTGCAAATCCCCGTTCACCTCCTTCCGAAAGCTTTTGTACGGTAACTCCCAGTATGCTGGCTCCCTTCTCGGCATCATCATTGTACATACGGTAAAAGTCACCTTTCCGTACCAATTGCAGGGCATCAGGATGTTTTGCCTTTATCCTGTCCCAGGATTCCCGTTGTGCAGACGTTTCATTCTGTACCGTCTTTTCAGCACTGTCTTTTGTGGTCTCGGCAGTCTGCTGTCTTTCTGCATCCTTTTCCTGTTTCTCTCCGGCATGTTCGTCCTGTGTCTGTCCCTGTTGCAGTATGTCTGCAAACAGCGTTGCGGCAAGATTGCGTTTATACTCGTTCTTGTCCTCTGCCAGCCACATGCGTTGCCACTGCTGCGGAGTCAGGCTTCTCGGCTGCATACGGTTGCCGTCTATGGTAGCCGTACACTGGATACCGTCTTTCTTCGTCTTGAATACGCAGACTCTCTGAATGCGGTTCAGGTCTATGTCCCTGGTCTCTGTGCTGAACAGATCAACCTTCAGGTCTGGTTTAATCTCAGCCAGCGCATAATACTTGTGTGCCAGTTCCATGCGTACCTTGTCAATGTCATCCATTGCCTGTTTCAGCGTGGTGAAGAAACGGTTTACGTCCTCCTTGTCCGGATAAACGCTGTATCCCGGTTCGTTCTCCGGTTTCAGATACAGAGCCCAGCGGTTCTTGTCGTCCTGCACCATCTGTATCTTGTCAAAGCATTTTTCATTGGCTTGTTTTACGGCTGGAGTAACGTCCAGCGTAGAGAGTACTTCCATTGTCCAGTTCTTCAGACGGGCCAGCGATACCTGTTTTTCTGCGAAATACGCATCATCGGGTCGGTAGCCCAAGGCACCGTCCGGATTGAAGAAACGCACGTTTTCTATACCTTCCAGTCGCAAGGCACGTTCGATACGAGCCTTGTTCATGCCCGGCACCTCATTATCCACTTCCGTAGAAGCTCCTGCGGGCAGTACCACGTCGGCCTTCTTGCCCTGACGGTCTATGACAAGCACGATGTTCTTGTCTTCCTTGCTTGGGTATCTGCTGATTTCATCTGCTACAAAGTAGTGCTTCGGGAGCTGGTCGCGCAGGTCGGTTGTCTTTTGTCTGTTGCGCAAGGTGGCATATTCTATTTTTTCGCCTTTTTCCGCTTTGTGAATCACCTCAAGGGCATTGTTTACGTCACTTTCCAATGCGTCAATCAGGATAGGATTCTCCTTGAGTTCCCTGTTCCAGTAGTCCACCATCTTCCTGCTTTCTTCCGTCAGGCGTGCAGGCAAGCCAAGTTCAAGCATCTTGATTCCGGATGCTATCTCTACCACCAGCCTTTCCTGTTTCAATGCATCTTCCGAAGGTGGCATACCGTTTTTCATCACCATACCTTCGCGTGCAAGCCTCTGCTGATGTCCGGTTGCACTCACTATCTGTCTCAAAGCTTCCTGTACATAGTCATGGTAATGCTTGAACTCTCGCTGGCGGGGCATATACACCGCATCACGGTCTGTTTCGTAATGTGGCATACCGCTTCCGTCCGAACGTACTGGAACAAGATAGTCACGCATTTTCAGCAGGAAGTCGTTGAATCGGATGTGCAGTTTGCGTTCGTCAGATTCTGAATATCCATTCTCCGTGATTCCACCGTCAGTCTTCAATGCTATGTCATAGCCTCTTTCGTCCACATAAGGGAATGTCGTCTGATCAATGTTGAACAGTGTTCGTATCTCCCTGTTGTGAATGCCTTTGTACTGTTCCTTCATTTCCGGCTCCAGCAGGAGATAATCCCGTCGGGTGATGATATCCTCTGGATTGTTGCGGTTCACGTAGCGGTTCCAGTTGTAGTAGAGAAACGGTACCCCCTGTTCATGTTCCCTTACCGATGTACCGCGTTCCTTAGCATCGGTGTATAGGGTAAACAGATTTGTCTTGCATCCTTTGCTGTCCGAATGCAGAGCCATAAACAAGGCGTTGAACGGACTGGCCGAAACTCCTTGCGGATAGAGTCTCGGATAGTGCTTGCCGGCAGCATTGAGCCAGTGGCCGTCGGCTTCCGAAGCGCCACTCAATGCCGATGAAAGCAGTTCTATTTGCTTTTGTGCGGCATTCTTCTCTATTTGCGACTTTTCTTTCATATTTGGATGTGTTTGTGTTGTTTATTTTTATGTACTTCTTACTGGATACCTCTGCTTCTGGCCGCAGTTTCCTGTTGTCCGCTGTCGTAGTTTTCCGCAGCCATCTGACGCAGCCTGTCGCTTTGGGCAAGTATGGCATTGGCCAGTGTGTTCAGGGGCACCGCGCCGCTACGGTAGGCATCCGCTACTGTCGGACTGATCTGTATGGTACAGGGAACACGGTCTATCGTAGCAATCAGCGTGCAGCCCTGCAATACCGGATTTACGATACGTGGATTCAATGGTTCGTCCGCATAGCGTTTGTATTGTACGTTTCCGCTTTCTCTACGTGGATATCCGTCAACTTCGCTCTGTTGGTTTGACAGTGCTTCCTTGCCGGCCTTGTTCAGCAGATTTGCACCGCCAAGTCCCATGAGCAGCATCTTCAGCAGCGGGTTCCGGACAAACAGTCCTGCTACGATACTGGCTATCGGCAAAAGGTTATCCTTCAGTCCGAGGGGTTTCGTCTTGCCCGTAAAGAGCCCCAGCAGCATATCCGGCAGCATGGCTATGATATAACCCAGGTTACCGGCCACTTTTCCCATTCCGTCAAGACCGAATGAGCGCAAAAGCCCGTCCCAGCCGTTTGTATTGGTATGTTCCGCTTGTTCTTCCGTTTCTTCCCGCGTACCTACGGCAGCTTCGTCGTCTTTCACATTTTGTCCGTTGTATCCGCTTGTCGGTGTTTCCGTATTTTTCATTGTCTGTTCCATTATTTCGCTTTCCGTGTTGTCCTTCAGCATTTCCTGTTCTTTCAGATAGGCATCCTCATATCCGGGAGCTACTACCAGCGGAACATCTTTGTACTGCTCTTTGCGTTCTTTTCCCGGCATACTGTAGTTCTTCATCCATGCCGGCTTTTCATTTTCTTTCTTGCTCCAATCCATAAAACTGAAATTGATGACAGGTATTTTATTTCTCAGCTGTCCGTTGACTTGAGCAATAAGTTTATTATCCTTGGCTGGAATCATGGTCGCTTCTTTGCGGAACATATCAAATACATTGTTCTCCTTTCCGAACACACCTTTGCTGATACATTCCTCTACGGATTGTTCCCGGGGAGTTTCAGGCACAAGACTGTCAGCTGCAGCAGTCAGTACAACATCCACACCCACGAATCTTGCAAGCGAAGCCCACGATCCGGCACCTCCCAGCATAATGGCATCTGCCGAAGCGCCCAGTACATTTCCGGCACCTTTTTCCAGCGTACTGGGATGATAGGCTGCCTCGCTGCGTGATTCAATCTCTTCTGCCAGTGGCGAACGTCCCAGTGTCTGTGCCAGTCCCAGCAGACTCGATTGTCCGGCCTTTCGGATAATGTACTCGGCTGATGACTTGGGTATCCGGTCATTCACCAGTTTGTCCACCATCAGCCGGTCCAAGCGGTAATCCAGATAGGCATACGCCAGGTCGCATCCCAGTTTTTCCGAAAGGGCATCGTAACGCTCACGTCCTATTTCAGCCACTACGGTTTCGCGCCACTGCCCGGCCATACAGGCCAGGTCACGCTGGATATCATCCGAGGCCAGGATGCGTTCCTTACACATTCCTATATACTCTTCCGTAGTCTTTGAGTTCCATTCGCCCGTCAGTTTGAGTGTCTGGTACGGGTCTCCTAAAGGTTGTCCCGCAGTCGCCATCATACTGAGAATACCGCTGGCAGAGGTAGAGTATTCTTTCATTTCCTCGACCTGCTTACTGTTGAGAAAAGCCTGTGTTTCATTCATTACCGGTACCAGGTAACAGCGGAAATAACTGCCCGTGAGAGCCTCCATTTCCGCAAACCGTCTGCTATTGATTCCGTCCATATCTTGTCATTGTTTCGCTATACCATGTTTATCTGTTTGAGCAGTTGCTCCTTGGTCTGCTCGATGGCATGGTGATATACTTCCATCTGTCTTGGAAAATATTCTTCCAGCCATTTGTCCTTCTCTATGTTGTCCTGCAGGAAACGAACTGCTTGTTCACGTTCGATTTCCACCGAAGCTTCTCCTTCATCATGGTTGTTGAACCATGCCTTTGTCCACCAGCGTATGCCGAACCTGTCAGGATATACAGAAACTATTCTCGGGATGTCGAAACTCTGGATATCTATATCCAGACCCGCCAGCGGATCAATTACTCCTCCGCTGGCTACTGCTTCGTTACGGAGTTTTTTTTTAAGCCCTCATCAGTCGTACTCAGAAATATTTCGTGTCTGAGTGCCAGATAGTTCAGAAAATCCCCGATAAGCAGGTTCTGTACCTTGCCGGCCAGTGGAAGGGCTCTGTGTCCGAGTCCCAGAGGATTGGCCAGGCTGGGCATTCTCTCATAGAAATACTCCTTTACGGCTCCCATGGTGAACAGATGACGCAGGCTCAGTTCCGTATGCTCCGGTAGTGTATATGCACCTGATCTCAGGTCTTCCATATAAAGAGGAAGGAAGCGGAGCATCAGTTTTTCTATTTCCTCTCTGTCATTCTCATAGTTGGTTGCTACGGTCATTCCTTCCTCGTCAAAGTCTGCCGCGCTGCCGGTTGCCTGTCTGGCTGCCCGGATGTTTCCGTACAGCATGGTCAGAAATTCTAGCGGATTCAGTTCTTCTCCCTTAAAGCGGGTTTCCAGATGCAGCAGGTCGCCGCTAAGTGCCACTGTCTGTCCGGCTTTTACACGCTGCCCGAACTGGGCGAACACATTCGACAGATGTCCGTATGTCACTTCGTAGCCGCCATATCGGATGGTCTGACAGATACCGTGTACCGGATTGTTGGACACGCCCGACACGATACCGTCCGCAAGGGCTGACAGCATCCGGCTGCGCACGCTGAAGTCAATGCCGTGATGAAAGAATTTTTCTCCAGTTGTCGGATGTACCTGTTCGCCATATCCAAGCGACATTTCCACATCTTTTCCCTGTGCTTCCTCAAACGGCATACAGTAGCCGCTTTTCGAGTGCAGGATCATTTCTTCTGTATATTTCATATCTTGTATTGTTTTTTAGTCCTATCTTCTCATGCCCCCCGGTCGCACTTGCTCTTCTTCCGGTGCGACTTGCGGTTGCACCCTTACGGCACTTTCCTGTGAGGACATACGGGTAATACCCGAATTGTTACCGATAAGCATCATTCCCAGCAGTGCACCGGCAATTTTGCCGAGCCATCCGAAACGGCCGAATACAAGGAATGCGGCCGCTACCAGCCCTGCGATACTCAGGCCTGATACGTTTCCGCGTCCCAGATTGCCAAAAAAATTTCCTATCATCGTTCCAAGTCTTCCGCTTGTTGTTTCTTTCAGGAAGTTTGATACTCCGTCCAGTTTTCCGTCAAGTCCGGATACAGCTTCTGTTACAGTATCCATTGCTGCTCCGGCTTTCTCTTTCAGGGCTTTCATCTCCTCGGTCGTTCCAGCAAGAGTTTCCGTAGCATTTTTGCCTACTACAGCTTCGCTCACGATTCTTGCTACACTTTTGTCCGATGTCAGCTTTTCCCAGCCTACATACCCCACGGCACCACTCACGGTGGCGGTCTTAATTGCCTGACCAGCTCCGCGAAGAGTCTTTGTGGGGTGAAGTACCGCCTCCCCGGCACTTTTCCCAGTTGCAACTGCGGCTTTTCCGGCTCCTTTGGCAGCCTTGCCGCCGTATTTTAATAAAGTGTTCCAAAATCCCATATCTTTCCGTATATTAAGGTCTTACATTCTTTCCTGCCTGTTTCCAACGTCTTTTTGCCGCTTCCACAATGTCCCGCTTGTCTGCTACCGGCCGTGCGCCTTCATCTATCTCCAGCCAGATGTCACCAAGCGTTGTGTACTTCACGGCTTTTGTGAGCCGTTGCAGCTTCTGGTTCATCATCCTGAGTTTGGGACGGATGCCGAATACGATTTCCATCCGTTCCTTTTCGGTCATCTTGTTATCGGAAATACAGACAGACCGTATGTCATTTACAATTTCCACACTGTTCAGTATAAGTTCCCTGTATATGGCATTCCTTCTGGCTGATAGGGCCACGGCTACGGCGTTCGGAGAGTTCCTTGCCAGTTGCCGGCTGAAATCACCCATATTGTCCGTCAGTTTGGATACCTCGTGGTAGAATCCGTATGTCTGTGCCGCATAGCTGACTATCGAGCGGAACGAATCCAGATAGTTGTTGAACTCACGCTGCAGGTTGGTCGTGGCTTCCACTTCTTCCTTGGTCCAGATATGTCCGGTTGTCTGCATCAGCATAACCTTCTCCTGGTTCTTCAGTTCCTTTTCTGCTTTCTCTGTGTACAGCAGTATCATACCGGCAAGTACCGGGTCATTCTGCGCCCGGACTTTTGACAGTCCAGTACACAGCAGAAGTGCCATTATTAATATTATCCTGTCCATCTTGCCTTGTTTTATCGTGTCATGGCAGCAGCCTTTCTCCAGCGCGACATGGCTGTCCGGGCCACTTCTCCGTTATTCCGTTCTATCATTCCTGCCGTCACGCTGTTCCACACGTCATTCAGTGTATAATAGCGTACACTCAGATAGAGCAGATGCAGCTTTCGGCTGAAAGCCGACAGCTTGTCGTTCAGTGCCCACAGTGTCTTGCTGCGCTCTGCTCCGGTCAGCATGTTCTCTGTTCCCCCCTTGGCCACAGCATCGTTCAGCAGCGTAAACACAGACACCAGTTCGGTTGCCGTCTCTATATACAGGTTGTTCATGCTCATTCCGGCTACGATTCCCTGCGGATTGTCACGAACGGCCTTGCCAAGTTTTCCCAGAGTAAGAAATATCCGCACGCCGTCGTTGTACAGATGGGTACAGGCTTTCAGCGACGATGCATAGCCGTTTACGGTTTTCAGATAGCTGTTGTACTGTTTCTCCCACTGGTGGATGCGGTTGAACTCTGCCGCTATCGTATTCTGTAGCAGTGCCGTCTGTGTCTGCCCCTTAATCTGCTTTTCTATCTGTCCGTTTATCAGGTCATTGCCCTCGGCCAGTGCCATCCATTCCAGAGGATTCGAAGCAGCTACCTGTGCATGGAGTGCCTGTGGAACTATAATGGCAAGTGCCATCAGTATGCTAATGATTGGTAATCTCATATATTCCCTTTTTTCGTTTATTGTATTCCACACGTTCGCGTATCAGAGTCACGATTCTGTCACTGCGTTTCATTCCCAGCAGGTCAAGCCGTGGTGTGTTCCGGTCCATCGAGAGGATGCTTACCGTTTTCAGTCCGCATATCTGTTGTAGGATACTCTGTTTCTCCTGGAAGTCCACGATGCGGTACAGTTCCATATAATCCACCTTTCTTAGCAGAATACCGCGCTCGCATACAAGCTGTTCGGCTGTTATGTCATAACGTATTCTGCGCAGATAGATGTACCGGTAAAGCAGTACAAGAAGTGCAAGTGCAGATATTGTGGTCGCCATGCTTACGAGAGGCATGTTTTCCATGCCTCCGTATATTAGTCCAGCAACACAGACCGACATCAGCGGCAGCTCATTGATGACAAACTGCACCGGATGCGGCCGGAAGTTGATGATATCGTAATGTGTCATTTGCATAGGCTGGCTCTGTTTATCGGTGAAACCGTGGTTGGTTGTTTTCTTTTATCTTAGATAAGGAATCGGATATCTCGTTTTCCAGACTGGATAGTTCTTCCCGTATTTTGTACATCTCCTGGAAACCTTTTTCAGGCATACCCTGATCTTGGGTTTCAAAGGAGAATATTATCTTGTCCGCACGCTCAATTCTTTGTCGTACCGCCTTATAATCCGCTTCGTCATACGTTCCGGTACGGATATGTTCAGGATTGACTTCCGGCAATGCAGCCAAAGCGCGGTTCAGAGTGGCTTTACCGCTTATCTCCTGAAGTTCGCCCTGCTTTTCTTCTATTGGCTTCCCCAGATCTAGCAGCTGGTCGTTCCAGTCCTTGTAGCCGTCAGCTGCCGGCTCATAGATGATACGGGCTGTGGAGCGAGGGTTCAAGGAATCAGACCTTCTTTCCGCCTCGTTTGTAATAGCCGGCTCTTCTTCCTGTTTCACAAATGCTTTGATTATCTTGTCGAAGTCAAAGGGTTCCAGCTTTATTTCATGACGTGGATTTCCTTTGCCGTTTTCCTGAATTACAAGCAAATCCGCTTCTGGGGTAAAGCTGGTAAATTCCATCCCGGCATGGGTTAGGGCAAAGGTTATTGCATAGATTTTTCCCGCACGGTCACGGTCAAAGCAAAGATGGTGCGAAGCTTTTGGCGTTGCTTCAAACATTCCTCTGAACTGCTGGCGGCTCGGTGAACCTCCGGTAGATACAAACACGGCCTTTCTCAATTCCCTGTTTGTTTTCTGGTTTAGCTGGTAATAGGCCATTGCGTCGTATGCGCTTTCAAACCAGTAGATGTCGTTTGCATCAGCCGGTTTGGTCTGTGCAGGACTGGCGGCCCAGACTCCTTCATTCGAATTGCTCCCTTCTGCCTTTCCTTTGTAGCTTCCGCTTCCGTCTGGTCGCGGACGGCCCCTTTCTTCAAATCCTACAGTCTTCTCCGGCTCTTTAGGCAGGATAAGCGGAAACGACAAGTTGGTATAAGCTCTCCCGTCTTCCAGATGTCTGGTTGCCAGACAGAAATTCCTGTGAAAAGCATATTGGGTGTACAGATCTATACCTCTGCTTTTGAAATAAGGATAGAATCTTTTCTGTGTTTCCCTATCCTGCGGGTTGAATTTATGCAGTTCGTATTGTTCAATGTCAAAAGGTCTGATATCACGTTTGGGCTGCAGGATACGGGCACTGCGTTCCTCTATGGGGTGGTTGAGCAGACGACAGCACACCAGATTTACCAGTCTGTCAGGCGAGATACCGGTTCTGTATTCCGCAAAAAGCTGCGGATGCTCCTTGATGAACGATATTATATTGTAGAGTTTCTGCTGCGGTGGCTGGAAACAGCATTGTCCGTTGGCCGTCACTATGAACTTGTCGCCACGGATACGCCGTCCGTCGCTGTCCGTGCGGACATACGAAGGGTAGCGAAGGCCGTCCCGCCTGTTCAGGCGGTAACCCGCATCAATAAGCACGTCCTGAATGTTTAGTCTGCGCAGATAGTCGTCGTATGTAAGGTCTCCGTCTCTCATATTTACCTTCCTAATCTCATGTCTGTAATTTCCCGGTTCATTTCTGCTTCGAAGTAGCGTATTGCCACATCCCTTGGCGTGTCAACTCCCGGTTTGTAATAGGGTCTCGGGCCGCAGTAATGCTCGGTGTACACTTCCGGTGCATGATGGCACCGCAGGTTGTGCACCACTTCCGAGGCTACCACCGTGCCTGCCGACAATGCGGCAAGTATCTTCACTCCAAGTCCCTGTCGGGCTTCCGGACGCATTTTCATGTCCACTTCGTCAAACACTTTCGAAAACAGTTTCATTCTGTGATAGTCATCAACTGCAAGAAACTTGTCATATTGCTTCTGGCTTATCTCATGGCTCACGACCTGTCCGTTAATGACGGCGCTCATTCGGAACTTTCCCTCGGTTTCAGTAGGGTGTACGGCTATTTCGCCAACCTCTACCTCACGTCCGTTCCTTTCCTCCCTGTACCAGCCCATCTTTTCGTTGAGCGGTGTCAGGTCACGTCCGTCCACTGTGGCTGCAGCCTGTACATCCGTTGTCATCCGCTGCTCCTGTACTTGCTGTTCCTGCAGGAAAGTGTTCTCCTGCAATTGGTTCTCCTGTTCAATTTCCTGACGTATATCAGGATGCAGGCCTACTGCGATACGGCTGTTGCTGTTCAGCGTTTCCATACTTACCTTGTCGGCAAAGTCCGGACTGATGATGTCGTTTATCAGGCTGATGCGTTTTTCTGTCGGATGCTCTTCTATCGAGTTGGAGGTCAGTATGGCTGTCTCTTCCTCCGAAAGGTCATAGACCATGTCCATCGTCTCCCGTTCCGACTGAACAGTCATAGTTTTGGCATCCTGGTCAATGATTATTCCATGTGATGACAGGCATTCCTGCCATTTCTCATTGGAAAAATATACCGGTGATGTTATCAGTTCCCGGTATGGTATTGCCGGCTCCGTACTTCTCGGCCGGCTTGTCATCGGAGTGATTACAGCCTGAAGGTCTTGAAGAACGTCCCGTTCTTGCTGGGGGGCGGCCTGCCTGTTCCCCTTGTAGTAGAAGCCGTAACCTCCTGACTGCAGTTCTCCGGGTTTCATCCGTCCGTCCCATCGTTCCGGTACAGCAGGTCCGCCCGGATAGAACAGGTCGCCGCCCACTCTGCGCAGATGAAAGCCCCACTGGTTGCGTGGAGTCCACCCCAGAAACGGAGGCGGCATGTGCGGCCACGCAGTCCGCCCGTATTCTCCGATGCCTATCCTGTAGCCATGCAGTCCCATGGCCACACGTCCGTTGGCATTTCGGGCATGAACAAAATTTTTGGGCAGATAAAAGTCATTGCCTACGATGCTGGTAAATACATTGTAGGCTTTCTTGTTTGCAGTGTTTGTTCCCCAGTCCGTAAGTGCCAGCATCTGGCGTTCAGTGATGGCGTAGGTTAGCAGAGGTGAGTCATGTCCCTGCACGACCAGTCTGTAACCAGAACTGTCAGACACCACATGAGCCTGCATCCCGTTACGCATCAGAATCTTTTGCATTTCGGGTTGCAGGTCCATTTCTCGGGGATTGGTATTTGTTCGTATCGCCATAATCCGTAGTGTAGTTTTTAGTTAGTTTTTTTCTAGGCTTCACCGTTTTCCATGGCGGATTCCAGCTCAGCATCTTTATGACGGACAAACTCGGCCGCCGATTCGTTACCGATGGAAAGACCGTTCTCTTCGCAATAGTTGCTGTATTCCTCCTGCCATTCTGCTGAATAATGGTTTACATAGTCCAGCCAGCCGTATTCGCCGTTTTCCATTTTTTCTACCAGAATATCTTCCGGATAATATTTCTGTTCTGACATTTTATTTTATGGTTTAATGGTGATTTCTTATTTATGAAGCGAAGCTGCTCGGTTCCTTTCTCCGCTTTTCTTCTGCTCGTTCCAGAGTTCTTCAGTGTACTCTTCTTCCGGTACATAATCCAGGTTACCGTCATTGTCCATCACCCAACATCCGTAACACCCGAAAGTGTACTTGTCCCATTCACGCTTGTCTCGTTCTTTCCATTTCTGTCCGTCTCCGTCACAGAAACGGATGCCGGTCGGAGTTGTCAGGTCAATACCTACCGTAACCGTATCGTCATTCACAAGCAGGGTAAGCGGATCTCCGTGCTGCATACTCTTTATTTCCACCGCTCCTAGGCGAAGCTCTTCTGCAAGTACCTGGAGATTGCGTCCAATGATGGGGGTCGGTACCGACATTACCTGTTTGGTCTCCGGATCAATCTGCACGAAAGCCTTGCCGTGTCTGCCGTCGCTCTGTATTACATCCGCAATAATGGCTTTACCCTCCGTTAATTCTTTCTGTTGCTCCGGTGTGTATTGTTCAAGGGGTGAGGATTTCAGTACCGGATAGAAAACCACATCCGTAGTCCCGTCTTCTTTACGGATGCAAGCAAAACGGGTACGGCTCTCCGCAGTCTGGCCGTTTTCGTCAGTCACACGTACTGGAAGTACTGGCGAGTGTCTTCCATTACATATCTCTTTCAGGATTCGCATGGGAAGATCTTCAATCATTTCACGTGTAAGTCCAAATTTCGACAACACAGGATACGGTAGTTCTTCCAGTTCAAAATGGTTCATTCTCATATTATAAATCATATTATAAATTATACTATGCAAATATAAATTCTTTTTGTTCAGATGATGAAATAAACTGCTTTATAAAGAGATATAATACGTTGTTTTTATATTTAGAGTATGAATTGTTTATAAAAATCATACTTTAATAGTGGTATTTTCATATTTAATTCAGAATCTGTTTATGTAATTCGTATCCGTGATACTTGAATACTATATTTGCCAGATGGAAAAAAATATATGGTTCGTCTTGACAGGCTTTTCAATATTATCATGCCCTGTATTCGCACAGTCCTGTCCGCTTGTGCCTACAGATGTATGTGCTGAAGCGGAAGTTACAGTATCTGTGGAAGGTGAAGAAAAAGAATATACTACTGGCAATGCAGGACTTGCCGGAAATATGGAAGAATCCAAAATAATCTGGACGCAGAGATACTTGAGCGTAAGTCTGCCGCTCAGGAAATTGAAGGTTACTTCACCATATGGATTTCGCAGAGATCCTTTTACAGGGAAAAAAAGATTTCATGGAGGTCTTGATCTTTATGCGAGGGGAGAAAAGGTTATGGCTATGATGGCTGGTATTGTGGTGAAGGTAGGGCAGGACAATGCTTCTGGAAAGTATGTTGTCCTGCGTCATGGCAATTATCAGGTCAGCTATTGCCATCTTTCACGTATTCTGGTAGAAACTGGCAGAAAGGTAAGCCCCGCAGAACCAGTCGGAATAACCGGTTCTACGGGGCGCAGTACGGGCGAACATCTGCATATTACCTGCAAGCTTAACGGAAAAAGTATCGACCCGCGGATTCTTTTCCGTCACATCAAAAATATTAAGGATGAATGTGTAAGAGCTTTGAGAGACCTGTAATGGCATTTTAAGGCTTCATGCTTATGCCGCTGTTTCATCTTTTCCTCGTTTTCAGCAGGCATTTTACCTGAATATACAAGACGTGCATTCTCAGTAAAAAAAGCGGCGGAACTTCCACCGTCTTCCCATAGAAGATGGCGGCTGTTACCCGTCCGCCGTGCCGTTCTATCTCTTTCTTGTACTCGGATACGCTCTGCCCGGTTGTCATCACGTCGTCCACGATGACGATATTTTTTCCTTCTACATCGCCGGTGATGCTATAGTTCCGTTTGAGAATACGTTTTTTGCCGCCTTTCATCTTGTGCAGGCTTTCGCGTGTTCCGGTTATCACCACATCGTTCAGTCCCGAGGTCATCTGCGGGCAATGCGTGGATATATATTCGTCCAGCCGTCTGAAGCGGCGGATGTATTTCTCACGGCTGCTGCACGGCATAAACATGACATGCAGGTTCTCTTCTTCAAGATGCTGGGCTTCCATACAGGATTTGAAGAATCTTACTCCGTGGATTTCACCGTCCTTGAATCTGAATAGCGCATGGCAGAACATCCGTTGTCTGTTGCTCAGCAACTTCTCATGGCGTGCTGGGTAATAGTAGCCGTAGAAGGTCACTTTCATCCCCCTGAAACTGTACGGTTTCAGCGGTTGGTGGTTCTCGTAAATGTCCGTATGTGAAAAGAAGAACATGCGGCAGGCATTCCTGTTCCCAGCCAATACGGATAGTCGGCAATACTGGTCACGCTCTTTCTCGTCTATGGCGGTTCGTGCGGCGGCAAAGGCTGCATCACCGGCTTTCTTCCGCCAGAATCCTATGACGTAGAATAGGATGCACACCAGCACACATAAAAGCGTGAATACTAATCTCGCAAGCATACTTGTCTTATCGGGGGCTTTGGAATAGTTTCCTGATATCCATCGAGAGGAAATTTTCTACGCTGATGCCGCCGTCGCCAACAATAAACGAGGCCTGTGGTGTGAACAGTTCCTTGAATTTATTCAGACCGTCCGTCCTTTTTTCGGCATTGCTCTTTACTTCGATAGCTATTGTTATGCCTTTCTTGCGGATGACAAAGTCCACTTCATCATTTCGTTCTCTCCAGTAGAATACCTCAAACCGGTGGACGAACCCCTGACTTACAAGGTAGGCTCCGATACCGGATTCAAATATATGTCCCCATGCCCGGCGGTCAAGCAGGGCTTGTTCAAATGAAATAGGGTTATACACCGTTTTCAGTGCATTGTTGAACACCTGGAACTTCGGAATACTGGCTTTTCTTCTGGCCGTATCAATGCTGTACTTCTGTAATCCGCATAGTAGTCCGCTCTCTTCCAGCAGGTTGATGTAACCGGCCAGTGTGGCCGTGTTGCCGGCGTCCTGAAGGGAGCCGAGCATCTTGTTCAGCGACAGCAGGTTGCCTGAGTAGGCCGCACCCAGTTCAAAAGTCTGCCGCAGCAGCGCCGGCTTGCTGATGGGAGTATCCATCAGAATGTCTTTGTTGATGGTCGCCTCGATAATGGCGGATTGTATGTATTGTTGGAAACGGTCTTCGTCACCGATAAGTGAGGCCGCGCCGGGATAGCCTCCGTAATAGAGATATTGATTGATTGAGAAACCGAAACTGTCCCTCATTTCCGTATAGCTCCAGTGGCTCATGCGTATCTCTTCGAATCTTCCGGCAAGAGATTCCGACAGTCCCTTTTCCAACAGCACGCGGCTGCTGCCCAACAGCAACACCTTGATGTTGCGGTCATGAAATGTGTCATCGTCCCATTCCTTTTTTACGACCTCGCTCCAGTTGGATATCTTCTGTATCTCATCTATCACCAGGACGACCTCTTCCCATCCGTTGTTTTCTTTAAGGCTGCGC
Organism: Butyricimonas hominis; assembly: GCF_014287455.1. Classification (NCBI taxonomy): domain Bacteria; kingdom Pseudomonadati; phylum Bacteroidota; class Bacteroidia; order Bacteroidales; family Odoribacteraceae; genus Butyricimonas; species Butyricimonas hominis. The sequence continues at coordinate 17,605 of NZ_JACOOH010000003.1, forward strand.
ACTGCCTCCCAGCAGTTGGTTATCCATGCACTGTTCGTAGCTGGTACATTATCTGCTGAAAACAGTTGGTACGGAATGGATATATCCTTCAATACCTGTTTTACTACCGTCGATTTTCCGATTTGACGGGCACCCATTACTACCTGAATGAACTTTCTCGGTTCTTCAACTCTGCTTTTAATTGTTTGATATTCAACTCTTTTATACATAGTGTTACAATTTACGAAGTGTAGTGCGTATTTTTACGCAGTGCAAATATAATAAATTTATCAGACTATATCAATTTATTGAGGGACAATATTTTGCACTGTTTTTTGCCTACTTTCTTGCTGTTGATTGCACTTGTTTTACCGCAGGGGCTTGTGTACTTCACACTTTATTAATCGGCGAATGTAGGACAAAGCGCATAATTTCCAAGCGACATTGTATTCGGATGGCGGAAACAGAACCTTTCGACCGGTTTCCTGTCCGCACTTGGTTTATTATGCGGCCTGCTTTGTCCTTTCATGCCTCAAAAAGTAGTGAATACGGCCCTGCAACACCAAAATAGGGAAATAAGAAAAACGGATTTTCAAACTATTAAAGCTAAAAGAAATGAAAGAAGAAATCAGACAGAACGGCAAGACAATACTGTCAAGTGAAGACGGATTCAGCATCCGCATGTTTTTCAACAACCTTAGCGGTAAGAATTTCTCCGGAAAGGAGTACCGGAACTATGTCAGAAACATAGCTTTCGGTGAAATGGGGTTCAGACCTGATACAATCGAACTTTACTGCGATGGCGAGAAAGTCAGGACAGGCACACTTCCCGAACTCTGAATCACAGTCAGGGCGGATATGCAGGCAGCATATCCGTCTGTTTTGAAGCCCCGTATCACTTTTATATTCATCCGATGCCGGATTTTCCCTTTTTACCCGCAGGGCGGCTTCCTTTTGTACCGTCACATGTTCCGATTCATTTCCTGTTACGCCTCACATACGGTACTCATCACCGGCATTGATTTTCTTCGCGAATCTACTGGCCGGTCCGAACCGCAGATACCGCTATGCTAACCGGGTACGGATTTGACGGCAGCCTTCCGCAAATCGGAGATTGGGGGTATTCCGTAAAATCCGCAGCCGCTTTACCTGCTTTTGTCGTCCGTTTTCCCAGTCTTCATTGCTTGAAAATTCCAATCCCGGCATGAGAGTCCGAAGCGGCTCGAACCAAGGGAAATTAACAACTAAAAAAATACAGGTATGGACACAACAGCAGCAACAATGCATCCGGCAGAAGAATATCTCCGTAACGAACAGAACCCGCCGGTCTTGTATGTCAGAATTTACGGGGAACGCAGAAAATTGTTTATCAACCGTGGCAGGGAGAACGTCGTCGGTATTATTGCGAAAGGCAAACGCAAGCATGGCTACATTTTTTCAGATTGGAACAGCATCGAAAAAATTTATTACCCGTCACAGGTAAAGGAGGACGAAAAGAATATGGACAGGAAAATGATTCTCAAATACCAGAAGCTCGCACGCCTTGCCACGCATACCAACGACTGGCTTCGCAAGATTGCAGCAGCAGGCCTTGAGAAGTCCCTATACGAAAACCGCATCACCACGGGAACGGCTATTGACGGAAAGTGCATCCGCCTTTCCACGATTGAGAAGTATTGCGGAAGCTGGAATATGCAGCGGTTCCGCCAGGCACTGAGGATAAGGAGAAATTCTCGACGTTTCGTTTCGACTTTTGCGGTTATGACGGTACGCTTTGGTGCGAGCCGCGTGAAAACGGCGACATGGCTGCCGGTTTCAGCAAGGAGTACCGGAATTGCGGCAACGGCTATTACTATCTGCTAATCAATGACGACTTCATGATTGGTTACGATATTGACTGATAATCCACGGACAGACCTTACCTGGGGGCCCGGCAGGGTCTGTTCCGGCTTCGGTCTGCCGACGGCAAAGTCCCTTTTTATCGACGGCATTGCCATGCGCTGTCCCTTTTTTACCCAGATTTTCCTTTTCTATCTTTCCATCCGCCTGTTTTCAATCCTTTTCTATCCATCCCTCTTGTAGCTGCTCTTCCGTTCTCCGCCGTGCGACCTCGGGGGATTGGATTTTTCAGCAAAGGTAACCGCCGGTTTCCATTCCTGCCAATGCCGGCATTCTGCCCGTGGGGTCTCGGAAAAATCTTCCTCTCCGGCTGTCGAGCGTATTTTTCCTTACCGGCCATGGCGGATGGTCACCGCCACCTTTCAAGGCAGAAAAATAATCCCTGCGGCCGCAAACGGGCCGAAAAAAGGGAAATAAAAAAATTAGGTTAAATCATGGGTTACAACAAATTGACATCATTATCGGCCAACATCAAGGCCATAGAGACAGCAGTAGCTATCCGCACACAGGGCAGGACAGCCACGCAAGAGGAAAAACAGGTATTGGCGCAGTATTCAGGTTTCGGCGGTATCAAGGATGTACTGGACTTGGGTACGGACAAACCGCTTGACAAAGGGGTTGCAGGGCTTTTGAACCGTCTGCTGGATGCGTTAAGGACACTTGCAGGGGGTGACGAGGCAGCTTGCCGTTCGCTTGTTGAAAGCATCAAGTCATCTGTATTGACAGCGTTCTACACGCCGCAATTCCTGATTGACGCAGTGGCGGCACAGATACACAAGACCTTTTCTGCCAACGGCTTGCAGATGCACAGCTTTCTTGAACCGAGCGCAGGTATCGGCGGTTTCCTGCCTGTAGCCATGCCCGGCACACGCAGCTATGCCTTTGAAAAGGACACCATTACAGGACTTGTGCTTTCGCTGCTGCATGAGGACGCAACCACCGTAACGGCAGGCTTTGAAACGATAGACACACAGGAGCTGGAGCATCGGAAATTCGATGTCATTGCCTCAAACATTCCTTTCGGCAACTTCCGTGTCTTCGATGCCGACCTGTGGAAAAAGGGCGGTATCTATGAACAGGCTACAAAGACTATTCACAACTACTTTTTTGTCAAGGCTATGGAACTGCTTTCTGATGGCGGTCTGCTGGCTTTCGTCACGTCAAGAGGTGTGGCCGACACGGCAGGAAATAAGTTTGTACGTGAGTATCTGGTGAACCATGCCAACCTTATCAGCGCAGTACGTTTGCCTGACGCTCTTTTCATGCAGACAAGCGGTATCGAGGTGGGCAGCGACCTGCTCATATTCCAGAAGCATACCAATAAGGCGGCACTCTCCGCACGTGAACAGATGTTTTTGCAGGTGGGCAAAGAAATGTACGATATGAGCGGAACGATGACCGAAAACGCCAACAGGCTGTTTTCCATGCCGAAGACCGTACTGGCGACCGATAGCCGTATCGTGATGAACCAACATGGCAAATATGTACGCAAACACCAGTGGCTCGGCTCTGATGCGGCCATGGCACAATACCTTTCCGCACTTCTGAAATACGACTTTGACCGGTATTTCCGTAAAAACCTTTTCGGACAGCAGGGCGAAGCGTCCGTGCAGATGTCGCTGTTCGGGATGCAGGAGACGACCGCACTCTCCGTAAACAGAGGACGGAGGCCATATACTGAAAAGCTCGATGATTGGATGAAAAGCGGTACATTGGTAATGTTCGAGGGGCAGATTGGTACGGTCGTGTTCCGCAAGTCAAGCCACTATGCAGATGTGGCCGTGGATTTCGTTCCGGTGGACGAGGGAAAGGTCAATATGGAGCGTGCAGCCGACTATTTCCCTGTCCGTGAAGCGTATTTCATGCTTTCTGTCAAGGAAAGGGATCTGCAGACCGAACAGACTGCCATACGCGAGCGGCTGAACACGCTGTATGATGCCTTTGTAGCCAAATGGGGATTTTTCTATGAGAACGACAACAAGGAGTTTATCATGCTTGACAGCCTCGGTGTCGAGGTGTTCACTATCGAAATGCAGCTTGGCGGCGATATAGTCAAGGCCGACATCATGCGTGAACCTGTGGCTTTCACGAAGATTGCGACAGACCGTATTCTACAGCCGTCGGAAGCACTGGCAAGCAGCCTCAATTTCTACGGCAAGGTGGAAATGGACTATATCATGCGCTCTACCGGCCTGTCTGATGAAGATGTAATCGAGGCACTGCAGGGCGAGATTTACTACAATCCCCTCACGGAAGAATGGGAACACAAAGGCAGGTTTCTTGCCGGAAATGTGGTTGACAAGTACAAGGAACTCACATCCTGCCTTGATGACCTGTCCGGCAGGGAAAGGGATTGGACGGAAATATCCGCAAGGGCACTGGAGAACGCAACGCCCGAACCGATACCTTATGAAGAGCTGGATATCAATATGGGCGAGCGTTGGATTGACCCGCAGCTTTACGCCGACTTTGCGGCAGACCTTTTCGGGGTGGAAGCCGAAGTGATGTACTTTGATGTCAACGATACCTATGTGGTGCGTCTGAAGGGTTACTCCCCGGCAGCATACAACACCTATTCTGTGCGGAATTTCAACGGTGAAGACCTGTTCGTCCATGCCTTGCACGATACCGTACCCGAAATAACCAAAGAGGTGTATCGCAACGGCGACAAAGTTCGTGTGCCAGACGAGGAAGCCATTCAGGAAGCGGCTACCAAGATACAGGAAATCCGCAGCAATTTCAACCAGTGGCTCGATGCCTGTTCTCTGGAAGTCAGGGATGAACTGATACGCACATACAACGAACGTTTCAACTGCTATGTCCGTCCGGCCTATGACGGCTCGGCACAGACCTTTCCGCAGCTTTCCTTTGAGCAATTCCCGTACAACGAACTTTATGCGTCACAGAAAGACGCAATCTGGATGATTAAGCAGAACGGCGGCGGTATCTGCTGGCACGAAGTAGGCACAGGCAAGACGATGATTATGTGCGTTTCGGCTTATGAAATGAAGCGTCTGGGATTGGTACAGAAGCCTCTGATTATCGGCCTTAAAGCCAATGTACACGAAATTGCCGACACGTTCCGCAAGGCATACCCGAACGCCAAAATCCTGTACCCGGGTAAGGAAGATTTCACACCGGCCAACCGCAAAGAGGTGTTTTCCAAAATCAAGAACAACAACTGGGATTGCATTATTTTAACGCACGACCAGTTCGCCAAGATACCGCAGTCCGAGGAAACCATGATAGAGATATTCACCGAAGAGCTTTACGATGTGGAGCGAAGCCTTGAAGTGTTGGAACAGTCCACCATGCGCTACCGTAGCCGCAAGATGCAGAAAGGGCTGGAAGTGAGACAGGAAAATCTAAAGGCGAAGCTGTCAGAACTCCGTACAAAACTGGACGGCCGCAAGGATGATACCGTGGACTTTCATTCAATGGGTATAGACCACATCTTTGTCGATGAATGCCACATGTTCAAGAACCTCATGTTCCAGACACGCCACAACAGGGTGGCAGGTATCGGAAACACAAAAGGCTCGCAAAGGGCGATGAACCTGCTGTTTGCCATCCGTGACATCCAGCACCGCACAGGCCGTGACCTTGGGGCTACGTTCCTGTCCGGTACGGTGGTGGTAAATGCGCTGACAGAGTTGTATGTGATGTTCAAGTATTTGCGTCCACGAGAACTCAAGCGTCAGCAGATTAGCTGTTTCGATGCATGGGCGGCCATATTTACCAAAAAGACAGCCGACTATGAACTGAACGTGACAGGCTCAATCAAGCGCAAGGAGCGTTTCCGCACTTATATCAAAGTGCCGGAACTGGCGATGTTCCTGCGTGAAATCACCGACTACCGTACAGCCGACATGATAAATCTTGACGTGCCGGAGAAAAACGTCCGCTTCCTCTCTTATGCGCCGACAGTCGAGCAGGAAGAAATGATCGGTCGCCTCGTTTCCTTTGCCGGTAGTGGAAACTGGGAAGACCTCGGGCTTGACATGATCGAGCCGGACAACCTCGACAAGGCAAAGATGCTCATTGCTACCAATGTGGCACGCAAAATGGCTCTCGACATGCGCCTTTTGGGTGAGAAGTTCAGCGATGATGCAGGTAACAAGGCTTCCATTTGCGCCCGGACAATCTATGACTATTATGTACGCTCGGCAGCCAATAAGGGTACGCAGTTTGTCTTCAGCGACCTAAGTACCTACAAGCCTAACGAGTGGAACATCTATACCGACATCAAGGAGAAGCTGGTACGCCTCGGCATCCCTGCTGATGAAATCCAGTTTATCCAGTGCGCCACCACGGAGAGGGCAAGGAAACGCCTCTTTGAAGACATGAACAGCGGCAGGGTGCGTGTCCTCTTCGGCTCTACATCCATGCTCGGTACAGGGGTCAATGCCCAGCAGCGGGCTGTGGCGGTGCATCATCTGGAGATACCGTGGGTGCGACATGAAGTCGCATAGATAATTGTTGGAATGATACTTACGGGTATCAGCTTTAACCCGCTGTTCCGTCAGCGGTAGCCTACCGACCGATGCACCTTAATGTTGTATTAAGCGGTCGGGACGAAGTACACTTTCGCAAGACAAGACAGAACCGTGAGGGGAAGTCAAGTACGGTTAGTATCATACCGTAGAGTGGCGAGGCTGGATAGTATGGTTAGCGCAAGCGAACTGTTAGTAAACTTCGTAATGTCACGAAAGAGTGTAAGATACTGGCACACTCTACCCAAAAGGGAAGCGGTCGGTTAATCCTCTCCATGGTAGGATTACACGGATATAAGCACCGCCGGAGGATGAGACAGAACCTAACCTATCCGTTAGTTATCTATGTGGAACATGGTAAGCCTGTATATCTCCTGTCATGTAAAAATGACAGGTAAGCTGACAGCAATGAAGGCCGAATGGTGTGCAGGTATAAGATAACAGAAAAAGCGAACGCTGTTCTGTAATGGAGCGGATACGGATTGAACCGACATCACGGGCTGATGTGGGCGACATCATCCGACACGAAAGTGGGCAGACTTCTGTGACGACATTAGGTAGGCAATCAAACCGAATGTTGTCAAATGGTGATTCTTTACAATTAACTTTTAGAACTTTCAAAAGGAGGAAAGCAAATGAACGAAAACAAGACATCGTGTGCGCCTGCTGACAATCAGCAAACACTTTGGGACAGAATAGACTGGACTAAAGCGGAGTTGGCCGTCAGAAAGCTACAAGCACGAATTGTAAAGGCTCAGAAGGAAGGCAGATACAACAAGGTGAAAGCCTTGCAGTGGACGCTGACCCACTCTTTTTACGCAAAAGCCTTAGCCGTAAAGAGAGTTACTTCTAACGGAGGTGGCAACACCCCCGGAGTGGACATGGAAACATGGGAGAAACCTGAAGCAAAAACACAAGCGATAAGCGAACTCAAACGCAGAGGCTACCAGCCGAAGCCATTGAGAAGAGTCCACATCAAAAAGAGTAATGGCAAACTGCGACCGTTGGGAATACCGACAATGAAAGACAGAGCCATGCAAGCACTCTACCTTATGGCATTAGAACCAGTGTCGGAAACAACAGCCGACTCACGTTCATACGGTTTCCGCAAGGAACGCCGCTGTATGGACGCGGTAATGCAATGCCATAACATTCTCCGAAAAGGCTATTCTCCCGAATGGATTCTGGAGGGTGACATAAAGGGGTGCTTCGACCATATCAGCCATGAATGGCTGCTTGCCAACATCCCTATGGACAAGGCAATACTCCGAAAGTGGTTGAAATGCGGCTATATCTTCAACAAACAGATGTTCCCGACAGAGGAGGGAACGCCACAAGGTGGCATTATCTCTCCCACGCTTGCCAATATGACATTGGACGGATTGCAGAAAGTCCTTGCAGAGAAATATAAACGAGTTAGAATCAAAGGTAAGTTATATTCGCCAATGGTGAATCTTGTCCGTTACGCTGATGACTTTATAATTACCTGCGAGAACCGTGAAACACTTGAAAAGGAAATCAAGCCATTGGTAGCCGACTTTATGTCTGAAAGAGGTCTGACCTTATCAGAAGAAAAGACGGTGATAACCAATATCCATGACGGTTTCGATTTTCTCGGTTTCAACATCCGCAAATTCGGCAATGAAATATTGACCAAGCCGACCAAGAAAGCCGAAAAACGCTTTATGGAGAATATCCGTAAGGTGACAAAAGGTCATAAGGGTTGCAAGCAGGAATCATTAATCAGGATGTTGAATGCTAAAATTCGAGGATGGGGAGCATATTATCAGCATGGGGCGACACGTGATTCTTTTCACAGAATCGACCATCAGATATTTCTCGCCTTGTGGCAATGGGCTAAACGCCGTCATTCCAAGAAAGGGAAACGGTGGATAAAAGACCGCTATTGGCACAATATCCGAGGGAATAGCTGGACTTTTGCGGCTAAGTTCAAGAAATCAAACGGCAAAGAAGACCAACTTACTTTGTTGAAACTGGCATCTTCGTTTCCTTTTCTGCAATATACGCAGATAAAGGGGGACATGAATCCGTTTGACGCAGACTGCCGCCTGTACTTCAATAAAAGAATGAAGTCAAAGATGCTTGTGACGCTGAAAGGACGTAAATCCCTGCTTTACCTATGGGAAAAGCAAGGTCGGAAATGTCCGATATGTGGTGAACCGATTGACACGCATAAGGCATGGAATGTAATGCCGACCGTACAAGACGGACGGAAATGCAATCTGTTGGTTCATGATGAATGTTTCAAATTATCCCGTAAAAAACAATGGAAACAAGAAGTAGGATGAGCCGGTCTCTGCACACGAACAGAGACTTTGAAAAGCTTGAGCCGTATGAGGGGAAACCCTCACGTACGGTTCTGAGGGGGGAAGAGGGCAGTAATGCCCTTGACCTACCCGATAGACCTGCCGACATGGAGCAGCGCAACGGTCGTGCGGTACGCAAGGGTAACACCGTGAAGCTCTGGGGCGGTAACGTGGTGGATATTGTAATCTACGGAACGGAAAAGACGCTCGATGCCTACAAGTTCAACCTGCTCAAAAACAAGCAGATGTTCATCAACCAGATAAACAACGGCACTATTGCCGTGCGCCGCATCGACGAGGACAGCATGGACGAGGACAACGGCATGAACTTCGCCGAGTTCGTGGCTATCCTTTCAGGAAATACCGACCTTTTGAACAAGGCCAAGCTCGACAACAAAATCATGCAGCTGGAGAAAGAACAGGCCATATTCAAGAAAGAGCGCATCCGTGCGGAGCGCAAGATTGCGGCCAACACGGAAGCTGTCGGCAAGGCAGAACGCATCGTGGCGCAGGTCGAGCAGGATATGGAGTATATCGCATCCTATAGTGGCAGCAGGGAAACGCTGTTGCTCAATCTGCCGCAGGCTACCCGGGAAGAGACAGGCCGTGAACTGCACCGCATAGCCAAGACATACAGGGGCGAGGCATACCGCACCATTGGTAGCTATATGGGGCTAAATCTGTTTGTCAGCAGCGAGTACACCCTTTCCGGCTCGTTCGACCGTAACGTTTTCTTTGTCGAGGGCGTAAGCGGACTGAAATACCGCTGTGGCGTGTCGGGAGCCTTGCCGTTGGGATTTGCCGAATCGGCACGCTACCCGCAGGCCGCACTTGAAAGGATGCCGTCATTGATAGAGAAACAGCAGAAACAGATAGCACAACTCCAGCACGAGATACCGACCTTGCAGGAAATCACCGCCCGGAAGTGGAGCAAGGCGGAAGAACTGGAACGCTTGAAACAGGAATGTAAGGACTTGCAGCAACGGATTGACGAGGCACTCAAGGAAGCCGAGCGTCCGCAGTCCGAAGTTCCCGAAGAAGAAAACACTGTCAGGGCTGCCTGACCGTGATTCGTTGATTTAACCTTTTGCCTGTCCGGTCGTGATGATCGGGCAGGTTTTCCTGTGTTCCGTCCTGCCGGGACCCGGTTGGCTTTTATAAGCCTGGCATCTACCTTTTTTATCCTCCTTTTCCCTTTTTATCGCCTCCCTTTATATCTGTCTTTCAATCCTTTTATATCTTTGTCCTTGCAGTCCGTCCTGACCTTCCGGCTTATTGTTCCGCGAAAGTAACGGATAACAGCTGTACCTTGCAAATCCTCACGGCCTGCGGTGGCCGACGGAAATCTTCCTTCTCGGGGAGAAGCGTATTTCTGTCGCCAGATTTGTCCGGTTGCCGTTATCACTTTCGTGGTGCGGAAAAATAAATCCGGCGAAGGTCTTTGAGGACCGAAAGCAGGGAAAGAAAAAAATAAACTTAAAAAACGATAGCATTATGGAAAATGAAATCAGAGAAAAGGAAGTGGTTGTTGACGGCAAGACTTTGACATTGTTACACAAGGATGGAAAATGGGTTTTCCCGTTTGTCACGTATTACCAGCATGGACTTGGAACACCGCTTTGTCTGGCATTGTTGGCGTATGTAGAAGACTGTAACGAATTTGAATCGGAAGCTGTCATCACGGTCAATCTTCCTGGCGCGGAACGCAGTGCCGGGTGCCAGTTCATCGACACGAACAACAACGGGGAAGAAGTTCTCGACTGGCTCATGCTTTACGGATTATGTACTCCTACCGGCAGATATGCCGTTTCGGGTTTCTGCAAATATCCCGAGGTGGATTTTTATCAGAGCGAACGCTTCATGCAGCAGAAAGAGCTTTGCGACAGGTATTTCAACTTCGTTGATTGACAGGCAGGAGAAGGCGGTCATACGGGACTGCCTTCATGGCCTTGTCTGCCATTGTCCTTTTATATGGATACCTTTCCGGTATTTTCTTCCTTTTATATCCGGCTTTCCCTACCCGAAATTAAGGTATGATGTCTGTGCCGCAGTCCGCCCTTCACTTCAAGGTACGGAAGGCTGTGCCTGATCAACGGCAGTCTGCTTCATACCACTTCATGCCGGAGCTTCGACCCGTCGAAACAACCGGTATTCCGCTATATGGGCATCCTGCCAGATTGTTGCTCCGGCACATTCCGCCTTCTGTCCGTATCTTTCCTTTCCGGGCCGACGGCGTCATGGGCAAACGGTGACACATTCTGCTTGTGCCGTCCGTCGTGCCTCCGGAATGTCACAGGCAGAAAGAGTCTCCTTTTTGTTTGCCCGGCAGACTGTTTCTTTTACCCACCCAAGCCGTCATTCCTTTTATCAGATGCCTTTTATACAGGCCGCTGGCCAATTCCTGTTCTATTTGCGATTATTGCCAGCTGTCATTCCTTGTCTGCCACCGCATAGGTTTTATCGGGTGCGAATGTAGGCTGTCGCGCCTAATTCTTCCGTTTTGAAGTGCATTTTGAAGGAAAATCTTCCTTGCTGGGCAAGAGTATTTTGCTTCAAAAAAACGTCGAATGGGCTGTACCGACATCCTTGTTCTGCACCATAAAACCCCAAGGCGGTCTGACAAAAAGGAACCGACCAGAGGGAAAATAAAAATATTATTAACAATTAAATTCAATGAATTATGGAAAAAAAAGGTATGCAGTCAGTAGAAGAAAAGAACATCAGTATGGTAGCATTGGCAGACATTCAGCCGAGCGGTTACAACCCACGCAAGCATTTTGACGAGGCGAGCCTTGCGGAACTGGCAGACAGCATCCGTCAGCAAGGGGTCTTGCAGCCTATAGGAGTACGCCCGATTGATGAAAGTGGAAAATTTGAGATAGTTTTCGGAGAACGCAGATACCGTGCTTCCCTTATGGCGGAAATGACGGTAATTCCGGCGGTCATACTGAACGTGTCGGACGAGGTGGCAGAGGAAATGGCGGTAACGGAGAACCTGCAAAGAAAGGATGTTACACCCATTGAGGAAGCAAACGCATATCAGAAACTTATTGAAAGCGGTAGGCATGACATTCAGTCTTTGGCCGTGCAGTTCGGTAAGAATGAAACCTATATACGCACTCGCTTGAAGTTTACCGCACTTATCCCCGAAATTGCGGAACTTCTGGAAAAGGACGAGCTGACAATTAGTGTAGCAAGTGAAATCTGCCGTTATGGCGAAGACATTCAGAGAGAAGTGTTCGATAAACATCTGAAAGAGGGTATTACGTATGGCAGTTGGCGAGGCATGAAAGCTACCGAAGTTGCGAAAAACATAGAACGTGACTTTACGGCCGACCTTGACCGCTACAATTTTGATAAAACACTTTGTCTGTCATGTCCTCACAATACGAACAACATGACCCTCTTTTGTGAGGGTGGTTGTGGAAATTGTGCAAAGCGCAGTTGTCTTGCTGAAATGAATACGGCATTCATTGTAGAAAAGTCTGTTCAGGCATTAAGTGCCCATCCGCTACTTTCTCTTGGGTACAATCCATACTACTATGATGCAGACGCAGTACACCGCCTTAAAGAGTTGGGCTATGAAGTCACAGAACCTTCAGGCAGATGTTACCAATACCCCGAATTGCCGGAAGAACCGCAGTCCTCCGACTATGAAACGGAAGATGCGTTCAGAGAAGCCAAGTTGGAGTACGACCAGGAAGTCAACGACTATATGGAAGAATGCAAGGAACTGGTTCGCAGAAACGAAGAGGGAGAGATAAGCCTGTACGCACAGATAGGTCAGAAAGATATTTCCATGTGCTATGTGGAAGTGCCAACACAAAGTTCAGGCAGCGGACAGACTGCAGGGCAGGAGCAGCTGTCACCAATACAAAAATTGGAAAAGCAGGATAAACGCAACAAGGAAATTGCACGTGAGAAGACCATAGATGATGCCAAGAGACGGATTTTCGAAGTTGACGTGACAGAAGCTAAATTTGGAGCAGAAGAAGACAAGATGATATATTTCTTCCTGCTTTCATCGCTTCGCAAAGAGCATTTCGCTATAGTTGGCATAGAGAATGAAGACATTCGGTATTTGTCTGACGAGAATAAACTGAATATTATAGCCAATCTTACTCCAAAGGCAAAGGCTGTTATCCGCAGGGATTATCTGATAGCCAATTTCAAGAGTAACGCATACGGAAACAATGCCGTAGCCGACCTGTTGCTTGAATTTGCGCAGAAGCACATGCCCGAAGCATTGGCTGAAATCAAGAGTTCTCATGATGAGGTGTACGAAAAGCGTCACCAGCGCATCGAGGAAAAGAAAGCTGTCCTGCAGGTACAGGAACAGGCAAAGCATGAGACAGAACATTCTGAAAGTGATACTACCGAACAACAGCCTCAGTCTCAAGAGGCTGCTGCCTGACCATAATTCATAATTTGTTTCAGATACAGGACGGAGAAATCCGTCCTGTATTTTTTGTATCGGTTTCTCATGTTACTGCCCGAATCACTTTTTTATCTACCTGCTTTTTCTCCGGTAGCCTTTGACTACAGGAGATACCCGGTCCGGATCTGTGGCTGATGACGGAATCCGGCACGAGCAGTCATCTGTCATCGGCCGCTCCGGGAACCTTTATAATAGTTCCTCTTGTATATACGCCAGTGTTCTGGCTGTCCTTTTTTACCGGCTTCTTGTCTTTCGGCAGCTTTTGGCTGCTGAAACAATACACTCCGGGATTTTGGCTGATTCCTACTGACGGCACAAGCAGTCATCCGTCATCGGCCGCCCCGGAAGACTTTTATATCATTCTCTGTTTCATATGTGGTTAATGTCCTTTTTTATTCACCTCCTTATCTTCCGGTAGCCTATGGCTACTGGAATCATCCCGGTCCGGATCTGTGGCTGATGACGGAATCCGGCACGAGCAGTCTTCTGTCATCGGCCGCTCCGGAAACTTTTATAATTTCTCCAGTTATACACCATCCGTCACATTGCCCCACCGCCACCCTTGTCCCATTATATTTTCCCCTTTTATACAGAAACTAGATGTCAAGTTTTTCTTTCGCCCTTCCTTTGTCGCCGCATTGGTTTTATCAGGTGCAAATTTAGTCAGCCGCGCCTGCTTCTCACGTTTTGAAATGAATTTCTTGATAAAATCTTCCTTGTCGGGCAAGAGTATTTTACCAAGAAAAAACGTCGGAATAGGCTTTTACGGCAGACATTTCTCGCACCATAAAACCCGAAGCGACTCCGGTAATAAGGAAGCCGAACTGAGGGAAAAAATAAACGAGTTATCAAATTTAATAATAGAATCAACTATGGACAAAAACATTCAGGAATCTAAAGAATTCCGCCTTGCCAAAGATTGGGAAATGGCGGTGAACAGTTTTTCTTTCAATCCGAAACGCTTTGCGGCGGCAATCCCTACAATGCATCCCACGCTGCAACAGAGCCTGTACAGATTGATCAAGGAATGCATCAAGGTTATGGCAGATGATACCCGTTACTACGATGACCGTAACATGGCTTCGCATGAGGAAGCGAAATGCCTGATGGAATACCTCAATAAGCATGGACGTAACATACCTCTTAAATAATTGAATTATGAAAACAAAGGAATATTTTTTTGACGGCAATACTTATGTATGTCGTATTGTTCAAGCCAACGATGGCGAAGAACTTATTATCGCACCTACCGCCTTATTGGATGCAATCCAACCCGGTAGCTTTGAAGATGAAAATGAAGGCTTTGCTAATAAGGAAGCCGAATATATTTATGACGAGATTTTTTTCTTCACTGATGCGGAAACTCTTGCTTTACCAGAGGAACAGTTTATCGAAGAGCTGAAGAAGGATAATCGTGAGTGGTTTGAATAATTAGTATGTAATCATTAAATACTTTAGCATTATGGATAAAGATTATGTTATGCGTATAGCCGGAACAATCCGCGAACAGCTGGTATCAATGACCGACACAGCAATCCTTATGTCATGGGGAATTCATGAATTTATGGCAACGGTATATAAGGATTTGCCTGGACTGAAGTTCTGTGTCAACGGACGTCTCTTTCAGGGGTATGTCTTGATTTGCCTGAACGGTTCAGATTATTATGAGGTGTATCTTCAGAATGAGGAAGGAACCAGCTGCATTAGTGATGAAGTTTGCTTCGATGAACTGGGAGAGATTATCGACAGCCATATAGAAAGCGGAACGGACAAGGAAGAATATGCCCGTTTCTGTGAACAGTTGATATCATTTCACTAATATTAAACGAGAAGTCCTTCATTTTTGGAGGACTTCTTGTTTAATTTCACCAATATCTCAACAATATAGCTTTTATTGTGGCTTATTTCCTTTTTCATTTCCTCATTAATTGTTTTTGGCTGTAAATGGTACTCCGTTACAATGTCTTAAATTCAAACAGGAATCTAATTGTCTCGACAGACTTACTCTTCAAAAAGCAGCATAAATTCTACCTTCCTCCTGCGTTCGATGCTTTGTACGACCTTACCTCTATAGCAGCGGAAAGAAGTATACTCCTTATATATGTTTCTGTCTCCTGCTTCCAGTTTTTGTATGAGTTTGCTTTTGGGTAGATTTTTACTGCCTAAAAGGCGGAATGCGCCCACTTGGTAAGCCAAGCAGGCTAAAATCACTGAATCGCGTCCAAATTTACTGAATAAACGGCAAAACTTCATCATGTCCGCTCTTAAAATAGAATCTCCCTGAGCTTTTGTGATGTTGTTGGTAAATCTCTCTCTGGGAAGAACCTTATGTCCCCATCCAACATAGGGCCAGTGCTTTTTCTCTCCATGCCAGCTCTCATAGAATTTTATACAACTGATTGCCCGTTCCAGCGGTGGAAGACTGTATATGGACAGTTGGGTGGATGCCGGTTTTGCTCTGTACCTTTCCTGCCCATATACTGTCGTCATAACTACTATCATCAGCATGAAGACAAATATTTTTCTATACTTCATTTGGCTCCTCGTTTGTTCAGTACATCTTTAATCATTTCCTTCACATCCAGCCCTACCTGTACAAAGTTTTTGTACAGGATGCGTTCCCTTTCGTCCCTTGAATTGAATGTATAGAATTTTGGCAGTGGTACATATCCGGCTTCTTCTTTCTTTATTTCTGCCATATCAAAGTCCGTTTTACAGAAGAACTTTGTGGTCTTGAACTCTTCCGATTCCTGAATGTTCATTGTCCCGCCGTTGCCTACCTTGGTTTTCACGAAGTCACGGGCTGTCTGTCCGCAGATCCATCCGGTAGGCATGTCGGATATCTTTGATGCAGGTACCAGGCTGTCCATGTTCTCGTTCAGGTTGATACTTGTTTTGTCACGGTCTATGGTTACGCCTTTTTTCAGCTGAACCACTTTTCCGAAAATGTCATTCGACAGCCATTCCAGTGTCTCTTTTGAGCGTGCAGAACCGCTTACCACATTACCCACAGTGGTGATAATCTTCTGCATACCTACCTTGCCGTAGTCGGCTTCAAGCTGTGGCAGTTCCTGGAATCCCAGCGTCACGCTTACTTTGTTACTTCGCGCTGTACCAATCAGTCGGTCTATCTTATGGAAATACAGTGTCGGCAGCTCATCCACGATGATGCTCACCGGGATATTCTTACCCTGCCCGGTATTCACACGGGTCACAAGACGGTTCAGGATAAGGGCATTCAGCGCACCGATGATGCTTTCCATCTCCGGGTCATTGGCTATAAGCAAGTAACTTGGGTTCTTCGGGTCGCTTACCTTCAGGTCAAAGTCGTCTCCGTCCTTGTGGAATATCCAATAAGATTCTTTGGTAGCTAGACGGGATGTATATACTCTTAAAGTACCGATCATACCTTCCAACTGTTCCATAGCCTTATTCTTGAAGGCAGTCTGAAACGGTCCGAGTAGGGGGGCTACCTCGTTATCTGTTTCCAGTACCTCAAAAATAGTTTGGTAGCTTTCATTCAGAAATGACAATATGTGTGGCATATCCGAATACTTACCCAACCAATAGGCAGGCTCAACGATATTACCGCCCTCTTTGTCTCGCACCACTCCAGTTGGTTTCCAGAACTTAGTTTCCGGATCTTGTCGTTTTTCAGCGTACAGCTTGTTCCCCTTGGCATCATATGGCTCTCTCTCGTAATTGACAAAAAAGTAGATACAGGCTGCCAGGAAGTTCACAGCAGAAGTCTGGAAGAACTGGTCGCTTCCGCCGCCACCTTCTTTTTTCCCTTTCTGCAATGATTCAAGCAATGTCTCAGCTGTTTCACTTGCTGCGGCCAGGTTGTTGATATATTTTGCCTGTATAGGGTTCACACGACGGCTGTATTCTACATCCACAAAGTTGATGATGTTAAACTTACAACCTTGTGGCAGTTTGCCCAGTTTCTGGTTCTTCTTGTAGTGATAATACAGTTTTGTCGCCAAGGTAGGGAATTTATAATCGTACACGACCATAGCAAACCCCTTGGCAGAGTGCTGTCTGATAAATGGTTCGATGATTGAAAATGTCTTACCGCTACCCGGTGTACCTACCACCCATGTCCCGCGGAATGGGTTGCTTATACTTACCCAACCCTTACGGAATTTACCTTTGTAATAGTATCGCATGGGGATGTTCACACTGTATTTGTTTTCTTGTATTTCCTCGCTTTGTTCGAAGCTTTCATTCTCAAAATTGAACCTGTCTTTCATCAGTCCGTCTTTTAGGAACTTCGAAATGTTGTCCAGTGCGATATGGATCAGTATAACGCCTGTCAGTGAGGCTGCCATATAGAACCAAATATTAAGTGATAGTTTGTACAGACGTATATCCATCGTATAGTTATATAACCATACAGACAGTACAATCAATCCCACGCCGCCCACGAGTGGGTACAGCACCATTCGCCGGGCATCAAATTCCAGCTGTTTCTTGTTACGTGTACCGATACAGGTGATACAGATGAGCAGGAAGGTTGCCACCTTGCTGTACACCAGATGTCCGTCATTATATATCATCCAGCGCTTGATACGTCCGTGTATATCACACAATATTCCGCCCCAATTGTCAAGCAGGGCTGGATCCAGTGCATATTCAAAAAACTCCATAAGCACGGATATGTAGATTACAGCCCGGAATATTCTATAGAATCCTTGCAATTCCTTACTCTCTTCCATAGTTCAATACATTATTTGTTGATTTTCTGCGATACCAGCGGTCGTTTATTCTGATTACATCCATGCCGAACCATACGCCGTTTTCGTTCAGCTTATTCTTTATCCTGTCAATGGTCACCGGACCGACACCCCAAATATCCATAAGGTAATCCTCACTCAGATAAATCAATTCACCTATATATAAAATTCCTTCTTTTGCAAGTCGTTCTCGCACAGAAGGTGTAACACCAAGGCTGGTAATTGCCCTTGACAGGAAAGATATTTCTTCTGCATCTATGTTGTTGACGGCAATTTCAAGACCTAATTTGATGCTCTCTATTGAATCTACATAGTTTTCCATATCTCTGATAGCTTCTTCACGTTGTTGTATGTCTTCGCGTAGATCCTTAGCTTTGTTTATCAACGTGGTGTTGCTTCGTTTCAGTTCCGTGTTTACATCAGACAAGACACGGTTGCTATCCTCAAGTTCCTTTTGCCTGTTTTCCAATTCATTCACAAGGTTTTTCAGTCGGGTTACTTGATATGACAGCACTGTGTATTTTTCGTTGTCGGCAGACATTTTCCCCAGCAGTGAACCGAATGCCGACACAAGGTTGTCTACCCGTTGTTTATCAGACTCAGCTGCATCAGCGGCAGCCTTCTTTTTGTTTTCCAAATATTGGTCTCTCAGTCCCTTGGCAATAAGGACTATTCCCAATATCATCACAACCAGGTAGAAGTATAAGGTACTATTTTCATTCATGGCCTTATTGTTTATATATGCTTATTATTGGACGTAATTTATGAGATTTTATTTTGGGTGTCTCCTGAATCACACCGCTGCCCATCGAAAAGAGCCAGGCTTTAGCAGTCTGTTGACCGTCCACTTCCGTCGATGTCCAGTACCAGCACTCGTCTGTTGCTGACGGCAGAGTGTCTCCGCCGCATTTCTCTATTATAGGATTGATTGTCAGGCGTGCCGAATACATCAGACGCATCTCAGCTACAGAAGGGATGAAAGCACTCTGACCATACCGCCACATATCAAATACGGTTTCAGCCATAGGTGAAGTGGTTTCCTTAGTATCATAGATGGCAAATGTGTTTTCGTTACCATCAAATGCATCTGTCATGGCTGATGTTCCCTGCTCGATACCGAGACTGTCTGCAAAAGCCTTCGGCGCCGTATCCCACAGATATACAGCATAGCCGTTTCCGGCTGTCTCACCGGTCGGATTTGTATGGAATATTACGGCAATGGCTTCTTTGCCGCTGGTTGCATAGTCATCGTATGCCAAGACGCTGCCATCTACGCACAGTACATGTCCCGGACGCACAGAGGTGTCTTTCTCCATAATATGGGCATCGCAGCCCATTAGCAGGACAGCTGCCAGTATTGCCGGCAATAACCGGCAGATTCTAGTTTTTGTCATTCCTTTCATCTTTTCCCTTATTTTATAGGTAGTTTGATACCCAGGGCTACACCTGTACGGAACAGGTCAGCCCCTCTAATTATCACGTCGTTCTTTACCTGCCAGTAGAAGATCCAGCCGCTACGGAGTACATAGCTGTGCTCATAGCCCAGATGTATTCCTGCCACGAACTTTTCCGTATCGCTGCCTCCCGAAGCACCCAGCCTGAGACTCCCGTAGTGGTTCCTTCCTCTTATTACACAGGGCTTGTAGGCGGCTCCGATACCCCAGGTGCGGTAATTCTTCCAGAAGCTTTCCGGACAGATGTGACCGCAGGTCCTGCAGTCAGACCATTGTAGATAGCCATTGGCGAAAAACTCCCAGATATGGCGGTAGTTCATCTCATGTTCATACGCCAGAGTCATTTCTGCTCCGTTTTTGTAAAGCAGCCCCGCACCAAGTGACAGACGGCCGCTATTGCGCTGTGCCGATGCGCCAAGGCAGATACACATGCAAGTGATGGTTAGCAGTATTGTCCTTTTCATGCTTATTCCTCCTCCAGCAGGTTAGAGTTGAACGAATCTGCCGACAACACGTCTTCATAATCAATGTTCAGACTGATGTTACGTCCGCTTATCTGTTTCTCGGTCATTTCTATGGTTAGCACCTTGTCGTTCGGAAAGGTCAGCTTCTTTATGGCAATCACATTGCGGTAGCCGCGGCTGAAGGTCTTTCCCGTTTCCAGTACAAGAGCAGGCTTCAGCTCGATCACCTGCGAGTTCGTGGCTTTCGTCACTTTCTTGTCAGCAAGCTTCACGCGTATCTCGTCTATGTCAAATCGGATATTGGTCTTGTTCTCAATAGAGTAGTCTATAAAGAAATAGTCACCTGCCGAATAGATGTTGTTCAGACGCATGACCATCCTGTGTTCCTTGCTTGCTACGTTACGGATTCTTGCCGGAGAGTTCCAGATACGTCGCGCATACCGTGTCATGTCGGCAAGCGACATGGATACCGAAGGGTTGTTGAATGCCTCACGTTCCTGCAGCTGTATTTCCTTGTCAGTTACCGCCTCGTGCATTCTTGTCGTATAGAGCAGTGCATACTGCGCTCGGTAGCGTTCCGTCACTATGGTTACTATGGCCAGAATTTCACCGTCCTCATGTCCGGTTTCCTTGGGCTTCAGCCGGATAATATTGTCTATGGGCTGGTCACCGGCAATTTTGTCGGTTGATATGTCCACAAAGCGGATGGGTTCAGATGCCGTAATGACTGTGGTTACCTGTTCGTTTACTGTAAGATGTTCCATTTCTTCATAGGTGCGCTGTGCCGAAGCTTTGTGGCCGATGAACACTACAGCCGTTAGCAGAAACATCTTCATTGTACTTTTCAAGTTCATAAGCATTTTATTCAGTATGTTTATTCTGTTATTTATTGTTTCTTGATCTCCGTATCCGGATGGAACTGTTCCATCTCATTAGCTAGTCGGTGAATGGCGGTTTCGAAATACGATTGCTCTGTCTCAAATCCGATGTAGTGCCGTCCTGTGCGGACGGCTGCCACTGCAGTAGAACCTGAGCCTATGCAGCTGTCCAGTACAGTATCACCTTCGTCCGTATAGGTCCGTATCAGATACTCCAGCAAGGCTACCGGCTTCTGCGTGGGGTGATAGAAACAGCCCTTGCGGTGTTCTTTGGCAATTGCAATGACTGATGTAGGATATTTGTCGTCTGCTATCCTTATGGGTGTCAGACTCATCTGCCCGTAGCAGCGGTTTGTGAATCCGCTTGTCTTGCTGCGTCCATGGTTCCTCTGTTCCGCCGGACAGGGTTTCATCTGGGGATGGTAAACAGGCTGCCTTCTGTAGAACACGATGATGTCTTCATGCTGTCTCAGTGGCATACGGTTTGCGTTTAGATATCCTGTTACACGGTCTTTGTGCCAAACCAGATTGTATCTCCATATCTTAGGTTGCGAAAGCATTAGCTTGGCTGTGAACATTCCTTGGCCAAATAGGATGATGGGACTTTCCGGCTTGCTGATTCTCAGATATTCCTTCCACAGGTCTTCCAGAGGAAGCTGTCTGTCCCAACTGGCAGAAATGTTCCTGTTGTTCAGAACTCCGTATGGTAGGTCAGCTATTATGGCATCTACGCTTCTGTCGGCCATCTGTTTCATCCCTTTTAGGCAGTCCATATGGTATATTTGGTCTTGTTTTATCATACGCTCTCAGTTGTTGTTTAAGTTATCTGTGTCGCATCATACCAGGTAAGGCGTCCTGTATTGCTTTTTCTGATTTCACAGAGCCATCGTGTTCCGAGGTCAACTTCCTTGAAATTTACATTCTTCGATTTTGGTCCGTAAAATCCGGTATGTTTTTGGAATGCAAACAGCGATATTCTGCTGCCGTCTTCTTTCTTGAAGTTGCATATCAGGGCATATTTCCCTTTTTGATGCCACCATTCCATACTTACCAGTAATCCGGTAAATGTTCCCGTGTTCTCCGGGGGCAGAAAATCATTGTACAGATAGCCGTCAGTACCTTTATGGTACTTTGATAAATCCTTTTTCATATCCCTTTGGTTTAGTTCCTTGATTCATTCCCGTTTACCAAATACACGAAAGTTCCGTACTTCAACTTCACCTTATTCTTTTTTATAGCCTTCCCGATGGCGTTGCTTGTCTTCTGGTAGGCATTTTGCATGGCCTGCATACCCCATTGTGTCAAGCTGTTGCCTGAGCTTGCCGTATTCATGTTCATATTACCGGTCACAGCTCCGCTGGCCACATCTTTACCGGTTTCCCTGAACTGGCTGTTCGGTACATAGAGTCCTTCCAGCCCGTCCGTATCATAGAGTGAAAGGCTTACCTTTACCAGTTCATCGTCAACAAGTATGCTGTTGATGCTTCCTTTCACTCTGCCGGAAGAAAAACCGTTCATGGTGGCATATAAATAAGACCCACGTTTTACGATGTGTTCGTCTATCTCCACATCGTCAAGCAGGCGCAGTCTTACCCTCGAACCATCAACGGCTTTGATGTTCTCGTCTATAATGGCTTGAATGAGTTTCGGTTCTCGGATGTCTCTTGACAGGGTATTGAAGTAGTCAGATGTGGTCTTGACCTTCTTCACTACCTCGCTGGCTTTGTCCGTTTCCGAAGGGGCCTTTACCGTGCGGCTGTCTTCGTCGATATATCCTTCAGGTTGCTCGGCAGTGTCTGTCGGCTGTTCGGTTGCCGTACTATCCTCTAATATGGGGGCGGTTACTGCCTGTCCTCTCAGCCGTGCTTCCGCAAGGGCTTTTTCCAGTTCTGCGAGGGCTTCTTTCTCTCTTTCTTGGGTATCGGTCTCTTTTTCGACCAGAGCCTTGTCCTGCTCCTGTTTGTCAAGCAGGGCAATGTCATCGTCTGTGTACTGTGATTCATACGTTTGCTTGTTTTCTTCAGGTTCTTCCCGTTCAATGTTGTCCACTGCTGAATAGTCCTGTATTTTACCCCAGGACTTTGCCATGTTCTCATACTTGCTGCCGATTCCGTCTCCATTCTTTATCTGTGCGTCAGGCAGTTCAGGATTCAGGAATTCAGTCGTCTGTAGCGTCTTGTCGGGGACATCTGCTTTTTCCGTGTGAAACAGATCGAAGATGAAGTACGACCCGCCCATCAGCGGAATATAGAGGATGGCGGGAAGCATGAACTTCGTCTGTCTCCAGTTGATTTGCTTGATTCTGTCTATTAGTTCCATTGCTCTCTTTAATTGATTTGTACATATTTTCCTTCAAGGGTACATGTTTTTAAGATTTCTGCATTGTCTTTTCCAAAGGCAATAAGAATACTTCCGCATCCTGGAGAATTACCGCGTGTACCGTCTGGACGGTAGAATCTGATGCGATGGCGTAGAAACTTCATGGCTATAGCCTTCTTGAAGATGATGTCCTGAAACATCTTGGAGTCACATCGGTTATATAGCAATGCGATACCGTTGCCA
The DNA here is from genome assembly GCF_014287455.1 of Butyricimonas hominis. Taxonomy (NCBI): domain Bacteria; kingdom Pseudomonadati; phylum Bacteroidota; class Bacteroidia; order Bacteroidales; family Odoribacteraceae; genus Butyricimonas; species Butyricimonas hominis. Next base: position 40,835 of record NZ_JACOOH010000003.1, read on the forward strand.
TGTTCTGCCAGCCGAAGCACGAACTGCTCTATAAGCGGACGTGAATAAGGGGGATTGAGCCATACACGACCTTCCCATTTTTGAGACAATCCGTCAATATGTTTGTCATACATGACCGTAGCTGTAGGCCATAATGGAGCAATCGGCGCACAGGGGTCAAGGTCGAATTTACCCAATGCCTCCAGCACCTCTTTGGGGGTGTACCATTCATCTGAAGCCTTTTCAATCCTTTCAAATCTTGTGTTCATACGTGTCATAGTTGTGTTTGCTTGTTTTTCCCTGAAACTGCTTTTTTATGGACTTGTGTATTCCTCTTTATTGTTGTTACGTCCTGATGGTAAGGAAAATGCTTTTCGCCGTTCCCTCAATATGGAATCCTGTATTTCGGTTGCGGTGCGCTGTACTGGCTGATGACGATACACTACAGTGATACGGTAAATGTTCCATACCAGTCCGCCTAAAACAAAGGCAAAGACGATAACCAGAAACAGATTCCTGTGCAGGTTGGCAAACTTTTGTACCTTGGCTGCAGCCACATCTATTCGGGTTGCCTTGGCAAACTTGCGTCCTGCTTCTATCTCACGTTCGTAGCGTTCTTTGTATTGCGGATCATTCTTGTCAAGCATCTTTTCACCAAACAGCATCCGCCTGAATCCTTTTATGTTCATATTTCCGTTTTTTAGTAGTTTATCTTTGTTTTCTGTTCTATATCCTTGTTCAGCAGTGTTCGCCAGTTGGTAATGAGTAATCCATGGGGATTGTTGTCGGTTCTCGGCACACGCTTCAACTGACCGGCAGTTACCAGTTCACGCATTAGGATACTGCTACGGCGTTCAATCCGCTGTCTGCCGTAGTAGGTGAACTCCATTTTTTCCTTATTGAAGGCTATACTGTCGCAAAAAATGGAAAATACGGCACTTGTTCCTAGTATGTTGGAATAAAATCCTTTTTCCTTTAGTGTATTGTACTGCGCCAGTCCGGTTTCATCTACCAAATACATAGCCTTTTCCATCGTGTAACGGATGTACTTGTCATCAGGTGCCAGTGTAAAGAAATAGTGATGAAACATCTCCACATGACTTCTAGCTTCTACGTCCAGTGTTTCGTCCATAGTTGTTCGGTTTACAAGTATAGGGACGTTGCCGTCTAGCACATACACTTTTTTCTGTGCATCAGTCACCATGGTGCGGGCTGTCCAGATGCTTGATACGCTTATGATTATGCATCCTATGAGAAAGGCGGTACAAACTATACCGACCAATTTTATCTTGTTCTCTAAGTTCTTTATTACCATATTATTATATTTAGTTATTCTTTGTCCTGACATATTCCGTATGAAGCATCGGAATGATGCTTATCCTCAGTTCCGGCAGAAGCCGGTTAAATTCTTCTGCGAAGCATTCTACATATTCTCCAAGCAGGATGACCTGTACGAACACCCACCAGATTCCTTCTCTGCGCTTCTTGGAGTTCCTCTTCAGTTTGGCTAGGTGCAGCCTGTACACCAGATAGTCCACAAGCGGTGCTACATACCGGTCATCACGATCGAAATATTCATCCAGTTCTTCATATTTCGGATCATACGGATAATTGTTCAGAATGTAGTTGAATATTTCTATAGTGCGTTTCTGCATATAGTCCGTGAAAGAGTTGTCTTCCAACCATTTTTCTATCTTGTCATTTTGTCTCATCTTCGTATGTGTATAGTCAGTATGCATTATCTCATTATTCCTCCTACGGCTCCAGTTGCCGTCATCTTGGCCTGTTGGGCAACCCCTTCTCCAAAGTTTCGGGTAGAGAATGCCGTATCGCCTTCCGGAATCATCCATGCCGCAAGATCAGGTACCAGGTTCAGACACTTGAGCGCCACGATACTTGCTGCCATCAGATAGCCAGCAGAGAAGAACGAGTTCTGCAGGTAGGCTGCCATAGTCTGTTCGCTTGCGGTTATCGCCGTCAGGTTCTCCACCTGGATACACAGTACAATGTCAAACAGCAACAGAACGTAGAAACCCACGAAGTACAGCATTGCTCCGTAGAAGTGTACGGTCAGATATCTGGTCAGCCATTTGGCCCAGGCACCTTCCCACTTCGGCAGGAGAGAGAATGCCCATTGTATCGGACCGAAAATGGTCAGTATTCCCAGCAGGATCTGCTGGCAATATATGGTCGCCCACCAGCCTATACGGAATACGATCAGGGCAATGAGCATGATGATTTTGTCAATTCCCACGATTACACCGGAGGTCAGGGAGGTAAACCACAGTTTGGCTGCATCCTTTTCCATTCCTGTCACTTCGTCCACACCGGTCTGTTCCATTGTTGCCTCTATCAGTCCGGGGTCCGAGGTTCCTGTATGGGCCACGTCCGCCTGAGCCTGCAGGCTGGTGTAGAGTGTGTCGCGTACATATATCAGTTCCTGCACTTCTGCAAACTTGTCTGATATTTGGGTGGCCTCTGCCTCATAAAGGTCATGCGTGTACGAGCCTATGCAGTTGGGTATGTAGGACAGAAAGTCCAGAAAACACCAGCTGTTACCGCTGTTAGCCATACCTGTATCCGCAGGTGGATACCACCAGCAAAGCACAATGGACACAGCCAGAGGGCGGAACAGCTTCATCACGTCCATCGGCTCATGTTTTACCATCATTTTATAGGCTATGCCTGCTGCCATGACAAGTGAAAACAGGGCTGCCAGTGCCATGCACATTTGTAGAATCCACCAGAACGGCCCCTGCGACCCGGTGAAGGTCGCGTCTGTTAGAAATTCATTCGTCTGGAATATCACGTCATCTATTTCCTCTTCGAGAATATTGATGCCGAAATCCGATAGTATGTTTCCGTCTGCCATTTGTTTCTCCTTTCCCTCTTATCTGTTTACTGTTTCTTCTCCGTCACCGCCTTGTGTGCCGCCCGTACCCTGCGAGCCGCGGACGGCAAAGCGCGACTCGTTCCATCGGTTCATCGCTTCCCGGGCTATGCTTCCTTTCTCGGGAGTTCGGCCCGCATCTTCCGCATTCAGAAGCTCACTTGCCAGCGAAGCGTTCTGTCGCTTGGCCAGGTAGCATACAAGTATCTCGTTCTGTCGTGCCACGTCCTCATAGATGCGCAGGTATTCCTTCTTGCGCTGGGCGTTGGGCATGTAGGCATCCCGTGTGGCGTTTATGGCACATTCATAGATTTGATAGTACTCTGTCCACCTTTCTCGGTCGTCGGTGGTACCGCCGGCAGTCAGGATGCGGTCGATGTTTCGCTTGAAGCGTTCCATCTGTCCGTTTATCTTGTCTCCTTCAGCCTGCCATGCAAGGTCTATCTGACGGTCGGCTACGTTCAGGGCCTCTATTTCCGCACGTTTTACCAGTGCGGAATCAATTGCTTCCGCATCGTCCACCTGACCGTAAAGGTTGGCTCCAGCGATTGTGCGGAACGACAGCTTGTTCTTTGTGGCGGCCGTTTTCTTGTATTTGTTGTGCAGAGCCCAGTAATAGAGTTCCGGAGTGAGCGCTCCCGTACCGGTCTCCATTACAGTAATCTGATTCTGCTTGGGAGAGTCATGGTTGTAGGTAGCATACTGTGCATGGGCCATTGTAGCCTGAACGGCTATCACGGCAAGCAGTGTTAATGTCTTTGATGTCTGCTTCATATCTTTTTTGTTTTTATCGTTAATAATCCAGACGACCGGCACCGCGCCAGCGGCCGAAGGCACCGTCTATGATTTCCTGTTTGGTTCTTTCTCTGTATATCTTCGCTTTCCAGTAGCCGATTCTTACCTGAATGTATCTCCAGGTCTCTATGTAGGCCTGGTTCAGATGACGCTCGATGTCATCCAGTGAGCGGTTCACCGATTCCAGTACCATCAGCAGGTCGGCGGTCGAGCAGGCGGCGGCTCCCGTTGCATAAAGCACAAGGTCACTTACCGACTTGTACAGCTGTTCTCCGTCATGAGCAATATCCCGTATGGCTCTTTCGTTAATGGTGATTATCAGCAGGTCCGACGGATCTACACGTCCATGCTGCAGTATCTTTTCGTTATAGGCTCCCAGCATGTCCTTGTAGTCACTTATTCGGTCGCTCACCGTGTTGTAGGTGTTCTTTACATTCAGCACCGTCCGCAGCGACTGGTACATCACGTCAATCACGTCAAAAGCCCGGGTATAACGGTCCAGATCTATATTCAGTTCCTTGTAATTGCCTACCTCGTCCCGGCTGTATTCATGCAGCAGCTTGTTGCTGTATTCCAGCGTACTGCGTGCCAGTAACAGACTGCGTTGTTTCTTGTGGTCGTTGATGTAGGCTTCTACCGATACAATATCAAAAGTCCATTGGGCTTTTGCAGCATCCGGCAGAAGGGTAATCAGCAACAGACCGATAATCAGATATTGTTTCATGGCTCTGTCTCCTTTCTGCTTGTCCTTTCCGGAAGGTTTCTGGCATTCTCTACCCATCGTTCATGGCATTCTTCTACCAGTGTCCGGCGGCGTCCCTCGTCCCAGTCTAGTGTAGGGGCGATGTCCTTCAGTACGTCAATGATACTCCGTTTGTAGTGCATCATCTTTTCCAGTGATACAAGGTCTGCATATATTTTCGTAATGCGCGAATCCACTTCTCTGGCTATCTCCAGACGGTCACTCGACCAGAGCAGATGATATACCTCTCCAGTAGGCGTCTCTTCCAGCGGAGGTGTTTTCATGTATTCCGTCGTAATCTTGCACGACGGATACTGGCGGGCAATTTCCGCTATGCGGTCATTTACCAGTTTCGTCTTTTCCGCATCCGACATGCCCGGATCCAGAGTGATTACTTCGGCTACATGGGTATCCGTGTACTCCGAGGTCAGTTCCCAGCTTATCTGTACGATGGCGCGGTGTATCTTGATGCCGAGAAAATATTTCGGCTTTCTGGCTATGGATACCGTTGCCCGGAATGTGATTACCCCGTCAATGTTGGGCATGGTGGCCTTACGGACAAATGTATAGCCATTCCATGAGCCGCTGTCCTTCCAACTGAGTCCATAGGTGGTCTTGCAGTCTTGCATGATGGTCGGGATGCGGTAATAGTCATCCGTAGCTACCGAATTGTCCTCTGCGGCATCGGCCTTGGCCTGTTCATATTCCGTCAGTTTCCGTTCACATTCGGAAAGTTCCGCCTTCAGCTTGTCTATCTGCGTCTTGTTCGCATTGTATTGCTGGCGGAGCACGGCTGCTTCTTCCACACTGGCTTCCGAAATCTTTTTCAGCAGTATGGCGTTCTCGTCCTCCAGTGCCTTTATCTGTGCTTCCAGCGATGCTTTCCTGTTTTGCGCTTCCTGAATCATGCCGTCCAGCTCCGAGAGATCCAACTCGTCGTCTGTCACCGTTGTCTGCATCGAGCATTCCTTGGTATGGGCGTTCGGCGATTTTCCGCACTTGTGGCATTTGTACTGTGTACTGCCTTGTCCTAGTGTTACCCCGTCCGAGCATGTTACGCTGATGGTCACACTTTCGCATCCATGCAGCTTCACTTCATCCGTGGCCTGGTAGTAGTTCCTACCGTCCGATGCTATATAATAGGTATAGCCGTCCTCGTTTTCGTTGAACTCCGACAGCCGTGCGTTCAGTTGTGCCTTGAAGGTATTCAGGTCCATCGAGTAGGAGTCGAACACCTCTTCATATACAATTTCCTCGTGGTTCCAGCTTTTCTTTACATGTATCTCATAGGCATAAGCTTTCTTGGTCTGTTTGCCGCCACGACTGATAATGTAGCTCTTCATCCAGTAGTTTATACTGTAGTTGTATCCGTCATTCTGCCTGTTGAGCTGTTCCACACGGTCTCTCGACCATCCCGCATACCGTTCTGAGTTGGCCAGTGCCTGTTCTCTCTGCGAAGCGTCCGGGTAGAATCCGGCATCCGTGGTGGCAAAGCGTGTCCATTCACCACCGTTGAGGATGCTGTTGTCGTCTGTGGGAGGATAGTAGTCACACAGTACGGTGCTTCCCTGGTCGCGGCGGGCTATATACCAACGCTGGGTATAATAGGTGCCAGCCGTTTCATCCAGATAGTCTGATATCCACTGGGTAAGGTTATAGTTGCTGATGTCAAAGAGACCGGCCACGTTGTCCGGACCGCCCACCATATCAATCAGCAGTCCGCCGGCATCCTGTTCGGCGCGTTCCATCAGTCCGCCGTAATGGTCGTACAGATTGAAGATTTCCTCCACCTTTCCGTTCATCAGGTTGTGAAACGCACTTTCCTGCAGCAGGGCTTCTCCCAGATTGGCTGTACCGGAGGTGGTAAGTCCCACTCCCAGATTGTATAGGTTGTCTATATCCTGATGCAGGTTTTCCTTGGTGAAGTTACCCGGAACGCTGGCCAGATCGTCCAGCATACGCTGCCAGTCAATGTTACCAATTTCCGACAGTCTCAGAAGCGGAGCTATTTCCTCGCTGATTTTCAGGAAAGTGATGTCCGAAAAGGTTAGTGAACTGTTGGTCACGATGCTCTCAAACTGCATACACAGGTTTTTCGTGTCGTCGCATACCTTCATCAGATAGCTGCCCCAGTAGATGGCCGTTTGTGGCGAATGGAGCATCTGTTTGGATACAACCACAATTTTGGGCATGATTTTTTCTGCCACCATGCGGTAGATACGGCGGTAATAGTAGTTTTCCGTACTGCTGCACCATATTCCCAGGTCTGTAAAAGCCTTGTGTTGAAGAAATTTCGACGCAAATATTCCGGTAGCGGCCACTTCCGCGGCGTTGTAGTGCTTCAGAATATTGTCCACCTGTTCACCGTAATAGCCCTCCGCTACGGCTTCCGTACCGAATGCGGCCGCCATGGCAGCTACGGTACGTGCATCGTAGTTCACGCTGTAATACTGGGCATGTACGGGTCGGGTGACAGCCAGCAGTAGTATTGTTATGATAAGTGACAGGTGTTTCATTTACGATTGTTTTTGCTATAGGTTACTCCAATAAATGGTATCATACACGTTGATTTCCTCTTGGCTCATGCCGGTATGCAGACCTTTTTCGGCAAGCATATCCTTTATGGCCTGCAGGTTCTTTCCTTTGATAAAAGGAATACTTGAAAGTTCTTCCTCGGTTTTCCTGCACAAATCCTCTATGGTAACAATACCCGCCTGCATCAATGCCTTTCGGATAACCATATACGAACCTGTTGGAATGTACGTGTTTGATATATACGTCTTTACATTCATTCTTTTCATTGACGTGGAATGTTTCATGGACTATCAGTTACTATTGGGCATGTTTTTAAGATATTTAATAAGACTGTCCGCTTCTGTTACAGCATTATATGCTGACAAATGCTGGTGAACAAAAAGCTCTTTGGCAATCTCATATCTTCGTTCTTCCCATTTGTCGGCTTCTGTATCTTTTTCTATGGGAATGTTTGATAGATTTCCGCTCTCTTGAAAGTCAATACCGGCATATTCGTCCATTTCCTTGTTTGTCATACCTAACTGTAATGCATATTTTCCCAGAACTTCTTCAATCATTGAGATACTTCTTTCACTAAAATATCGAATATGCACCAGCTCTTGTTTGCTTTGTCTGCAAAGGTCTCTGACTGTGAATATCCCATTTGTCTGAAATATCCTTTGAACGCGAACTCCATACTGCTTCCCAAAGTCTATCGACTTCACGCTTTTACTGATGTCAATTTTTTCCATTGTCTTATTGTTTTTTTGATGGTTTGAGATTCAATACTTTTCCCGCTTCATTCACTTTCTTTGCAAAAGGAAGAGACTTGTTGATACCGCTGGCATCCCAGTCACGGCAATAGGCTTCGATAGCATCCTGATGGTTGCAGCATAATTCCTTCTTGTAGAGTTTCAAGGCTTCCTTTTCGGCACGCTCTGTCGTATAGGTCATATAGCATTCATGGGGCTCCTCCACACCATACACACCGCTTGTTGTTCCTCTGCGGATGAAGACCTCTCTGAAGTAGCTTCGGCCGTCCTTGTTTTCGAGACGGTTAATTGTGAATATCTTCTTGCAGTCCACATCCGTCAGGCCGAGGATGGTTTGGATGCTGTCAAATCGCTCTCGGAATTTGCTTTGGTCCAGAAGCATCACTACGTCAGAGTTGTTGATGATGGCCTCCTTCACGATTTCGCTACCGATAATGTCCTGTATCTCCTGGGTCACCACACCTACGCTCGCCCAGAATTTTCTTGCTGTTTTGTACATAAACTTGATGTATTCTGCCATCAGCGGACTGGCAATGGCCTTCCATGCTTCCTCAATAATTAGCACCTTGCGGTTCTTCTTGATACGCATCTTCTGAAGGAACACGTCCATGATAATGAGTGTCACGATGGGGAACAGTTTCTTGTTTTCCTTGATGGCATCCACTTCAAATACGATGAAGGTTTCCGAAAACAGTGTGGTGTCCACATTCTCGTTCAGAATTTTGTCGTAAGTACCTCCCTTGTAGAAGGGTTGTATCATGTATATGTACCTGTCATAGTCTATTCCAGATATGTTGTTCTCAAGACAGATAAGTTCCAGTCGTTCACACGAATATTCATAGAATGTATTGAACGAGAGTGAAGTTACCTTCAATGCCTTGCGCCGTTTCTCCAGCAGGGAGATCCGTTCTTCTACCTTTTTTTCAAGTAAAGACTGGTCTTCCGTATTGCCAGAGTTCCTGCGCTTTTCGTATGCAGTCAGTGTCTTTCTAAGGGTTTCTCTCTGTACAGGATCATACCCTTCAAATCCATGAAAATAGGCATCATAGTAGTCAGTCACCATCTGTTCCACAATTCTGAATTCCAGCTCTGATACTTGTGCGTCAGATCCTTTCCATATCAGCAGTATCAGGTTCTCCAGGAAGTCTATTTTCTCGATGTTCAGCTCTGCCTGCGTAATATTGAACGGATTCATCGTAATCGGCTTTTCCTCCGTATAGCTGATGTACTTCCCTCCGAGGTATTCACAAAGTCCCTCATAGGAGTTACCCGTATCTACCATCACCACATCCGTTCCCTGTTCGTGAAGCTGTCGCACCACACTGTTGATGTGGAAACTTTTTCCGCTGCCCGACGGGCCGAGACAGAAGAAGTTAGAATTGTCAGTCAGCTTGTTCTTTCCCTCTTTTCCCGTAATGTCTATGGCAACGGGTACGCCCTGACGGTCTGTATAGTAGATCTTCAGCGGACTGTCTTCGCTGTGTTGGATATGCTCCTTGTACATAAGGCATACTGCCGCATCACTGAGTGTAAGGAATCGGTCGTAATCTTCGTTCAGACTGTAGCTGTTACCAGGAAAGGAGCTGATGAACAGTTCTAGCTGGTTGTAGGCTCTTTTGCTGATATGTATTCCCAGTCGTGAGAAGCAGTTTTCCAGATGGTTTGTACATTTCTGTATGTCGGTGTCAGATGCCACGGACACTATCAGGTTGTAGTGGGCATACACCAATTGTCTGCTTTCCCTCGCTATTACTTCCTGTACACGCTTGATGTCCTCTACGGCCATCTGGTTGCCCGGATTCGGAATGCTCGCATGGCGGTTCTTTTTCTTATCAAGCATTGCAAGCTCACGTTTTTGGTTGGGCATGAAGATTATTTGGTTATACACTACCGTTTCAGCTTCCGGTATACTGTCAATCGCAGACAGCAGGTCAACTGGCATTTCGCTGTTGTTCACCTCCATTTTCATGTAGGGGCGTATGAGTGACGGCAGGTTTACACAGTCCACGTCCACCAGACTGTACACCTTGCAGCGTTTGTCGCCCATCGCCAACATCTCGTCGTCCGCCTTGATGTTCGACATAGATATTGTTCTGTTCTTGAAATCCATCGAGAAGAAGCGGTCCACATAGCAGTTCGCATCTGCCTTATTCAGGAATGAGACTTGTATCCCTGCATCGTGAAGCTGGTCATGTACCTTGCGTATCTTTACTAGGAAATCCCGCCATTTCTTGTTGTCATAGGAGAAAAGCCCGCTTTTCTTTGATTCCTGTGTGATGGTCAGATAGCATGTGCTGTCCGTGTAGTTTCTGCCTTTGAAATATCTGAAATAGGATTCGGAAAGAAACTCCTTGCGCTCATTGCTGTCCGGCTCAAACTGCTTTCTTACAAATATATCCTGCTTGTGAATCGCATATCCTTCACCCAGAGTCTGGGCCAGGGCGGAAAAGAGGTGCGTATATTCATAGTATCCGTCTGTGTTGGCCGAATACTTCTCTACCGGATTCTCCATTTTCAGAATAGCGGAGTATTCGCCCGTCTTGGTATATACCACACCCACGCCGTTCACTTCCTCCACGGTGAAGTAGATGTCCTGGAATATGCGCTTGCGTTTCCCTCCGGTACCGAAAGCATATACCGATATGGCCATACCGGTACAAAGGGCGATGAAGATTATAATTATATATAATGTCATATATGTTCGGTTTCAATCAAATAAGGGCAGGTCCGCCCCCTAAGAAGGCGAACCCACCCATGTTCAACATTCAATAAGGCCACACATGATTCATGATGGTTCATTTTAGTTCTGTTACTTTTTCTTCGAACAGGCATACACGAACACTCCGCGGTCGATACGCTTGGAGTGTAGGCCGTGTCTCTGTTTGATGATAATCAGTGAGATTCCCGTGGACAGTACCGCAGAGAGCATGATAAGACCAGCTATGAAGCCGAATAGGCAGTAGGCGACAATGAAGCCCACAATGGCTCCACCAGCCGCACCAGCCGCCCAATAGATGTAGCGTCCCTGTATGCCCATTAGTTCAAGAGGCCTTTGCAGTCCTTTGAACAGCGGATAGTCAGGATAGCGTGTCTCTTCTCTTTTCATGTCTCTTTCTGCGTTACGCACCGATACCGAAAAACAATGGAAGTGCCTGGGCTGCAGCTATCAGGAAGATACAGGCCCCCACTACCATCATAATCTTCTTCTTGACATCCTGTTCTTCATTGTTCATGGCAATATAGACGCTGATAGCACCGACTATAGCTACTACACCGGCTATCGCATAGCACAGTTTTACCATGATAGGCACGTACTTTGCGATTTCCTCTGCCACAGTGGACAGGGCATTGGTTCCCGCAGTATAGTCTCCGGCCGTATTCTGTGCCATCATCGGACATACACTGCATGTCAGTACAATTATCAGCATCTGTACTTTAATTAAGGTAGCTGATGTCATTTCCTTGAAAAATCCTTTTACTCTTTTGAACATACTTGTTTAGCTTTTTGGTGAATACTTGTGTTTGTGTTACAGTTCAGTTTTCTGAATAATCTGTTCAGATCCGATAACCGAAGAATGCCGGGAATACAACCGATGCACCGATTATGAAAAGACACGCTCCAACCAGTGAAGTGATGGACTTGGTGATTCCGTCCTCTCCGGTATTCATCTTAATGTAGATCTGGAGCGCGGACACGATTGCAAGGACTGAAGCAATGGCATAGCATACATATAGTACATACAGCATCATCGTCACCACATAGTCGTGCATCGTGGCCAGTGAATCGGCACCCCAACTGTAGTTCACGCTTCCGCATTTGGCGAAGGCGTAATAGGGCATCGTCAGGAATAAAGTACATAGTAGTTTTCTCGTTTGTTGCATTGTATTGTGTTACAGTTTGTCTTTCAATGGGTTCCAGACCATTGCCGGTCGGTTCTCCAGATGGCCGCCGGATACCATGGCCTTGTACATGTCTTCTGCAGAATAGGTATCTGACAGGTATGGCTCCGCCTCTTCCATGCGTTCCTCTGCTTTCGCCTTCATGCGTGCAAGTCTCATGGCGGCAGTTTCTTCTGGAGGGGCTGGCTCAGGTGCTTCTTCATTGGCTGCAGAATCATGATACTCCGTTTCATACTGTTCACTGCCTACGTTGAAGCCTGTATCGCTTTCCGTCACACTGATGCTTTCCTCTTCTTCTTCATCGGAGTCAATATTAAATACCTCTTCCTCCGGCTTTCCGTCCTTTTTTTTGCCATACAGTTCCTGTGTGATGATTACAACATAATAGATGATGTAGGCTATCGTTAGGAAAATGGCGAAAATAAAGTATGATTTCATATTTATAAAGTATGATATTAAAGTATTGTATAGTATGATTTCACAAAGGAAGATATTAGATTTCATTTTCAGAAATATTTTTGCTGTAAATTGATGATTTTAGGGAAATAATACGGTAAAAAGCAACAATCATACTCTAAATCATACTCTAAATATGCTTTTTGAGACATTTTTAATATGAAAAAAGCCCTCCCGAAGGAGAGCTTTTCATGTAGGATATAGAGTGAATCAATGCTTCAGCATTTTTTCTTCTTCAGATAATCGTTCAAGTCTTTGTATTCTGAATAGCGAATGGCTTCATTAACCACTTTCATTCCGAAGAGTCCGCAGAATGTTTCTACCGTTTTTATTCCAGCAAGATCATTGTCAAGATAACAATGAATGTACTCATAGGATTCTAGTGTATAAAGAGTCTTCTTCAGATTGTTTACAGAATTCATTATTATATAATCACACGGAGGATGCACACACACAATCGTATCACATTCCTTTTTCAGCGTAAGATAGGATAGGAAGTCCATAAAACCTTCGAAAACACAAACATGTTTTTGGATGATTGACTGCTCGTACAGAATATGCGATATGTCTTTACCCATTATGCAGCCCTTAAAATATGGGTTCCTGACCTCAAAACCTCCAGACTTGTTTCTGAATGCTATTGAAAAATAGTGCCGACGACGCAGATTATAATGTATTTCCACACAATGATGCTTTGCCAGCTCTGTATCTATATTCCTTGATGCGACATAGGACAACAAAGCATGATTTGTCAGTGGCAGGACTTTTAACTCCTGAATGACTTCCTCCATGTCAGCCGTATTAACTGAGGTTGTTCTATATTGGTATGAAGGTAATCCTTTCGTTACTTCATCAATCTTCCGAAGTACGTCACTGATATTGTGTGTATTATAAATCTTCATACCCAGTTCTATAATACTGCCACCTTCGGATATTCCAAAGTCATACCATTCATTTAACTGGTCGTTCACTTTAAAAGAAGCTGTCTTTTCATCCCGATATGGGGCTATGTACCAGTACTGGTAATTTCGCCTTTTTACAGGTGAAAAACCTAGCTTGCGGAGAAATTCCACAAGTCGGATTTGTTTAGCATCTGATATGTTCATGGTCAAATCATTGTTTGGTACAGTTCTGTTATATATACCCGCAAACTAAACCAACCCGGTTCAGATGCTGAATTTCTCATTGAATGAATACCCTCTGCCGTCCTTCAAGATTGCTTCGTGCTGGAGGAGGAATTTGCAGAGGTTCACAAGTGTGTTCCGTCCACGGGCATACCCAATGCTGTCATATCCTTTTTTCAGAGCATCCAGTAATGCCTGATATCCGACTACTGGTCCGTCTTGGAATGCGATTTCAAGAGCGCTGCGGTGTTGTTGTTCGGTCATATCCACATACGATGTCAATTTGTCCCTTTTGTTCATTTTGAATTGGTAGTCGCTTACAAGGTGAGGCAGCGAATCTTTTCCAATTTCAAATGCAAAAGGAGTAAATTCCTTGTCCCTTATGTGCATGGCTCTTACTTCACTAATATTTCCGTTCTCCATATTCTTCGAGATTTGAAGAACTGTTTCAGCCTTGTTGTTCAATTCAGTACCCACATGACCTCGTGTATTGTCATCCCCTTTGTTAAGGTGCAGTACAGTATGGATGTGCAGTTCGTAATAGCTTGACCATCTCATAAGTTCGTTTATGATATCAAGCGACTCGCTCGGACTGTTGATGTCATGTATAAGATCCCTTATACCATCAATCACGACAAGACCTATGTTAGTTTCTTCATGTAAGGCCCAGCGTATTATATCCCTGCGCTGGTCAGGGGTATATTCACGAAGCACGAAGAACTCAATCCTGTCATTTTCCTGATCGGTAGGCAACCCGGCAAGAGATAGGATTCTGTGTAATACCTTATGGCAGTGACATTTGCTTTGTTCGGTATCAATGTAAAGAATCTTATTTTTACATTCAGGCAGATTTGCCTTATATTTCAGAACTTCCTTTCCTGATAGGGCAGAAGCAACAATGGCGCTTACATTGAATGTCTTCTTACTTTTGGGCTTCCCGGTAGATGCGCTGAAGTTTCCCAGTGTAGCTATCGTAATTCCATCAATCTGTACTATTTCCTGGGGAAAGTCATATTTCTCAGTTACATTCAACCTGATGTATTTCAGGATTGATTTATATTTCTCTTCATCAATCCTTAGATTATTGGACATGATCAAATCATTTTTCATAACTTGTTGTTCTTGTTATTTCGCTTTTGCTTATTGGATCTTTCCAGATTATATGCTACAATATTAGCCTGCTTTTCAAGTTCGTCATTTGAAAGGCAAGGGTTACGTTTAATCCAACCATTCAAATCGGAACGTAGAATGAAAATGTTTTTGCCATTTGGCTTATATACAGTTAGTTCTTTGGAAGAAGTTATCTTGTATACTGAACTTTTTGATATATTTAGATAGGTCGCTACTTCATCTATGCTCAGAAAGTCTTTCGCTGCGTATGCCATATTCTCAAGTTTTTCAAGATGAGATAGTAATTCGGCAAGCGAACCGAATCGTTTGAGATAATTCTCCACTTTTAATACCTCTTGCTGGAATTGTTCAAGTGAATTACTCTCAAGGAGTGACTTAATTCCTTCAACTCGGGATAACAATATTTCTAATTCTTTTTTTGTCATAATGCAATCTTATTTATTGTTGGTGAACTTTCAACTACTTTTGCAGGATTTCTCAATATCCATTCGCATAATTCTTTACGGTTAAAAAAGATCATTTTACCATTTGGTTTGTAATGAGGAATCTGTTTCAATGAAGTAAGCCTATACAAATAGCTTTCAGAGATACCCAGAAAAGCACAAACTTCCGATGATGATAGAACTTCTTTTGTTGACCATAGTTCTTTTTTAATCTGATTAATGACGTCTTCAAGATTGCTGATTTTTTCTACCTCATTAATCTTCTGCTCTAACGCTCTGATACGTTCCAACGGTTTCTCTTTCGTCATACATAGAATCAAATTGTCAATCTGTTTCATGCAGTCAGAGATTCTTTTATTGCCGTACATTGTTTCTCGATGTTTCATTTGATTGAATTTAGCGTTTGACATTAAAAGGTTTTGCCCTCCGTTGTAATCGATTACGGAGGGCAAAGTTAAATGCTATGGAATACACCAGAATGTTGATACTATTGAGTCTCAATATTATTCTCAATACAAGTATCAACATATTCTATTGCTTTTGCTTGTTTTACCTGTCTTTGATTTGCTGTATGTACTGGTCGACTATTGACAGTAATCTCTTATACTGCGGGCTCAATGGCATATCTTTTACACGGTTGAGTGTAGACGCCATATTATGCTTATCCAGGTATTTATTGCCAGAAGAACTTAATATTAGTTTTTTACGCTCAATTAATGATTGCCAATTATATGGTATGATATTATGATAGGCCAGTCTGTCAAGTACTAATACAAGTCGAGTATTATTGCTTGAAATAATAGGTATAAAATCTTTATTTTGATATTTTCTGATGATTTCTCCTGCATCCAAAACCTCTGTAAATAAACCAACCTCATTGGCAAGACGCACAATGAGGTCTAGAGTATTATTGTCAAATAAAGATATTAAATTACAATCCTGAGAATTCGTGGTGCCTGTCAAGGTACCATCAGAAGCTTTCAATTCATGTAAATCGTATGCATAAAATTCACTGAGGAGATTAGTGATTATTTGTTCGTTTAACACATCACAGTCAAAATACCTGCGTACAATTTTTTCGTGATTAGTCAGAAGTTCTGCAATGGTGCGGTAATTCTTCTGATGCTCATTCTTGCTCCATGCATCATTTTCATCATGATACTGTGTCGAGTTTACGAAATCAGTAACAAATCTATGATAACTCTTTATTCGAGTTACTACTTCATTTGTGTAAATACTATGGGCGAGTCTGACCAACCGGAATAACCCATCTTTACCGGTATGCGCAGGTGTCCATTTAGAACCACGCATCAGTCTTTTCAAAAAGAGAGAGGTGCATAGCATTAATCTTTGTCATTTTTTTGAATGTTTTTAAGTGTTAATAATATGTGCATCAGCAACCATATTCATAGATGCGTCAGCACTGTTGACATTATCGTTATATTCCTCAGCAATTCTCTTCAGTTCAATATTATAAGGTTTATCTGTTTTCATAAGTGTTATTCGATTTCCGTCAAGACTTCGTCTATTAATAATCTTATTGTTTTGTAAACGAAAACAATATACGCATTTTGCCCATAAATCGTATGGGTTTTCATCTTTAAACACCATATAGATGAAATAAATTAACGAACATTGTTTCTTTATCCACACCACAGGCTGCTTGAAATCAATTTCTTCAAAAATACCACTAAAGATAGTATAAGTAGTATCTGGAGATATATACTCTCCCGCCAATAAGGCAGAAAACATTTTTCTTTTCTTATCTTCAGACTTGCTACTATAAAATACATATTTGCTGGTATGTATCAAACGACCGTTTATACATGATTCTGTGGAATCAATATGATTGAATTTATTACATATAGCTTTGAGCCTAAAATCATATTTATCTATCAATCCAGTCCGTTTTATATAGCTGTATCCTGATAGAAATGAATTTCTATGAGGGGGCTCACCTTTTATATAAAAACAGCATTCTCCTTTAATCCATAAATCCTTACTGTTGTGTTTATTGAAAGCTAAATAAATAAAATAACCCAGTTGTCGTTGCCCCTTAAGCCATTCGACAGGCTCTGAAAAATCTGCTTTTCCTACTATACCTTTGAATGTGTCAAATGCTGTATTTGTGGCAATGTATTTGTACTTTATCAAATCTTGATACATGTCATAGATGTCATCTACATCTTGGGGTGTATAGAATACGGTTATTTTATGCTGTGGCTCCAATTCAGAGAAATCTACTTCTGGATATAAAGACTTTGTTAATTCATACTCTTCTGTTATAAATTTGGGAGTTTTACAGGTGCTTATTCTCATAGTTTCCTTCCGTCCCCATTGTTTCTCGAAAAGAGTATAAGGATGCTTTAGTTTACATATAAATGATATGGCATAAGCAATGATTTTAAGATGCAGTAGTCTGACTCCAGGTACTGGTTGATAATACTTATCTAATATACCTGCACCAATAGCTCTATCCAAAAGTTCGGCGATTTGTGCTTTTGCCAATGGTTCAATAAGATATATGTATTTACCTCTACGTTCCATACTGTTTTCTTCGCAAAGTGTAAATAGCTCTCTTGAAGTAAAAAAGTAGTTTTCTAATACTTCAAGTATAGATGGTTTAATCTCATTTCTATGATTTTGAATGTATTTCTCTATGGCATCGTTAAATCCTATATTAGTTATTAATTTTTCCAGCCTCTGTGATTTATCTTTCAGAACATAAGCATATATCTCTTCCATCCATGAATTAAGATACATTATATCTGGTACAAAGAGGTCAAGGTCAACAACTCCGTTGACATCAATGTGATATTTTATTTCACCTGTTAAACGGGTAATCTTAACTATTTTGATAACTATGTTTTGCTTAATCATGATCAATAGGTTGGTCTATATTGGGGATAAGAGATACTGCATTTTGTTTGTTTTTATCCAATACTTTAGCATAAATTTGTGTAGTAGAAATTTCTCTATGGCCAAGTAATTTTGATACAGTATATATGTCAGTTCCTAAATCAAGCATCAGTACAGCAAAAGTATGCCTTCCACAATGAAAAGTTAAATCTTTTTGGATTCCTGCTTCCCATGCCCAGCGCTTCAATTCAACGGATGTCCATGAGCCGTATGTGAATCCACTAAAGACACTGTCTTCAGGTTTTCCACGTTCACCCATATACTTCTCAGCTTGAGGACTGATATCAAGATATTCCTGTCCCCCTGTTTTCTTTTGCCTGAAAATAATTCGTGTGAAATCACCAAACTTTTCCACTTCGCTCCATGTCAGTTTCTGAATGTCACTTTTGCGTAGCCCCGTAAGACATGAAAACAGAAAAGCTCTTTTTAATACAGGAAAACGGCAAGAAGTCTTGACCAAAATCCTTACTTCTTCCAATGTCAGGTAATCACGTTTACTTTCTGCCGCTTTGAAACCTTCAATACCACGGAGTGGATTTACAGCAATAATCCTTTCATCAAAAGCATGATTAATGCAAGCACGCAACTTGTTGAAATATGAAACTTTTGAATTTTGGGATAATCCCTGAAAGGTATCGCGCTCACGGCGTACACCTGTAGTTCTTTTATATATATCTTTTTCGACATTTTCCAAGAAAGATTTGAAACCCAAAATAAACTCTGGAGTAACATCACGAAATGTTGTCGTCTCATCACAATATATTTCAAGGTATCGGAGGCAACTACGCCAATTTCCCCAATTACCTTGAGACTCTGGGTTCTTACGTCTTTCTTCAACCATGTTGCGGTAGTATTCGAGAAAAGGAGTATTCTCTTTAAACTGTTTAGTAAATGAATACTCTCCGTTTTGAAGTTCAATAGTTCGTTTAGCTTTAACGGCTTGAGCAGTTGCCAACGTCTGACGGTTCTGCTCTTTTTCTGCAGGAGTTTTGGCGTCGAAAAGATAAAGTTTCAAATACTCCTTATGCCTCTTGCCATTTCGGTATATGTCAAGATACAAACTTCTACTTCCGTTAGCCAATGGTTTCTCTCGAAGTTTTACAGGTTCTTTCTGTTCGCTAGTTTTCTTTGCCATAATATCTTCTGTTAAAGTAATTACTAATAGAATTAAATTTGTCCCTCAAGGGACTGTTTTTTGTCCCTCATTTTGAATGTGGGGTACAAACTAGGGACAAAAATACAGAAAATATATAGAATCTCACAGAAAATACGACAAAAATAAGAAAATGTTCTTTTGAGATTAATCTACTGATATTATGTTATTTATGATTTTATATTTGCTCTTTTTATGCTTTTCCTTTCTTGTCTTTATTTTCCCACACAGAATGTCTATTTACCGATGCAGAAGTTCTTGAATATATTCCCCAGCACTTCATCCGTTGTAATTTGTCCGGTGATTTCGCCGAGGTAATGGAGGCATTCGCGGATGTCTTGGGAGATAAATTCACCGCTAAGGTGAGAGTCCAGACCGGAAATGACACGTTCGATAGCGGAGCGGGCGCGGGATAGGGCTTCGTAGTGGCGGGCGTTACTGACAATAACGTCGCCGGAGGAAAGGGCGTTGATGTTGACGGTAGCAACAAGCTGTTCCACTAGGTCGGGGATCTTGTACCCTGTCTTCGCGGAGATGGGCAGAATGGGTTCGCCGGAAGAGAGGGCGGCAATTTCAGCCACGAGGGAATCCGAGGTTTGGAAACAGTCGATTTTGTTGAGAAGGATCAGCAGGCGGGCATCGGTAGCCAGACGTTCTTTGACACGGGTATAATACGGGACAAAGTTCGAGATATCTTTGGTCGTATCGACAAGAAGTAGCACTACGCGGGCTTGTTCTATTTTGGAGAAAGTGCGCTCGATTCCCATGGATTCCACTTTATCGTCGGTATGGCGGATACCCGCGGTGTCGATAAAACGGAAGGTGATACCTTGCAGGTTGATCGTGTCCTCGATGACGTCACGGGTGGTTCCTTCGATATCGGAAACAATAGCCCGGTCTTCCCGAAGAAGGGCATTCAGCAAGGTACTTTTCCCCACGTTCGTGTTCCCGACGATAGCGACCGGAATACCATTCTTGAGCACGTTACCCAAAGAAAAGGAATCACACAAGCGGAAAATCAAGGTATCGATACCCACCGCAATGGAACGTAGTTCGGAGCGGTCGGCAAACTCGACATCCTCTTCCGAGAAATCGAGTTCCAATTCAAGCAATGAAGTAACACGCAAAAGTTCCATACGCAATTTCATCAATTCGTCGGAAAAGCCACCCCGCATCTGGTTTAGCGCCATTTTATGGGCGGCTGACGAGGACGAGGCAATCAGGTCTGCCACGGCTTCCGCTTGTGACAGATCCATTTTACCATTCAAGAATGCCCGTTGCGTAAATTCCCCGGGAGTGGCCAAACGGGCTCCGGAAGTAATCAGTAACTGCAACAGACGCTGTTGGATATAGACGGAACCATGACAGGATATCTCGATAGAATCTTCACCCGTGAAGGAGTGCGGGGCACGGAAAACAGTAACCAGAACTTCGTCGATCATCTCCTCTCCTTCCATGATTTTGCCGAAATGCACGGTATTCGGGCGTGCTGCCGCCAGTCGTTTCCCTGATGGCGAAACAAACAGCCGCTCACAGAGTTCAATACTACCTTTACCCGAAAGCCGGATCACAGCTAATGCTCCCATGCCGGGGGCGGTTGCTATTGCACATATCACGGATTGATCTATCATAAACGTACCTTTTCCGCGAAGGTAAACTTTTAATCCGGAACAAACAAAACCAATCTTTTCTCGTTACAAGAAAGGATTCCCTCGGGAAAAGAACTAATTAGCGTATGTTAGTGGTGTCGTTATCCAGTCCAAATGTTGCCACGGGTGAATCTTCTGCATGATATCGAAGCTCGATTGCAGGAATTGCCGCACGGCATCAAAGGGATCATCGTAGGCCAAAGCATCTTCCAGTGTCAAGAAAAATTCTTTCTTACCGGGTTTGAAGATTGCCATAGCAGGACGAATCAAATGATCGTTACCTCTCAAATCACTGATAAACGGGTAAGGCAAGCCGTAAAAAGCGGGACGGGGATAATTCGGATCACCCGGCCAGAAGCCGCACTCGAAATAACGTTCGTCGAAAGCATGATCGGAAATGGGTTTGTTCATACCGAAAGGAGCCGATTCGCCACTGTACACGATACCCGTGAGATCCATAGTACCGAAATAGTACGCCGGACCGTCCACTTTCCCCCGGAAACGGGACAGAAAGCCCCGTAATGCCTCGTGAGCGAAAAGGTGGTTCTGATGCCACAAATGTACCGCTTCCCTGTTGTAATGGTGGTGTTTCGTGTCCTTGTCGAAATCTACCGGATCGTAAAATTCCTGCGCCCTCACGTTGATCGTTGTCGGGGAACCAATCTCTTCCAGTGATTTCATAAACTGCTTATAAAATTCAGCCACGGAAAGCCCGTCGTGTAAATCAAAATGCACCGTTTTCCCGTTCCCGTTGCGGAAAATAATCATATGTTTCATGAAGTCAGCCTGTATCTCAAAAGGAGAATCGTCCCCGGGGATGATTCCCGTGGAAAGTCCTTCTATCGAGAGATATAAACGCACGTGTGCCCATTCCGGACGTTGGTGGCAGCGCACGAGTTTCACTTTACCCAACATTTGCAAGTACATGTGTACCGTGTCAGCTGTCTGTTGCCAATCCGTGTAATTCAAAAATTTCTTATCCATAATCTTCTATTTTATCTTAAAGTCACAGGTCATAAATTGTATTATTTCCCTCCCTGTTCTTGTTCCTTTAACGGGAATACCCTAAAATGGTTTTACTTTTCTGCTGTTTGGTTACCTTCACGAGTACTATGCAAACAAAGTATAATTTTAAGCAAACCTAATTCACTTAATTTCCGTTATACACCAAAAACGATAAAAGATGGGTGTAATGAAAAACAAAAAACTCTTACTGATAATATGGATACTGTTCAGTGCGGTTTCACTTCCCGCACAAGAAAAAGAAAGGGAACTCCCGAAATTCAAATTAGGCGGGGCTTTACGCTTTAACTACAATTTCTGTGACTGGAAAGCAGGACATCGTGACCGGGGCGGGGATTTCGGGTTTGACGTGTTATACCTCAAATTGACGGGTTCTTACCGTGATATTATTTTGAGTGCCGACTATCGCTTTTACAGCAAGGATTTCGGTGGTCCCATGCTGAAATACGGGTGGATCGGTTACCGGTTTAACGCAAATAACCAGATACAAGTCGGTCTGACAGGCGTACCTTTCGGGATACAACCCGTAGCCTCCCATAACTTCTTTTTGCAGATAGCCTATTATGTCGGTCTGGAAGATGATTCGGACATGGGTATCAAATATCTCCACACCAGCGAGCGTTGGGATCTCGCTTTTGCCTTTTTCAAGAATGCCGATGAATTGCTTTTCGGCTCGGACAACGAAACTTCGGACGACCGTTACGGTTATGACGTGGCAGGACGCAACAAAGAGATAAACCAGTTTAACGGGCAGGCATTCTATAAATTCGGGAAAAACTCCCGGCAACGACTGGGAGCGTCGGCAGAGTTCGGTCAACTCTACAACCTCGACAGACGGAAGAACGGCACGCACTACGCTCTCGCTTTGCATTACGAACTGCTATGGCAACAGGTAAGCCTGAAAGCGCAAGTAACGACCTACGCCATGCACCCTAAAAACGCCGCGGACGATGACGATGAGGTCATATCCATGACCGCCTACGGGGCACCCTACCTCGTTGCCGCAAAAGCAAACATCTACATGTTGAGTGCCGGATACACTTTCCCCATAAACCGCAAGTTTCTAAAGAAAATACAAGTATACAACGACTTCGGGTGCCTGCAAAAACAAAACAACGATTTCAAGGACAGTTTCCAGAATGTCACCGGGGGAATGTTGGACTGTAATCCCGTCATCATATACGTTGATTACGCCATGGGCAAGAATCACGGGTGGCTGGGACCCGATTGGGACGGTTTCAGTGCCGGAGATGCAAGTAACTCGTGGCACGCACGTTTTAACGTGAACGTGGGTTACTATTTTTAATAACAAAAACAAAACAGGATGATAAAAGAGATTTACACGTTATACGTCGAGCGCTGGCGTTTTTTCTTGAGCCTCACGGGAGAACACCTCCAGATATCACTGGTATCCATCGCGGTTGCCGCCATTATCGGGTTGGGGTTGGGTATATTGATCAGCCTTTACCGGAAAAGCTCGTCCACGGTACTGGGACTCACGAATTTTATTTACACGATACCGTCGATAGCCCTGTTCGGGTTTCTGATCCCGTTCTCGGGCATCGGCAACACGACAGCCATTATCGCTCTCTCGATATACGCCCTCCTGCCCATGGTACATAACACTTACACGGGCATCACGGGTATCGACCGGGAGATCATCGAGGCGGCACGGGGCATGGGAAGTACCACGTTCCAGATACTTTACAAGATACAAGTACCGTTGGCATTCCCCGTGATTTTGTCAGGGATACGCAACATGGTCGTCATGACGATTGCCCTCACGGGTATTGCCGCTTTTATCGGGGCGGGCGGATTGGGCGTTGCCATCTACCGGGGTATCACCACGAACAATTCCGCCATGACCATTGCCGGAAGTTTGCTCATCGCCCTGCTTGCCCTGTTGGCGGACTGGGGCGTAGGACGCTATGAAAAATACATAAAAAGAAAACGTAAACTAATATGAAAAGATACATGAAATATTATTCACTCGCGGTGATTATCGGGCTCGTGTTACCGTGGGGATGCGGGCAGAAAAAAGATACCATTCATATCGCCACGAAGCCCATGACCGAGCAATTCATTCTCGGGGAAATGCTCTCGCTGCTGATCGAAGAAAATTCCGACCTTCACGTGAAGATTACCAAAGGCGTGGGTGGCGGCACGAGCAACATTCACCCGGCGATGGTCAAGGGAGATTTCGACCTTTACCCGGAATACACGGGTACGGGATGGCTCGTGATTCTGAAAAAAGACACCCTGCTGCCACCGGACAAGCTATACGCCGAGCTGCAAAAAGAATACTCGCGGGAGTACGGGTTGAAATGGGTGGCTCCCTACGGCTTCAACAACGCTTATAGTCTGGCTGTCAGCAATGACGCGGCGGAGAAATATCACTTGAAAACCTTCTCCGATCTGGCACGTTATCCCGATCGGTTTATTTTCGGCGCGGAGTACGACTTTTACGAGATCAACGACGGTTACACCGACCTCTGCGCTTATTATGACATAAAGTTCAAAAAGAATCTGGATATGGATATCGGGTTGAAATACGAGGCTATCAAGTCGGGCAACATCGATGTCATGAACATATTCACCACCGACGGTCAATTGAGTGGAGCCAACCTAACCGTGCTGGATGATGACAAACATTTCTTCCCCTCCTATTATTGCGCCACGGTGGTACGGGAAGAAACCCTGAAAGAACATCCCGAACTGGAAGGTATTTTAGAAAAGATGAAAGGTATACTGACCGATTCTGAAATGGCGGGTATGAACCACGAGGTGGACGTGAAACATCGTTCCGAACGGGAAGTTGCCGCCGAATTTCTGCAAAAGAAAGGTCTGCTAAAACAAGATAACCATGGGAAATGATATAGCTATTCGTTTTGAACACGTCACGAAGTCATACAGGGAACGGGAGATACTGAATGACTTTAACATGGAAATCCGACGAGGTGAATTTCTGACCATTATCGGGAGTTCCGGTTCGGGGAAAACCACGGTTCTGAAACTAATCAACGGGTTGATATCTCCCACTTTCGGGATTATTTACGTGGACGGAAAGGATATCTCGAAAGAAGACCAGACTCTATTACGCCGCAACATCGGTTACGTGATACAGGGCATCGGACTGTTTCCCCACATGACTGTCCGTAAGAATATTGCCTATGTCCCCGGTCTGTTAAATCACCGGGACAAGGAAAAAACACGCCGTGCCGTGGAACGATTGATTGATGTCGTGGGACTTGAACAGGAAATGCTCGACCGATACCCGTCGGAACTCTCCGGCGGGCAACGCCAACGGGTGGGCATAGCCCGTGCCCTTGCCGCCAATCCGGACATATTGCTCATGGATGAACCGTTCGGTGCCGTCGATGAAATCACTCGCAAAATGCTTCAGAACGAGATACTTCGAATACACGAGCAACTAGGAGTTACTATCGTGTTCATCACTCACGATATAAAAGAAGCGTTAAAACTCGGCACACGGGTTATGGTTATGAACAAGGGACACGTCGAACAATTCGACACGCCCGACAATATTCGAAACCACCCGGCAACGCCTTTCGTGCAAGAACTGGTACAAGACTGACGATTATTCGTCAGTCTTATTTCCTGTATCACTATTTTTCCGGATATATATCCGTAGAGCCAGATACGCGTTCCAACCCAAGATAATAAACCCGACGAATAGAGCCATATAAATCACGGTAATAAATATTCCGATTAAACCTCCTAGCATCATATTCATATATTTTATTCAACATCAAATCATTATATCTTAACAAAGTTAAGAAATTTAATCCTATCCCCCCTCCCGGTCATTATTATTTTTTCAAACAACAAGAAATAATTACATTTGCACGAAACCTAGGTGCTATGAAAAATTACAACCAATGTGAATGTGGACTTGTATATAACGAGTTTTCCATTATCTTGATCCAGACCTTTACCTCTCCCGGGATCGAAATTCCCGATTCGGAGAAGCCTGAAGTCAAGTCTTTTATTAAAAAGGACAACGAGGGAAACTTTGACAATCAACTATTTACCAATACCTGCCCGCGCCACCCGTGGGACGAGGGTACACCCCACGATCGAATGCGCACGGGTCCCAAGATCGAACGCTATCGCTTGAAAGGTTTTGATATCTGTATCGATATCGGGGGATTGACACCCGCACGCTTGTGGGGACACGTGCACGTGCGGGCTACCGTCTTTTTCAACAAAACGGTAGAGATATCCTATCGCATTATCGTGACGAAAACGGGAAGAATCAACGGTTCCAAATTCTGTCAAACGGATGTTCCTTTCAACACCGATCAATTGATCGCCGTGGCAGGTATCGTGCAGCACGTGGAACACTGGGTGTACAACAAGAAATTGAAAGGACAGGAAATAGACGGTTCCTTGAAGATAGTCACCATCAGTGATCTACATCTGGACGAACGGTCAAACTTCCACCCGACAACCGTGAGGACAAAGGGAATTACCTTCGAGGAAGTGCAACGACGTTACCGCTATTTCTTTGACAGGCAACCGTGTAAAGACCACGACAAACCTAAGGAAGAGAAAGAATTCGAATACGGTGATCACAATTACATATTCCTCGACATCTGGGAATCCATTGGTCACTCCGGTCGTATCCGTTTCGACAAGATGCGAGAGGATCAGGTCATCGAACACATCGAACAATGTCACAAAGCGGAACTCGTGGGTTTAATGACGCTCTACCCAGAAGAATGGCCGTATCGCATGGACTCCAGTTTCGAGGACGTGTGCGGCAAGAATATTGCCATCGACACGGACGATCTCGTGCTCGCGAACGAAACCATGAGCCTCGTGGTCGGCACGTACGGCAACCGGGGCAAAGAGGCTCCCACCGACTGGAAAAAGCATCTCGCCCGCCGGGACCGTTATCACGTCAGTTGGCCGGAATACCTCGTGTTGGTCGAAATCCTGCTGGCAAAGAAACACACGATCAATTACGTCCTCAACAAATATATCTTCAACTCCCGTCAAGCCATCAGGGAAAACAGTAGGACGGACTCCAAAGACGGACAACAGGGCTTCACCATTATCAACGACAAGATTCTGGACATGATCGAGCAAAACGCCCGCTTGAGTATCAGCCTGTCGGATATCATCCTGCAACTTGATTCGGTGCGTTACCTTCGCTACATGTCACACAAGCACATGTACCATGAAACCAGCCGTCGATTGCGTATCGAGGATGACGAACGCCAATTAAAGGAAATTACCGAGCGGGTAGACAAATCCCTCACGAACGCCAACAATATCGCCGACCTCAAAGAAGCGAACAGCACGAAGAACATCCTTCTCTTTATCTCCATCGCCTCGCTTTTCGGCGTGTTGCTGGAAGGGAACGGGGAAGCACCCGTGTTCTCGATGATATCCAAGGAGTTCGGCGTATTTACCGCCGTGCTTCTCGTGATAATCACGTCTATCGGAATCTATTTCAGCATGAAAGTATTGATTCGGGTAATTATCCATTATTTAAGAAAGAAACGTATAAGTAAGAAATCAAGAAACTAAACACATCGTATATGATAAAAACGTACTCCACAGATTACAGGACACGCCTTTGCGAATTTTTTTCCCGCATTATCGAGAATCACAAGGCTTATATCTCACATGGTGAGTTACAAATGGGTATCGCACTCGACAGTAACGAGTTGGCTCCGGATTACAAGGAAATGTGGCTAAAATACCTCGACCGCCAAGTCGCGGATCCCGCCAACACGTTATTACTCTACTTGGAAGATGAAGATATTATCGGTTTTGTCCTCTTCGGTATCACGGACGACGGCGCGTTTCCTTACGGTGTGATTTTCGACCTCAGTGTCGATCCCGCGTACAGGGGAAAACGTATCGGTCAACAACTCCTGCAAGAAGCGACGGAGAACTTTAAAGCGAAAGGCATACGGGATTGCTATCTCGAATCGGGAGTGAATAACCACTCCGCCCACCGCTTTTTCGAGCATCAGGGGTTTAAACAAGTTTCCGATATCTTCCGGTTGAAGTTGTAAAATTAAACAAGCGGCTCCTTCCCGAAGTAGAAATCCCACAAGCTTTCCACGCGTTTCCCGATATGGTATGCCAGCAAGGGGGGAACAGCGTTCCCGATGATTTTATACGCCGAAGAGGGGGATAGTTTGTATTTACCCCCTCCCCCGTCAGGCACGACGAACTCGTAATCAGGGGGAAAGGTCTGTATCAACGCGCACTCGCGGGGAGTCAATCGACGCTCTTTCAAACCCTCCATCAACTCAGAGTTAATGATTCCGCCATGCTCTTTCGAGAGTCGGCGGTATTCTATATTTCCATGATGTTCGGAACGGATAGTTGGGGCGATACTTTCGAGATCTACCTCTATCTGTCCTTGGCAATGCCTGCCCAAGAATTTTGCCTTGGAGTAGTACATTTGCGACGGATCCGCGCTCGCTTCCGGTTCTTCCAACCCGGCAAATACATTCGCGAGAGTCTGCGGGGGCATCAGCCCCTCTCCCGCGGCACGATAACCGTGACTCGGCAAAGGGTAAGGACAGTATTCTGCCGGAATCACTTCTCCCGACAAAATCTCCCGTGCCTCCGGAGTCAATGCCGATTTACGGATACCGATAAAAATCACGCGTTCGCGGGATTGCGGCACCCCGTAATCGGCGGCATGCAACACCCTCGGTTCCAATACCAGATACCCGTCACCATCCGCCCGCGCGAAATCGCGTTGAATAATCTCTTTCGCGTTCGCGAGGTTTACCAGTCCTTTCACGTTCTCGGCTATAAATATTTTGGGCTTCGTGATCTCGATCACTTCTTTCATCCACATGTACAACTTTCCCCGGGTTTCTTCCGAAGCGATCTCCCCGTTGATAACCTCTCCCCTATGGTCTTTATGGGAATTGAATCCACCTCGTTTCCCCGCCAGACTGAAATCCTGACAAGGGAATCCTCCCGTGACGACATCCACCTTTTCGGGGAATACCTTTTCCCCCGCGCGGTGGCGTTTCACGAGGTCTACAACACTCTCTTGGCGGTACACTTCCGCAGAATAACCGTATTTGGCAAAATGACGTGTCCACGCCGTCCGGGCTTCCTTCAGTATATCATTGGCGAAAACAATCCGGAAACGGGTTGATTGTAACTTTACCCACCCGTTCCGTCCGTTCTTTTCTATAAAGTCGGGATTCATTTTTTGATTAATACAATCTCTATGAACTGAAAATCCGCCTTCCAGTCCCAAATCCATTCCCCCGCATCCAGAAAACAGCGATAATACCCGAATCATTTTAGAAGTCATCAATTGTTATTTTATTCATTTTCCGTCCCTACAAAAATAACAATAATCATCGGGTTATCGACACTCTTGTGAAAAATTAAGTACCATGTCTACCGGATCGTGTACCGGTTGTTCCTTGTTCCCCGTCACAAACCGAGTATTCTCACGGTAGTGAAGGACTCGTACGCCAGATGATCAAAATAATGAATGATCTCTGCTATCCCTATCCAAGTGTATACGACGATGCTCGTGATTACAACTAGTAGAAGGGCTACGATTACCATTTGATTCCATTTAGCTTTCATTCCGTCTTCATTTTAAAGTTACTAACTCAAACCAAACTCTCTTCCCTCATCTCTATCATCGTTCACTGTAAATATATAACATTATTTTTCATTTTCCAAACGAATCGTTAGAAAAATCTTAAATTTAACACTTTGTTTGCCGCGGCTCTTCAAAGGTCGAGTTCTCTCCCGCGATGCATAAGGCGATCACGAAGATATTTGATGCTTTTGTTCTTTTGGACTTTCACCGTGTTAACGCTGATACCTAGTTTCTCGGCAATCTCTTTACCGGAAAAACCGCTTATACTCAACTTGATAATCTGTTTTCTCATTCGGGGTAAATCACCGATATGCATGTAGAGCAGGCGTACTATTTCTTCCTGTACCGTATCCAAAAGGAAATCCGCGGCAAAATCCTCCTCTTCTTTTTCTTTGTCAATCTTATCCAGTATGGCGGCTCTTTTCTTCTTGTTGCGGATGTATAACAATGAATTGTGATACAGAGATTTGTACAGGTACCCCATTAACTCTTTCGAGGAAGCGAATTGCACATTGGAATGCCAGAGATTCACCAACAGATCCTGCACGATATCTTTCGCACAATCCATATCCTTAACGATCGATTCGACGTAAACGCACATCGCAGCGTAGCAAGAATTGTAAAGTTGTTCCCAACATCTTTCGTCCTTGCCGTTTATCCCCGGTAAAATAGATTCAAGGTTTACCATCTTTATTCTTGTTAAACTTCTCAGTTTTTCATAAAGTGTAAACAATCAATTGAAGACATAATGACAGTACCGGGGAACTGTCCGGTTGCAAAGCGCCGTACTTATTCCCTGCAAAATCTACCGGATAAATGCCGACAGATATTTTGATTCAGACTCTAATTTTTCCCTTGTCCCGTACTACTCGTTTGTCACAATTTGTTTGTTTATTACAGTTAGCTTCACTTACAATGCCACATCTCACGCTCATCCGTACAATAAATACATGAAACGAGGTTTGGTATTACTCTAAAAGCTTAATTTTTTTATTTTATATAATTTACAATCATAAATCATTAATCACTAATCCCTCCTGTCCCGCCGCCGCGGAAAGTTTCCGACGGCGACGGAGAGGAACAAGGGAAAACTCATCACCTCATGGCTTGCTCCAGTTTATGGAGAAGAAATTTATAATGCTGCTGTGTATCCGCAGAACCGGAAGAGGCTTTTCCCTGCAACAGTTGGCGGGCACG
Organism: Butyricimonas hominis; assembly: GCF_014287455.1. Taxonomy (NCBI): domain Bacteria; kingdom Pseudomonadati; phylum Bacteroidota; class Bacteroidia; order Bacteroidales; family Odoribacteraceae; genus Butyricimonas; species Butyricimonas hominis. The sequence continues at coordinate 71,147 of NZ_JACOOH010000003.1, forward strand.
TTTCATTAAATCGTAATAATAGGGAGCCATATCGGCTTGTTTGGGATCTATGTCAACGTAATAGCTGAATCCCTGTCGTTCGGCGAGCGGACGGGACAGATTAGCAAGATCCCCGTAATAGGCTATGCTTTTCGCTTTTACCGCTTCCGGCACATCAATCAGCATACGGAAACCTCCCCGGCTAGCGGATGTTTTCTCCACGTTTGCCCCGCCGATTACACGGGAAAGCAAGGCTAACTGCAACTTTTTCTCAGTTGCCGAGAGCGTGCGTCCCTGTATGGTCGGCGTGAATACGAAATCGTAAATATCATTCATGTACGCGTCCGGCGTGTAAGCCAGTTTCGCCGGGGCTTTATCGGCGTTGTAAGACACGGGAGCCAGACGTCCCAGAACGGCAGCGATGATTTTATCTTCCAATTCGCGGGAAACCATTCCCATGAGAGGCATCTCCTTCTGGAACGCGGGACTATCGAGCCATTGCACTTCTTTCACTTGGTTGAGCAGGAAACGAACGGCACGTTTCTGTTTCTCTCTCGACACGAAAGCCTGATGAGGCAGTTTGTCCCCCTCGTAACGTTCGTTGAGATAAATGCCGCCGATGTTTGCCACCACGTGATTCAGGTAACGCACGTACTGGCTGACAATCTCGTTGTACACCCGTTCACGGAACGAAAAATCCGGATCGTCGTCACGTGTCCAATCATTCAAGTTAGCAAGCAGGTAGCGCAGGTTTTTTACCCCGTAGGTTGCCGATTTCACGGCATCGTCCCCCAAATCCTCTTCAAAGGACGAGGGATCATGATGAGCGTAGAATTGCTGTTTACCGTAACGATAAACCGGATCGCCGGAACGTTCGCTGATCCAACTATCGAGTACAGGCACCTCGTCATGGGAAGTCACTGCGTCCGGTAGCGGGGTATACAACCAGCGAATAACGTAATAATCGTACAGTCCCAGTTCGGGCGGAGTCATCCGTACCCCGCGGGCAGCATCCCCCGGTTGCGCCACGTAATTAAAGCGGGCGTAATCCATGATCGAATGTGTGGTTCCATGCTTCCGCGTGAACGAGGGCGAGCGTAACGAATCGGTCGGAATAGCCGCCGACGCGGACATATTGTGCATCAAACCGAGGCAATGCCCTATCTCGTGGGCGATCACGTAACGGATACAGTCCCCGAGTGTTTTCTCGTCAAGATTCACACCCCGCACCGACGGGTCGGCGGGAGCCGTCTGTATGAAACGCCAATCCTGCACGAGGCGCACCATATTGTGGTACACGGAAACGTTCGCCTGCAATATCTCCCCGCTCCGGGGATCTGTCCACGAAGGTCCCATGGCGTTCGCCACCGGAGAGGGGGAATAACGCACGCAGGAATAAGCGAGGTTCTCCGGGTCGAAAGCCGGATCATCAGCGGGAAAATCCCGTGCCACGATAGCATTTTTAAAGCCTATTTTCTCGAAGGCAGCCTGCCATTCCTCGATACCCGCCTTCACGTGAGGTTTCCAGCTTTCCGGGAAAGCATCGTCCACGTAGAAAACGATAGGTTGTACCGGCTCCGTGAGGCGTCCTTGTCGGAATGCCGTCAAATCCTTGGGTTCCAGTCGCCAACGATGGGTATGGTAACGTACTTCCACGCCCCTCTCGTCCTCTTCGTACAGGTATTTTCCCCCGAAAAATACCCCGATACGCGGATCTGCCAACCGGGCACGCGCGGGAGTTTCCGGCAACAGCAGGAATGTTCTGGTCATCAAGGCGGTAAAAGGCATCTTGTATATCCAGTACCATTGCTGCGCCTGCACGCTCACGTCATAAGTCAGTGATGTCTGCACGCTGACGTTATTCTCGTACGCCGCGATCCGCCCGATTCGGGTAAACTCCCGTTTAAATTCTTTTTCAAGTTGTCCTTCCTCCCCGCCACCGTATTGCCATAAAATAGGCATCCACGGGGAAAAGGGATCAAGCGCCTCGTTCTCCCCGCCAGACAGGTAATCGGTCATGTCTATGACAATCGCCGTGCTGTCGGGTGACCACGCTTTGATCTCGAAGTTGTTCAACACGGCGGGATAGGCGTTTTTATCCACGTTTTTACGCATCCGCTCGTTGCCCGTGATGTGCAGTGCATTCGCTTCCAGCAGGTTGATTAACGAATCGGTACGGGTAAATACCACGTGCAACGGCTCGTGCGGCTTCTCTCCCACGCTGCCGAAGTAATGGCTGGTAGTTTCCGCTATCGTGGAACCGATCAGCATCTCCCTTCCCAGCAGGTCGAGCGGAATTTCAAAATAGACACGCCCGTCCGTCTTATGAAGCGTCATCAGCCCCTTCACGGTTTCGCAGGCTTTATCCTTGAACAGGTTGTCGTAAGCCGATTCCTTGGGAAGTGCGGGCATCTCGCTATTGACGTCGCGTTTGGTTTTCTTCCCCTTTCTGCCCTGCGCTTCCGCCAGAACCGGTAACAACAAAACAACCAACACTATGATTATCGAGGTTTGTTTCATAATATTCTCTTTTAGATTCATTTTTTACTCAACGCCTTCCCTATCCTGTACAGCAGATACTCGTAATGCTCGCGGGTATCACCGGACGAAGAGGCGAGGTTCTGTTTCAACAAGTCCCGTACACGCAACAGCATACTGTAAAATTCAGGAGCCGCATTGTAGCCCTTTACCACGGCGTAATGCCCGTCAAAACCGCTGTATGGTGCAGTACCGGATAGGCGGGCTGCCGCCAGACGCTGTTCCTCGCGGTGCAGGGAACGGGTATCGGGCGACCATGACACGAGTTTCGTGTCAGCAATGAAAGGCATCCGGCGTTCGGGTTTCTCGAAAGCGGAAGCGGATTCCGCCACGGCAGAAGTAGCCATGATACCCGCCACGAAAGCCCTTTGCATAAAACGCTCGTCCTCGTCCAACGCCCGTTTCCCGATCGTACCGTCCCAGATATAAGTATAGAGGTCGTCCATCAATTCATCGGGCGTGTAGGCATCATCGGATTTCGCGGCACAAAGCCGTAAATCGCCCACCTTCCCGAGCAATCCGCCCAGTATCGTCAAGTACATCTCTTCACCGGGCAGGTTTCCCATGCCGATATTATAACGTTCCATGTAAGCCACGTCGTCCATCCAGTCGAAACTCTTCGCCAGTTCCAAGGCGTAGCGCACGATAGCACGCTGTTGTTCCCTCGGGACAACGGTATACGCGGGAATATCCTCGTCGGCGTGTACCTCGTTGATATACACACCGCCCACGTGTGAAAGCATCCGGTTAAGTTCCGCGGATACCGCATTCGTGAGCACGTTACGGAAATTGACACGGGCGGTCATTTCCTTGTCGTCCTCCCACGTGAGGCTCCCGTAATTCTCCATGATATATTTTATATTGTCAAGGCGATAGCGAAACGCCTTCACCGGATCGTCGCCCAAGTCGAAAGCCTGCATTCGCGGATCGTTGACCGGACGGTGCATCCCCCACACGAAACGCCCGAAACGGAAATAAGGATTACTTCTCGATTCCGCCACCCAGCGGTCTAGCACGGCAGTTTCCTCCCGCGGTGTAACCGCCCCGGGAACGGGACGATACAACCACTTCACGAGGAAATAGTCATATCCCCCGATACCATGCTGCACCAGAGCCACCCCCCGCTCCATATCCCCCGGTCGGGCGATATAGTTTGCAGGCACGCGGTCCATAATCGAGGGACTCAAACCGTATTCACGGGTAAAAGAAGGCGAACGCAAGGAATCCACGGGATAAGCGGACGAGGCAAGCTGATTCTCGGCAAACCCCAGACATTTTCCCATCTCCCTCGCCACGTCGTTTCTGATCTGTTCCCCGTAAATCTCCACGGGCAAATACTGTTCCCGCACCCGCGGGTCTGCCGCCAGCGTGTAGGCCTTATATGAAAAGCCGGGATCATACCCCACGGGAATAAAAATGGAAGCCGACAATATCTCACCCGTGCGGGGATCCGAATACATCTGGCTTTTCACCTCGTACATCTTCACCGGGGAAAATAATATCGTGGAATGACTCACGTCGGCAAGGTCAAAACCGGGTTCATCCCGCGGGTAATCCTTCACCTGTATGGCGTCCCGGAACCCGATAGCCTCGAAAGCCTTGTTCCATTCCAGCACTCCCGCCGCCACGTGCGGACGGTACGCCTCGGGGATAAGGGTATCCATGTAGAACACGATCGGTTTCAACGGCCGCACGAGTTCACCCCGGTGATACGCCACGGGATCGGACGGCTCCAAACGCCAACGGTAAGCGAGGTGAATCGGTTTCACCTCTTCCATCGAGGCATTGAGCGCGGAAGCCCGAAGCACTTCCGTACCTACCCGGTAATCGGCAAGACGGGGCATCATCGGTTGTTCCGGCAACAGCATCAGAATCCGGTTCGCCAGCACGGAAACTTTCATATCCTTCGCCATGAGGAACATACCGAAGAAGATATGATCCACATCATACCCCAAGTCACACGTGGCAACCACGTTATTCGCGTACGCTTTCACGCTGTGCAAGGAAGTGCGTTCCTCCTGAAACTTATGGTTCCGCATCACGAACCCGTAGAAAGAGTTTCCGGCATAGTCGGCGAAAGGAGTCGTGTAAATGCTATGCGTCATGAAAAGCGAACTCATATCCACCAGCATCGCCGCACCGTCGGGAGTAAACGCTTCTATCTTGTAATTACCGTACACGCCCGGCATACCGGAGCGTGCGATTGCCGGGTCAACCGACGCATCACCCGACAGGTTCAACAGGTCGCCCAACACCACCAGACGGGCTTGCAGCACGGAGTCCGCACGGGTGAAACGAACGGGCACACCTTGACCGGAGAACTCCCCCACGGCACTCTCGCCGCTGTCGCTGATTCCCTCTATCGTCGACGTGAAAAGCATCTCTTTGCCGAGCAGGGCGAGAGGAAATTCCACGTACACTTTATCGTCTATCTTGTGCAAAGTCATCAGCCCGCGGGCGGTCTGCACCTTCTTCCCGTCAAACACCTTCTCGTAGGCAGTAAGCTCTTTTTTCCTCTTGTCTTTCTTTTTCCGTCCGGCGGCAAAGGAATCATTGACACCCGCGGCGAGAGAAAGAAGAAGCAGTATATAGATTATTCTTCTCATAGTATTCAATTTTTACACGTTCAATTATCGAGGATATTCCCGATCTGACGGGCCATAAGTTTATAATACCGTTGCATTTCGGCACTCCCCGTGTTCTGTTTGCTTTTGACAAGAGTGTACACCCGTTGCAACATCTTGAAACATGCCGGTTCCGAGGGATAGGGACGATACCAGAGATTGACTTCGCCAAACCCGGACACCTCTCCCGCCGCGTTTATCGGTAGATACTCCGCATTCGAGAAAACCCCCAACACGTCATGCCCCAGCACGCCGTAACGTTCGCGGCTTTTCGCCTTTATACTCTCCGGCACACATACCGACACCCCCGAACGGAAACGGAAAGGCTCCGCTCCCATGTCCTTTCTGTTGACCCCGGTTTCCTCGATCAAGCTGTTCACGAACTCCTGCAAAAAGGAACGTTCACTCTTCGTCAGCACCTTATTCTGCATGGTCGGTGCCATGACAAAGGCGTATATATCATTCATGTACTCATCACGGGTGAAAGGTTTACTATCCGTGGTCAGCTTCTCGTTGATCGCCACCACCGGACCCGCACGAAGCAATCCCCGCATCATCTCCTCTTGAATCTCCGCTCCCACGTCACGCCCCGGCGGCAAACCGGGCACGTTATCCAACCATGCCACGTCCTTCATCTGTTCCAGCAGGAAGCGCAAAGCCTCTTTCTGCCTTTCGCGGGACACCACACTGTAAGCGGGCAATTCGTCCCCCTCGTATATCTCGTTAAAATAGAATCCACCGATATTTCTCAGCACGTGGACGCAATACCTGAAGAACTGGAAACGAGCCTCGTTCAGCATATTGGTACGAAACTTATAGTCTTTATCCTCGTGCGCGACCCACGTGTTGAGATTCGCCAAGAGGTATTTCAAATTTTTCACGCCATAGGTGGCGGACTTCACCGGGTCGTCGCCCAAGTCTTCCTCTATGGAACTGGGGTCTAACACGTTCCAGAACTGTTGCTTGCCATAGCGATAAACGGGATCACCGGAACGTTCCGAAATAAAGCGGTCAAGCACGGGTATCTCGTCTTTCGCCGCGGGAATGTCGAGCAGAGGTTTGTACAACCACTCGATCACGTAATAATCGTAAAGCCCGAGATTAGGCGGCGTCATACGCACTCCCCTCTCGGCATCGCCCGGCTGCGCCACGTAATTGTTACGGGCGTAATCCATAATCGAGTGCGTGGTTCCATACTTCCGGGTGAAGGACGGTGAACGCAGCGAATCGGTGGGTATTGCCGCCGATGCGGACATATTGTGCATCAAACCGAGGCAGTGTCCCACCTCGTGGGCAATCACGTAACGCATACAATCGCCGAAAGTTTCCTCGTCCAGCTTCACCTTGCGCACCGACGGGTCGGCGGGAGCCGTGTGCAGGAAACGCCAGTCCTGTACCATCGCCACCAGATTGTGATACACGTAGACCGAAGCGTTGATAATCTCGCCCGTGCGGGGATCCGTCCACGACGGTCCCATGGCGTTCGCCACCACGGAAGGGGAATAGCGGATACAGGAGTATTTCAAGTTCTCCGGGTCGAAATCCGGATCATCGGACGGGAAATCCCGCACCTGCATCACGTTTTTAAAGCCAATCCTCTCGAAAGCCTCGTTCCACGTGAGCACTCCCTGACGTATATAAGGCAACCAACTCGCGGGGAACGCGTCGTCCACGTAGAACACGATCGGTTTCACCGGTTCCACCAACTCGCCCCGACGGTAAGCCTCCTCGTCTTTCGGCTCAAGACGCCAGCGGTTGGCGTGATAGAACACGTCGATATTCTTTCTCGGGTGACCGATATCGTATTTCCCGTCAAAGAATACCCCGATGCGGGGATCGGCATAACGGGGACGAGCCGCATCCTCGGGCAAGAGGATAAAGTTGCGGGTTAGAACATTAGTTATCGGCTTGTTCTTGCAATAAGTTCCCATAAAGGTTTCCGCCGTCACCCGGTAAGCCAGTCGCGACTGCACGCTGACGTTATCTTCAAAGGCTTTTATTTCCAACACCTGCGACCCTTCCTGTATGAAATTCTTGTCAAGCCGTCCTTCCGTCATCGACACCACCGGCGACCACGGGAAGAACGGCGGAAGCATTTCATTGTCGCTCACGAGGAAATCCGTCATGTCAATCACCACTCCCGTGCTGTCCGGCGACCATGCCTGCACCTCGAAATTCTTGATTACCGCAGGCAAATTACCGCGCCGCATCCGTTCCCGGAGATTATCGTCGGTCGTGGTGTACACGGTCTGTATCTCGCCCAAACTCACCTTGTTGGAATCCTTCAGCGTGAACACCACCCGCAACGGGGTATGCGTGCGCTCACCCACCCCGCCCAGCAGATTATCGGTGGAAGCGGCGATCGTCGAACCCAGCAACATCTCCCGTCCCATCACCGCCGTCGGTATCTCGAAATATATCTTTCCTTCCATTTTGTGGAGAGTTATCAGCCCCCGTTTCGTTTCGCGAGCCTTATCCTTGAACAACTGTTCGTAACGGCTCTCCGTTTTCCCGTCCTCCTTCGAGTCCTTCTTTTTCTTTCTGGCGAACCCGGAAGCGGGAAGCAGGAACACGATGATAAACAGGTATACTATCTTGTTTCGTTTCATAATATTCTCGTTAAATGAACTCATTTCTTTTCCAACGACTTCTTGATTTTGTGGAGCAGATACTCGTAATGCAACTTCGTATCGCCCGTGCTCGTCACCACCGCTTTATTCAGCAATCCCTGCACGCGAAGCACCATGCCGTAGAACTCGTGGGCATCGGGATTACCGGGGACTCTCACCCACCACGGCAGGTCGAAAGAGGCATTGTAAGATTGGGGATTTCTCGCTTCCGTGATTCCGCGATTAATAAAGTATAAGTTCGCGGGGCTGAAATCAGCAACACCGTCCCGCCGGGCGGACACCTGTAACGCGGAAGCCGACTCCCCCACGGTAGAAGATTGCAATATCATCGCCAGATAAGAAGTCTGGAATCCCATTTCCTCTTTCGTCAAGGAGCGGTTCTTCAGCGTACCTTCCCACACGAAACGGTAGATATCATCCAACAACTCGCTCGGTTTATAGGCATCGTCCGATTTGGCGGCGCACCATTTCAACCGATCGTAGCGGGAGAACAACACGTCCAGCACGGTTGCCCGCATCGCCTCTTTCATGGGCATACGTCCCGGACCCAGTTGCCGGAGCAAATCGAGGTCTTCCAACCAATCGAGGTCACGGGAGAAGTTCAACAGATATTGCACCATTTCCCGTTGCTGTTTCTTCGGTAGAAACTCGTATTGCCTGATCCCCTCGTCAGCATTCGCCGCATTCATCACGATACCTCCCACGTAAGTCGCCAACTGCGGCAACCGATTCGCACCCAACACGGAGCACAACCCCTCGTATATCCCTTGACGGACAACCATATCGCGGTCGTCTTCCCGGTACCACTCGAAGAAGTTCTTTAAAGAACCCTTCACGTTAGCCACGTGATACTCGAAGGCTTTCACCGGATCGTCCCCCAAGTCGTAGACCGCCACCAGAGGATCGAAAGCCCCCCAGTCGTCGAACAAGTGATAACGGCAGGCAGGATTCGCGCGCGACTCCTTGATCCAGCTGTCGAGCGTCGCTTTCTCATCCGCGGGCACATTCGCCCCCGCTATCGGCTTGTACAGCCATTGGATGGTAAAGTCGTCGTACGGTCCTACCCCTTTCGCCGTCATCCGCACGCCGCGTTCGGCATCACCCGGTTGAGCGATATAGTTGCAGGGTACAACGTCCATAATCGAAGGGCTCAACCCGTGTTCCCGCGTGAACGAAGGGGAACGCAGCGAATCCACCGGGTAAGCCGCGGAAGCGGAAGCGTTCAGGAACAAGCCCAAGTTCCACCCCATGCAGTTCGCCATATTCGCGCGAATCAACTCCCCCATCTGTTCCTCGCTCAGCTTCGCCCGCCGCACGGAAGGATCGGCATTCATTGTCATCAACACGCGGTCATTGTACAACATATTCGTGAAGTTGTCCGGTATACAGATCGACATACTCAATATCTCGCCCGTGCGCGGATCCGTGAGTTGATTCGTCATTGCCGAGTACCATAACACGGGAGAATAAAGAATCACGGAATGATTCACGTCAAAAGGATTGAACCCCGCGTCATCCCGCGGGAAATCCCGTACCTGCACCACGTTCCTGAACCCTATTTTCTCGAAAGCAGTATTCCACTCCTCCAGTCCCTCTTTTATATATTTCGCCCACGCGGCGGGCATAAGCGTGTCCATGTAAATAACGATCGGTTTCACGGGTTCCACCGCCTCACCTCTCTCGTGGGCAGCCTTGTCCGTCGGTTCCAGTCGCCACCGCCGCGTGTAGAACACGCGTTCCAGTCCTCGTAGCGGGTCGCTAAAATCCGCCTGCATGAAAGGACGTACCCCCACGCGGTAATCCGCCAAGCGGGGCATCATCGGTTCCTCCGGCAGCAACATCAGAATCTTGTCGCTCGTCACCGTCACTTTCACGTCCTTTGCCATCGGGAATCCCATCATGAAATAATCCACGTTAAACCCTTGCTCGCAAGTAACCGTGACATTATTGTCAAAAGCGACGACATCCTTCAGCGTCGTCCGCTCCTCGCGGATATCGTGCTTCCGGGAAACGAAACCGAACATGGCGTTCGGTGCGTAAGCGGCAAAAGGAGTCGTGTACGCCGAATAATTCGTGAACAACGACGTCATATCCACCACCACCGCCGTACTGTCCGGCGTCCATGCCTCTATCTTGTACGTCCCGAAGATACCCGGTCGCGAAGCCTTCTCCAAAGCCTTGTCTATCGCCCCGTCACCGCTACTGTTGAACGCCCGCAACGGCGGGTAGTCCACCTGCACCGTAATCCGGGCTTGCAACACCGAATCCCGTCGCGTGAAACGCAAGGCATTATCGCCGCCCACGAACTCGCCCACGGCACCCTCGCCGTTATCGGTAATACCCCGGATAACCGAAGCGTAGAGCATATCTTTATCCAGCAGGCGGAGCGGGAACTCCACGTATATTTTCTTGTCCGCCCGGTGTATAGTCATCAATCCTTTGGCGGTCTTCACCTTCTTGCCCTTGAACAATTCGCTGTAAGGAGTCGAGAGTTCGACATTCTCCGGTTCCCCGCCTTTCCTATCCTTTTTCTTTTTACGTCCCGACGCATCGGCTTCCGCGGAAGCGGGCAGCAGCAACGAAAGAAGAAACAGTATATATATTATATTCTTCATAATTACTCGTTTTACATGTTATTGTCCTAGTGCCTGTTCCACCTTGTGAAGTAACAGCGCGTAGTGACGCCGGTTGGCATCCGAGCCTGTATCAGCCTTACTCTTCAACAGCGCGTGAGTCTTCTTCAACGTCGAGAGATAAAGCGGCTCCATGGGGTAATTCATGATTGGCAATTCCACCCGCCAGCCGAATCCCCGCACCTTGGCGGAAGGACATGTTTCCGCCTGCCGCAGCCAACGGGCACGTGTCATCTCCGTGTCGAACTCTCCCACCAAACCGTACGCGGCGCGACTCTTCTCCGCGATCTCACGGGGCACCGCTATCCGGTAGGCATCACTGATTCCCACGTTCCCGCCGCCCCCGATCTTACCGCTCTCGACTCCCGAACCGGAAATCAGTTCCGACAGCAGAGCCATTTGCAACTTCTTCTCTGCGCCGGACAATTCTTTGCCCTCCCGCGTGGGAGCGAACACGAACCCGTGTATGTCCTCGAAATACTCCTCGGCGGTATAAGGACTCTCCTCCCCCGTGTATTTCGCGCCGAACGCCACGAGAGCCGCCCGGTTGAAAATCGCTTTCAGGGCAATATCCTGCAACACCTGCGCGTACGTTCCCATGATCGGCATACGGGCTTGGAAATCCTTATCGTCCACCCACCCCGCATCCCGCGTCTGTTCCAGCATAAAACGGAGCGCCCGCCGCTGTTTCTCCTTCGGCACGATAGAGAAGTAAGGCAGACCGTCGCCGTCGTAACGTTCGTTCACGTGTATCCCGCCCACGTTCACCAACACGTGGTTCATATAGCGGATATACTGGTACAGTAGCTCGTTATACATATTCCGGCGGAACGAGAAATCCTTGTCGTCCTCTCCCGTCCACTCGTGCAGGTTCGCCAACACGTATTTCAGATTCTTCACCCCGTAAGTGGCAGACTTCACGGCATCGTCCCCCAGATCTTCCTCGAACGACGAGGGATCGAGGTAACCGTAGAACTGTTGCTTACCATAGCGGTACACGGGGTCGCCGGAACGTTCGGAAATCCACTTGTCCAGCACGGGTACTTCCTCCCGCGAACTCTTCGCGTCCAACAGGGGCGTGTACGCCCACCGGATCAGGAAATAGTCATACACCCCCAGCGCAGGCGGGGTCACCCTCACGCCGCGCTCCGCGTCACCGGGTTGAGCCACGTAATTATTACGGGCGTAATCCATGATAGACATCGTCGTGCCGTATGTCCGGGTATATGAAGGAGAACGAAGCGAATCCGTCGGCACAGCCGCCGAAGCCGCCATATTATGCATGAATCCCAGCGTGTGCCCCACCTCGTGGGAAATCACGTAACGGATACAATCTCCCAGCATCTCCTCGTCCATCTCCACCTTCCGCGCAGCGGGATCGGCAGGCGACGTTTGCAGGAATCGCCAGTCACGCACCAGTTGTATCAGATTATGGTAGACCGAAATATTCGCCTGTATAATCTCCCCGCTCCGGGGATCCGTCCACGAGGGACCCATGGCATTCGCCACGGGCGAGGGAGAATAGCGCACGCAGGAATATTTCAGGTTATCGGGATCAAACTCCGGATCATCGGTCGGGAAGTCAACGGCAATAATCGCGTTCTTGAAACCGATGCGCTCGAAAGCCGCCTGCCATTCTTCCACGCCCTCGCGCACGTGCTTTTTCCAGCTCTCGGGGAACGCGTTGTCCACGTGAAAAACGATCGGCTTCACGGGTTCCACCAGTTCCCCCCGCCGATACGCCGCCTCGTCCTTGGGTTCCAAGCGCCAGCGGTTGATATGGTAATTAATTCTCGTCTTCTCTCCCTCGTCATAAGCGTATCTGCCGCCGATAAATATCCCGATACGGGGATCGGCAAACCGGGGGCGCATAGGCTCTTCGGGCAGAAGCACAAAACTCCGCGTCATCACTACCGTGAACGGCAACTTGTATAAATAATAAAACCGGTTGTCCCGCACGGACATCTCGTAAGTCAGGGAAGACTGCACGCTGAAATTATCATCAAACGCCTTCGCCGTCCCAATACGGGATTGCTGGTTTTTAAACTGTTTCTCCATCTTCATATCCCGGCTCATCGACAGTATCGGCATCCACGGCGTGAACGGCCCCAGCTCCTCCTTGTCGCTCATCAGGAAACGGGTGACGTCGATCACCACCGCCGTGCTGTCCGGCGAGTAAGCACTAACCTCGAAGCTCTCGATAATTCCGGGCACCGTACTCTCCTTGATTCGCTGCCGGTACCGCTCCGTGCTTGTCGAGTGAATCGCGTTCACCTGCCGCAAACTCACCTTTGCCGAATCGTCCTGCATGAAAACCACGTGCAGGGGTTCAAAAGGCTTCTCTCCCACGCTCCCGAACAGGTTGCTCGTGATCTCCGTGATCGTCGATCCCAACAGCATCTCCCGCCCGAACACCCCGAAAGGAATCTCGAAATATACCTTCTCGTCCACCCGGTGAATCGTGATAAGCCCTTTCATCGTTTCGACGGCCTTATCCTTGAAAAGCCGCTCGTAAGGGGTATCCTCCTTCGCTTTCTTGTCCTCTCTCTTCTTCCTCGCCATCCCGACACAAGGCAGCAACAGAACGATAACCAGTAAATAAATCGTTTTGTTTCTCATACTTTTTTAAATAATAAATATCAAAAAATACAGTGATTCCGTGATTCTCAAAACTCCCTCCCGGCTTCACAACCACCTCCTCTGTTTATAGAGAAGGTGGTTGCGAAGCAGACGGAGGAGTTTATTGATTCGGTGATTTAGTGATTAATGAAGCGTTGCCCACGCAACAGCAATCACTGAATCAATTAATCCACAATCGATCCTTGACCGCCGAATCGATATTTTATATCGGCAATCCGTCCGAAAACCGGTTCCGTCTTATACGCGTACTCGATCGTTCCACCGGCAAAAATGCTCGTGGTACCCGCCGCGAAGAAATACACTTCACCGGAATCCAACCCGACAACCAGATAACCGCCGGCATTGTTTCTCTGCGAGGCAAGCATCGACACGATTCCTCTTCCTTGGAAATCGTACAACAATTTCGCGTCCCCCCGTCCTCTCGCATGCTGGTAAGCGTACAATTTATCGTGAGGCGCTCCCGCCACGGACGTCCCGTTGGAAGTAAAGAACAGGAACTCCCGCGAATCCGTCGTCAACTCGAACTTGTTCGTCCCGTCCAGCAAATCCTGATGCGGGAACGGCAATTCATATTGTGGAATCACCTTATACCCGTTCCACTCGTCATAATAGAAGAACTGCATGTAATACACCCCGTCCTCTCTATTCTTGAACACGCACCAGAACTTCCGATCCCCGTCCGTGTACCCGTCACAGAAATACATCTCCACGTTCCCCATGTTATTCAAGGGCGTCACCCCCTCCATCCTCTCCGGGAACACCGGCAGGATAGCCGCCGTGTTCGGGTCTGTCACCCACTCCCCGATCTCGTCATCATAATACACGTTTCCGTCATTCACGGCCAAGAAACGGTGATTCTTGTTATCGTACACCAGTGTCGAGATACCGCTCCGCGTCTTGCACATCAGCGTCACCTCCAGTCCCTTCTCGTAATACGCCGGGAAATCGGGATACATACCCGAGTAAAATACCTCCTCGTCCGTCTTCCGCCTCACGAAAATATCCCCTGTCTTCGACATCAGAATATCCCCTTTATGGTGATACGCCGCCCCGACAAATACCTGTCCCGCGGGTAGCGCGCCCCCCGTGAACTCCTCGCCCAAGGAAATCGTTTTCTTGTAAGAACTACCGTCCACGTACACCGGACCTATTCCCCCCTCCTGCAATATCAGCACGTGGCTCGGCGAATCCCAATCCGCGAACACTTCCTGAAGGAAATAAGGCTTCCCCCCCAACCTCTGCCCGTCGTTCTCCAACGTGTAAAGATCCGCGTACACGTCAAGATAAGTGACATACTCTTGTGTCGCTTCATCCAATCTCCTGTCCAAATCCAACATCGCCAGCTCCGCCCCGTTATCCTTCTCATCCAAAACCAGCCACACGCCACTCGGGTAAGCCAGATTATCCATCACGTACTGCCGGGTAAGATCCACGCACTGCAACCCGTTCGTCGTGTCCGTGATTGTCAGCACGAACTGCAACCACCCGGCAGTATCCACCTCCCAGTTCAACACCTTCTCGTGTCCCAACGTCTTGTATTCCTTTTCCGAAGTCCTCAACTCCCAGCGAAACTTCAACGTCGTTATCTCCTCGTCCAAGCTGAATTTCAGTACCGGAGTAATCTCCGCCATATCACCTTTATAAAACCAGGGATCCGCGTTCGTCAAGTATTTCTCCACGGTGATCACATTTATATCCCCGTAATCGTAATTCCCTTTATCGTCATAACACCCGTACATGAAGATAAAGCAAATCACGGCGTATATCCAATTTTTCGTTCTCATAACATTCCTTTTAAATTAACCTTTTACCGGTACCGACATCTCCGCTTCCCCGTCCATAATCGTGTTCCCGTTATCTTTCTCTCGCTGCAAATGATACTTGAGCTTCAACGAATAATATCTCAATTCACTGGCCGTCTTATTCGACAGGTCGCTCACCCCCGTGGCAATAATCAACTGTTGATACTTCGCCTCGCTGTAAGCACCCAAGTACTCGTTCACGATACGCTCCGTCCACCACACGGGACGCACCGCCAGCGAAGTAAACACCACGCGGTAAAGAGCGTTCGACAACGGTCCCACCCGGAAATTATCATTCTCCTTTACCCTCAACGCCAACCGCACCACTTGATTGTCGAGTGCCGCCGTTTTATGCAACGTCACTCTCACCGTGTCCCGGTTCCGGTGCGCTTTCCACACCCTTTTCGTTTCCACCGAATAGTCTGCCCCGGAGGCAGTCGTCATACCCTCGTCGATCACCAACTCGTACTCCGTGTCCGTCGTGATAGGCCGTCCGGCGAAAGATATCTCGATCGGCACGTCCAACTCCGTCGCCCCGGGATAGAAGAAAAACGAGGTATTCACGCTGTCCTCCGCGTTCTTACCCGAGAAGTATATGTAACGGTCAGCCGTGTACGTGTCCAACGAGTCCGTGGAACAAGCCCCGAACATCACAAACAGAACAATTATAACAATACAATATTTCATAACTTAAAGTATTACGGTTTCACTATCCGGGATAGGCAAATAAACCTTCGTCCCGTAATCAATATTCCCCACGCCGTCATTCAGCGGCAAGCCCAGACGCTTGTACATGTAGAAACACTGCCCCTCGCCGATAAACTCCCTGCGAGCCTCGTTCAACAGCGCGTTCATGTACTCCGCGCTATTCGTGATAGGAATCTCGCGATACTCCCCGCGTGCCTGTTGCACCATACGCAGTATCTCGATCGCCTTGTCCAAACCGCCCGGCGTTTCGCACAAGTATTCACCCATCATGTAACTCAACTCCGTGTGGCGGATGATCGGCAGAAGAAAAGCGGCTACCTGACTTCCCCCCGAATTTAACTTTCCCCGTATATTCTTGATCGACACCTCCGCACCGCCCTCGATATCCGTGATCAGGTAAACGTAACGGAAATCGTTCGTCATCTCTTTATCCTGAAACAAACTGTTCACGTTGCGTATCGCCAGATTACGATCCAACGTCAAGTAAGGCTCGTACAAATCGGCGCACTTCGAGTTGGCGAATCCCATCACCACGTCACTGTACATCTTCACGTCCCGGTTATAAATATCGCCCATCAAATCCCACTCGTCGGTAAACCGGTAAAGACTATTCCAAGCCGGACCGCCCCACTCGTCCGGTTCTTCACCCAGAATCTCCTTCGCCAGATCGTGCGCTTCCTTCTTCTGCCCGTTATACATGTAAGCGCGGGCTTGTATCGCCATCACCGCGTGCATATTCATGCGTACCCGCCGGGCTTGAAAGAACTTGGGCAGCCCGGAACCGCGGGCTTGGAAATTCCAGTTATCCCTGTCGCCATTCAACTCCATGGAGTCCGATACCGCCACCAACCGGCGCGCCTCGTCCAGATCGGCAAGGATACGTTCCATCGTTTCCTTCACCGTCAGCGGGGTATTCGTCACCGACTCGGAACTCGTCACGTAAGGAATCCACTTGCCGCTCTCGTTTGCCGCGGGAGCCGGGGCGAACAATCGCAATAGGTCGAGATGCATGAAAGCGCGTAATCCCAACGCTTCACCATGAATCAGCTTTCTCTCCCGGTCGCCCAACTCGAAGCGCGAGGAATCCTCCTTCACGACATGCTCTATCAGATTATTGGCATCCGCGATGGCGTGATACATATTATTCCATATCGTTTCTATCGTCGACTTCACCCCGGAAGTACCGTAAAGCAAATCATTCGCGTCCTGATACTTCTGCGGCATCTTCGACTTGCTGTAATACTGTCCCACCGCGTCCAGAAATCCCCACGACAACTCCTGCCCGTACAAATCCGCCTTCGACAGCGTCATGTAAATACCGTTCAATTGCATCCGGTACCCGTTTCCCGTCGAGTACAGGATATCGCTGCTCAACTCCTCCTTCGGTTGCACGTCAAACCAATTCTCGCATGCCGAGAGCGTCACCGCGAGTAAACCCAATATATATATTATCCTTTTCATTTTTTCCTGTTTTAATAACATTAGAATTGCAACTTCAACGAGAAATTAACGGTACGGGCAAACGGGTAAGACGTACCGCGCTCCGTCTTGATCGTCGAGAAACGCACCAGATCATTCGCCCCCACTTCAAGGCGCGCCAACCTCAGTCCCATCTTCTTCCTCGCCCGCGTGAACTCGTACCCCACGTTCACCGAATTCCACGTCAACGTGTTATTCCGTTGCATAAAACGCGAGGTCGGCTGAGTCGTCACGTTACGATCCTTGATATCCTTCAGCGTGGTAATATCCCCCGGTTGGTACCAGCGTTGCGTCACCGCGCGTTTGTCCACGTTGCGTGCCATATCGGCATTTTCAACCTCGTTCACGAGAGTCGAATTATACATATCCCCCCCGAACTCGTACATGAAACTCGTGAACAGCGTGAAATTACGGTAGCGCAAATTCACCCCGAACGAACCTTGTGCTTTCGGCGTCTCGTCACCGATTTTCACCATCTCCGCGGCAGCCCAGTCGTAACTCACCGTCCCGTCGCGATAAATAAACAATTCCTTCCCGTTAGCGGGATCTATCCCGAGGGACTTCATCCCGTACTTGGCGGTCATGGACACCCCCTCCTCGTACTTCGTCAACACGCGGTCCAAATCATTATTCGCGTCATTATAATAATCGTTCACCCGCTCGTTGTACTCCTTCAACGCGTCCGACACCTTTTTCAACGTGTTCCTGTTGCCCGCCATATTACCGTAAACCGCCACGTACCAATCCTTATCCTGATATAACGTGCTTCTCAACTGGATAGAGAACCCCTCGTTCAACACCTCGCCCATGTTCGTCTTGTAAGTCTTGAACCCGGTCGACGCCTGCAACGTCACGTCCGTGATAGCCCCCTTCGTCACCTCGTAATAATAATTCCCCTCCACGTAAAGCAAACTGTTGAAAATATCAAATTCCAGACTGACATCCAACTTATCCGTAGTTTCCCACTTCAAATTCCGGTTCCCGCGCGTGTTCACCAGCGAGGCACCCGCCCCGGTCACGTACCACTCCTCGATATTAATCTCGTGCGTGGGTATCGCCTCGTAAGACTGGAAACCAGTCTTTCCCGTTCTCCCGTAAGACCCTCTCACCTTCAGCAACTGCACCCAACCCAAATCGGCGAAAATACTGTACTTGTGCAGGTTCACACCCACCCCGAACCCCCACATGGGAGCCCAACGCTTGTTAGACCCGAATTGCGACGACCCGTCATACCTGAACAGCACGTCCAGCAAATACGTGTTCTTGTACGAGTAGTTTCCCACTCCCAGTATCCCGAACAAACGCTTCCGGCTCTCCCTTTCGGTAGGTTTCTCCACGATCTCCTTGGCGAAATTCACGGACACGAAGTCGCCGCCCGTCGGGAACCCCCGGTACCGCGCGTTCGCGCTATTATCCCGCGAAGTCACCATATTGACACCACCCGTGAAATTCACGTCGTGATCCCCCATTGACTGGCTGTACGAGTACGTCAGTTTCGCCTCCCACGACGTCGCTTTCCGCGTAGATTTCCCCAACGTCCCGGCATACAGGTTATCCTCGTTCATCTCCGTCCCCTTCTGCGTCTCGGAATCGGGATGCACGTACACTTCCCGTTCTTCCGTCGTGTGAGTCACGCCAACCTCCCCCTTCGCGTACATGTGCGGGGTAATATACCAGTTCAAGTTAAAATTATCCGTTAAATCCGTCATGTGCGTCCGGTCATAACTCCCGAGATTAGCCTCGTACAAGGGATTTACCAGACTCTCGCGTCCCGTCCAGTACGGCAACTCCTTCAAGTACTTCCCGTCCTCGTCCTTATAAGTATCATAAGGCAATAGCTTCGTGTACTGGCTGAAATCCCCGTAAGGCGACTCCTTCGCCCTCGTTTCCCCGTAAGACACGTAATTACGCACTTCAATCTTACCGCCCGTGTACATGAACAGGAAACCGCCGCCGATACGGTCGCGGTACGATCCCTTCATCACCCCGTTGTCATTGTTGTATTGCAAGTCCAACGCGTAACGCATCACTTCCGTTCCCCCCTCGAACGAGAGGCTGTGCTTGTGATTGAATATCGAGCGTACCGGCTTCCCGATCCAGTACGTGTCTACCCCTCTCAGCACGTTCAACAACTTCCGGTTATACTCCTGATCCATATCGTGGCGCGTATCGTTATTCCCGACGGGAAGAAAAATCCCAGCCGGGATCTCCGCCGCCAACTTCCCGGCAGCGTGCATCAGGTTATAATCCGACAAATCGGGCATCGTCACGCTCCCCACGATCGTGTAATCGATCAACACCTCTCCCACCTTCGGGGCTACCGTCGTCACCACCACCACGCCGTTCGCCGCCCGCGAACCGTACAGAGCCGTGGCTGCCGCGTCTTTCAAGATATACATCGTCTCGATCCGGTTGGGGTCCATATCATAAATCTTGTTGATGGCAACCTCGAAACCGTCGAGTATAAAAATCGGCAGGTTAGGGTTATTCTCCAGCGCCGACTTGGACAACGTGTTCTTGTCCAGATCCTTGATACCTATACTGGACTGCCCCCGTATCTGTATCTCGGGCAGCGCGTTCGGGTCAGACCCCCATTGATTGTTCGTCTTGACGCGGAAGGACGGGTCGTACACCTCCAGTGCCTTAATAACGTTCGTCTTCGACACTTGCAACAACTCCTCCCGCGTCACCACCACGGCGTTTCCCGTGAAGCTCGATTTCTTCACCGTCCCGAAACCCGTCACGATCACCTCCTCCATCTCGCGCGTGTCCGGCTGCATACGCACCACGATCTCCTTGTCAAATGTCGTCACCGCCACCTTGTTCGGTTGCATACCCATGAAAGTCACCACGAGATAGATCGTGTCCATCCGCGGCAGATTCAACGTGAACGTACCCTCTTCCCCGGCACTCACCCCGAGCGTGGTTCCTTCCACCACCACCGAGGCACCCGGCAACGCGTCGCCCCGCTCGTCCAGCACCTTGCCGCGTATCGTCACGGGAGTCACCGTCCGCTGCCGCTTCTGTATCACGATCATGTTCTGGTAGAAACTGAACGTGTACTCCGTCCCCTCCAGACAAGCCCGCAGCACGTCCGACAACGGCACCGACTTGAAACTGCGCGTCACCGCGGGAATCCGCTTCATCTCCTCGTTATTGTACAGGGGTTCGTACTTCGTGTGACGCTTGATGTAATCCAGCACCCCCGTGAAAGGAGTCTCTTTAAACTCCACGGTCAACCTCGGTTCGTCCGCCGATTGGGCGCGACAAACCCCGGTGTTAAAAGATTGAAGAAAGAGAACCAACATCAACACGATGCCCGTCTTCCTCTTCATCATCAATAGATTAGACTTCTTCTTTTTCATGTAGATTAGTTTTAGATTTCATAAAAGATGAAAACCCGCGCTCGCTCTCGTGTCCCATCACCTCGCTCGCGCGGGCTCCACCATCGTTTGTATGTCTGATTTGTAGAATAAGCATAGCATGCCCCCTTGGCCGTTCATCGAATGCCATAACCTCTAACTTGCCGCCCCGCGGCAAATGCAACCTGTAACTTGTAACCCGCCGCTCACGGCGTATGTAACTTGCCGCTCGCGGCAACAACGATCACCCCGTCACTCAACGTGAATCGCATATCCGTCGTCGTGCTCAGCCACTCGAGAAACATCTCCAACGGGACATCGTACATCATCATCCCCGTGAAACGCCGTTCCCTCATGGCGGGCGTCTCGTAAAGCACCCGCACGTCGTACCATCGACACAATTTCCTCATCACCGCGTCCAACCTCTCCGCGTCGAAATTAATCTTTTTATCCACCCACGCCACGACAGCCTCCGCGTCCACCTCGCTCACCCGCGTATCGTGATCCGGCGTGATGGACACTTGCTCTCCCGGCTTCAATATCACCGTCCTGTCGCCCGACGACGCCCTGACCTTCCCTTCAAGCAGCGTCACCAGCGACACCGGTTCCTCGTCGTAACTCATCACGTTGAACACCGTCCCCAGCACGTCCACCTGAAAATCCTTGCCCGAAACCACGAAAGACCTCCCGCCGTCCCTAGCCACCTCGAACTTCGCCTCGCCCTCCACGTACACCTCCCGCGTCGAATCCGGGAACACGACCGGGTACTTCAGCATGGACATGGCGTTCACCACCACGCGCGAACCGTCGGAAAGAATCACGGACTGCATCTCCCCCCGCGGCACGATCAACGTGTGGTAGACCACCGTGTCCGTCAAAAGCTCTTTTTTCAACCGCGTGTAATCCAGCGTCGGCACACCCGCCGACCGCGAAACCCCGATCGAATCCAGACGCGAGATAGGGATAATCTCCGTCTTCTTCGACAAAGTGATTACTTGATTATCGGACAGCACCAGACGCACGCTGTTCCGGTCGGCGACTTGCCGCTCCACCACGCTCTCCGCCCTGAACCCGGGTGCCGCCTCTTCACCCGCCTCCCGCGACCACCACCATCCCGCGGCAACGCAAATAGCGGCGCAAGCCGCGCTAGCGATCACCCGCCGCCACCACGTGTTCGCGTGTCGCGACCTCTCCCTTCTCCTGACCTGTTTCAGGAAAAACGAGAAATCCGCCGCGGAATTATATTTCCCGTATTCCTTGAACCTCGCCATGATAAAACGGTCACTCTCCAGATTTCTTTTCAACCGCGCCCATCTCGGCTCCGCCAACAATGCCCCCAGCTCCTCCTCTTCCGCCCGATTTAGAGTCCCGTTCCAAGATTTAAGAAATAAATCCAATACTATATATATTCTATCTTTATCCATAACACCATAAGAATACCCGAACTATTCTTTGGTATTACTCGACAAGCAAAAAAATTGAAAATTGAAAGTTGAAAATTGAAAATGAAAGGACTACCTCCCCTTAGTTCTTGTCTTGCGCGGAAGGGGGGAAACGACTCGCCGGAGCGTTTATCTCCCCACGTGAAAGAAAATTTGAAGGGATAGTTTTTTACATTTTCAATTTTCAACTTTCAATTATTCAAACTTCCCCGTCCATCCCGTCCGCCACCCGGAAATAGAGCGAACGCGAGAAATCCGTGCCGTTCCGCCGCACGAAAAACGGGTAAACGTGCAACACGTCCCCCTCCGGCGCATCATGCCGCGGCAGAGTCAGCGTTACCTTCCCGTCCTCCCGCCTCGCTCCCGTGTCCTCCAGAAACTGGGGACAAGTGGGACGCGCGGCGTGAAAGTACCCGACCATCAGCCTGTCCCTTCCCCCCGAGCGCAATTGCCTCGCGGTACTCGTCCACTGCAGCGTCACGGTCCATCCCTCCCGCTTCACGAGTGTGTACGTCGGGTTGGCAAGCCACCCGATGCTGAACACGAACGCCGGGAAATTGATCACCCCGCTGCCGTCGCAATACGGGCCATTAATCATGTGGCACAGGTTCCACCCCGTGACCGTCAAATCCCGCGCGAAATCGTTCCACATGTTCCAATCCTCCAGCACCCGGTACGCGGCACTCTCCACCAGTGTCGCCGCGGTGAACCAATCCGAGTTGTCCCGTTGCGCGTCCGTGCGCTTGGCGAGAGCCTTGTCCCGCGCCTCCGTCGTCGCGGGAGTGCGCTTGCTGTCGCACGTGCATTCCTTACCTTTCCTGTGATACTTTGTTTTACCCCCGGAACGTTGCCGCCCGGTGTCCTTACCTTTTGATTTCAAATTCGCCATATTAACCTCCTTTTTACCGTTAATACTCCCCCGACGCACCTTCATTCCACCTTAACTGTAAATTTAATAAATATTCCTCAAATTACCCATACCACAGCTACCTTTATACCATGTTAACAAGGATAACTTATGGAAGAGTTATGGAACACTTATGGATATTAAACTGAAGGAAGAGTTACACCATCCCCCGCCATCACAGGCGTTTCACGCTATATCGTCACCCCGCGGGGAAGGTAAACCCGGAACGTCGAGAGTATATGTTAATTTATTTTAAAAATATTTATAATTTTTCTTGGATATAAAAAAATATGATTCTACATTTGTTAAGAACTTTCCACGAAGAGTATGGAAAGGCGTTTGAGTTACAAATTAAATACATTACAAAAATGGCTAGACAAAAATCACCCGACTACACCCTAGTAACGGGAAGAATCGGGAACAAAATCTACTCCGCCCTCGGTAAAGGTTGGACAGGTGTCCGCATGGAAAACACCACGCAAGCCCCCTTGCAGGAAGACCAGAAAAAAAACGCGTCAGGATTCTCGGAATTGAACCGCCACGTGAAATTCCTCAACCTCGCCTTGCGCGAAAGCTTCCCGCCGGACAGCAAGGGCGTCAAGTGGGCGAACCGCTTCACGAGCGTGAACAAAAAGAACGCGGAAGTGATCACCACCACCAAGATCGACCCCGACACCCCCGTCGACCCGAAGAAAAAGTCGAACGAGGAATTTGCCAGCCAAATAGACTGGTCGAAAGTCATCATGGCACAGGGTCCCCTGTGGAAACCCGTCGTGACCGTCACCGCCACCCCCGTCAACGCCCAACAGATACTCGAATTCAAGCGCGAGCAACTTACCCTGAAGGGAGCGTCCGCCAAGGAGATTGACGCCGTTAAAGTCGACGCCAACGCTACCGGCTACAAGCTACAATTCGAGCAAACGCCCAACGCTATCGAGGGAGCTTACGCCTACAACAACGACCTTGTCCGCGCTATCATCTACAACCCCGAGAACGGGTTCTGCCTGCAAAAAGAACTGCGCCTCAGGGGTGAAGGCGGTGCCACCTCCGAACTCATCCCCGCCGGCGACGGCATCGAGCTCGCGGACTACCAAGTCTACGTCTACGCTAAAACCGCCAACGGGAAACGTACCTCCAACTCCGTCTACCTCACGGTGACAATTGAAAGTTGAAAATTGAAAATTGAAAATGCCAAAAACTACCCCTCCAAATTTCTTTCCGCGTGGGGGGAGAAACGATCCGACAAGTCGTTTCCCCCTTCCGCGCGAGATTTAGAAACAAGGGGAGGTAGTCCTTTCACTTTCAATTTTCAACTTTCAATTTTCAATTGTATCTTTGTCTTATGGAAAAAATAAACTTGAACAAAATATACAAGCGGAAAAAGAGCGACCGCGACATCTTTCAAGAGCTCATGCCTTTCAAGGTAAAGGAAATCCTGCTCATCGCCAACTACTACGACTCGTACACCATCGAGCGCGAGGGACAATTCTCCGACAAGATATTCGGCGAATACCTGCAACTGAACCTCTACACCGCCCCCCGCTTCACCTCCGTGGCGAACGAGGAAGCGGCACTGCGCGCGTTGGCGAACAAGCATTTCGAGCTCATCATCATCATGGCGGGAATCGACAAGACGACACCCGTCGCCACGAGCCGCTCCATCAAACGCCTGTATCCCGACATCCACCAGTTGATGCTCGTGAACAACAACGCCGACCTCGCCCACTTCCGGCGCGTGGAAGCGGAAACACGGGAATCCATCGAACGCATGTTCGTGTGGAACGGGTCGACGAAAGTATTTCTCGCCATGGCGAAATACCTTGAAGACAAAATCAACCTTGACGTCGACACCCGCCTCGCCGACACGCGGGTGATTCTCGTGGTCGAGGACTCCGTCAAATACTACTCGCGCTACCTGCCGCTGCTCTACACCGAGGTCATGACGCAAACGCAGGCGATCATCAACGAGGAACCCTCGAACGACGAGATGGGCGTGATACTCAAGATGAGGGTACGCCCGAAAGTGATACTCGTCAGCACGTTCGAGGAAGCCGTCGATATCATAGACCGGTACCGGGACAACATCATCGGCGTTATCTCCGACGTCCGTTACCCCCGCGGCGGCGTGGAGGACGAGAACGCGGGCATCGAACTGATCCGCCACGTGCGCGCGTTCGATACCCACGTTCCCTGCCTGCTGCAAAGCCACGAACCCGAAAACCTACGCCGGGCCCAAGAAACAAAAGCCAATTTCATAGTCAAAAACTCCCCGACCCTTTCGAGGGATATCCGCAACTTCATTAAAGGGGAACTTGGGTTCGGCGATTTTATTTTCCGCGACGCCAACGGTCTGCCCATAGACCGGGCGACGAGCGTCGAGGAATTCCGGCGCAAACTGATGACCGTGCCGGACGAGTCGCTGGAATACCACGCCAAGCGCAACGGCATCTCCACGTGGCTCATGGCACGGGCGGAAATCAACCTCGCCAAAAAACTGCGCCGTTACAGTTTCAGCTATTTCAAAAACGCGGAGGAAACGCGCCGCTTCATCGCCAACGTCTTCGAGGCGTCGGAACTGAAAAAATTGCGGGGACGCATCATCAACTTCAACCCGTCGCTGGTAGACTCCAACCGCTACATCACCCGCCTCGGCAAAGGCTCGCTCGGCGGCAAGGGACGCGGGCTGGCGTTCCTCTCCAACTTCATCGAGAACGTGTACCTTAAAAAACTCATTCCCGACCTGCAAGTGATGATACCCAAAACGACGGTGATCGGCGTTGATGAATTTGACAACTTTATCGAGGAGAACGACCTTTACGACGTTCTCTACGCCGACAAGCAATACGACCACATCATCGACGCCTTCCGGACGGCACGATTGCCGGAGAAACTGCGGGCAAAACTGCGGGAATACCTCCGCGTGATGACCAAACCGCTGGCGGTACGCTCCTCCGGGTTGTTCGAGGACTCGCTCAACCAACCCTTTGCCGGCGTGTACTCCACCTACCTCCTGCCCAACAATCACCCGGACTTCGAGCGACGGGCGCGGGATGCGGAAGACGCTATCAAGCTGGTGTACGCCTCCATCTTCTCGCCCGAGTCGCGGGCGTACTTCAACGCCATCGACTACATGATCGAGGAAGAGAAAATGGCGGTAATCCTGCAAGAAGTGGTCGGCAACGAGCATAACGGGCGCTATTACCCGGAAATCAGCGGCGTGGCACAGTCGTACAACTTCTATCCCTTCTCCTACATCAAGCCGGAAGACGGGTTCGCCGTTACCGCCGTCGGGTTGGGTGCCTACGTGGTGGGCGGCGAGAAAACCCACCGCTTCAGCCCCGCGTACCCGAAACTGCAACTCGCTTCCATACAAGACAAAATAAAGGCATCGCAACGCTATTTCTACGCCATCGACCTCGAACGGCAGGAATACGACCTGTACCGCGACGGGGAAAACGCCGCCATAAAAGCGTATGACATGCCGGAGGCGGAACGGGACGGGACTCTGGAATACACGGCGTCCGTCTACGACTTCATGAATGACCGAATCACGTACGACTTCTCCACGAGAGGTCCCCGTGTCGTCGACTTCTCGAAGATACTGCAATACGACTATTTCCCGCTGGCACCCGCGCTGCAAATCCTGCTCGACATCTTCTCGCAGGCGATGGGTTCGCCCGTGGAAATCGAATTTTGCGTCAACTTCGAGGGCGGGAAACCCGTGTTCTACCTCTTGCAAATCAAACCGCTGATTAAAAACGAGTATAACATCGACATAGAAAACGACGCCATCGACGCCGAACACGTCCTGCTGCGTGCCGACAAGGGCATGGGCAACGGGAAGTTGCAATATATACGGGACGTGGTGTACGTCGACCCGGAGAAATTCGACCGCCTGCGGACGGAAGAGATCGCCGAGGAAATCAAACGCCATAACGCCGACATCGCCCGCGAAGGCGAGAAATACCTGCTTATCGGTCCCGGTCGCTGGGGCACGCGCGACCCGCTGACGGGCATCCCCGTGCAGTGGTCGGATATCGCCAACGCCAAAGTCATCGTCGAACAGGGACTCCCCGACTTCCCGCTCGACGCGTCGCTCGGCTCCCACTTCTTCCACAACGTCACCTCGATGAACGTGGGCTACTTCGCCATCCCCTTCCAAGACGCGAACGCCTTCATCAACTTCGACGTGCTGGCACAACAGGAAGTGGTCGAGGAATTTAAATACTCCCGCCACGTCCGCTTCAAAGCCCCCCTCACCGTGTGGATGGACGGGAAGAAACAGACGTCGGTGGTGACGTATTAGGTCCGTAAGTCCATAAAGTCCGTAAGGTCTATAAGGTCCATAAAGTCCATGGCCCCCTGCGGGGCGCTTTGCTTACGGCAGCGTTAGCTGCCGACAAACACAGTCCAAAGGGCACCCTTGACCTTACGGACTTTACGGACCTTATGGACCTTATGGACTTTACAGACTTATTTCCTATCTTTGCCCCCGTGCAAAACCAACTAAAACATATTAACATGACTATTAAAGAGTACATCGATGCCGGATTACAGCATCTACACGTCTATTCGGAAGGATTCTCAGACCTGCTTTACTTTCTCGCGCTGGTTATTATCATGGGTATCATCACGTGGATTGTCCACGTGCTCACCCGGCAATGGCTGGCGCGTATCGTGATGAAACTGACCAAACGGACATCGACCAACTGGGACGACCTGATGTTCGACCAACGATTCTTCAACCGCTTGGGACTGCTAATCTCCCCGATCGTTACCCTAGTTGTTTTCAGGGCGTACGACTGGACGGGAATCAATATATTGATGATTTGTATCAATATCTGGATTACCATCTCTTTCCTGCTCATTATATCGAGCGTACTGGACGGCATCAACCGTATATACGAGAGTTATCCCGTGGCGAAAAACAGACCGATTAAAGTATTTATCCAAGTCATTAAGATATTCTTCTACTGTGCCGCCACGATTGTCATCATCAGCATCTTGATCGACAAGAATCCCGCGACACTGCTCGCCGGACTCGGTGCCTTATCCGCCGTGCTGATGTTGGTATTCAAGGATACCATCCTCGGGTTCGTGGCAGGAGTACAATTAATCTCCAACCGCATGGTGAACATCGGCGACTGGATCGTGATGCCCAGCAGCAACGCCGACGGCGACGTGATAGAGATTAACCTCACCACCGTGAAAGTGCAGAACTGGGACAAAACCATCTCCACCATACCGACTTACAAACTGGTGTCCGAATCGTTCACCAACTGGCGGGGAATGCAGGAAGCCGGGGGACGACGCATCAAACGCTCGGTAAACATCGACATCTACTCCGTGCATTACCTCTCGGACGAAGATTTGGAAAACCTGAAACAATCGTCCCTGCTGAAAAACTATATCGAGAATAAACAACGAGAAATCAACGAATACAATGCCAAAGTGGTCAACCCGCTGGACAGACGCCGCCTGACAAACCTCGGCACCTTCCGCGAATACATGGAAGCGTGGCTTACCGCCAACCCTGATATCAACTTGAACATGACACACATGGTACGCCAACTGCAACCCACGGCGACAGGTATCCCCTTGGAAATCTACTGCTTCACGGCAAGCACGCAATGGCTCGTCTACGAGAGAGCGCAAGCCGACGTGTTCGACCACCTGTTCGCTATCCTCCCGCTATTCAAACTGAAAGTATTCCAATACCCGACAAACATGGAATGGATGGAAGAGAAAGGGGCGTAAAGTCCATAAGGTCCATAAGGTCTATAAGGTCCATAAAGTCCGTAAAGTCTATAAGGTCTATAAGGTCTATAAGGTCCATAAGGTCAGTAAAATCCATAAGGTAACGAGTGTCCTTCGGACAGAGTTAAAACGGCAGTTTGAGCTGCCGTTGATATAACGCCCCGCAGGGGTCTACTGACCTTATGGACCTTATAGACCTTACGGACCTTATGGACCTTATAGACTTTATAAACTCAATAGCAATCCCAATTATACAACACCCCGCTGAAATCCCGCTTCGCCAGATCATCCGGGCGGATAAAGAAATTGCACACGCCATTGTCGCCCCACGCGATGCCGTTGTCACTGTCTGAATCCAGTTGGAAAAGCAGGACGGTATGCTCTTGGATACGCTCGTCATACTCTCTAGGGTCGAGCTGCGTGAAAGAAGGATAGCCGCCGACGCGGTGTCCCCCCGCCTCCAGTTGGGCGTACACCTCGTCGAAAACGGACTCGTCCACCCGGTCTAAAGTAGGCACGGTAGCGTCCGGGTGAGTTTGATTGTAGACCTCCAATAACAATTTCTCGAAACGGAAATCCCATGAAGTCATAGCCATAGACGCTTTCCGGAAGTTCAACTTTCTCTCTCCCGACAACGGGAAAGCATCCTCCATACCGGTCGTCGGCAGCTCGGCGAGCAAACGGGAAGTATCCTCCGTCACCCGCTCGTGATAAATCACCCGAAAGCCCTTCTGGTCTGTCCGGTTCTCGAAGTTCAACCCGAGGGAATCCTCCCCGCTGATATAGAACTGCAATATTCCCTCCCGCGGGAACCCCTCCAACGCGGGCATCTCGGCAAAGTTCAACTGCCCGAGGAAATGCAACGGCTTCTTCTCCCGTTCGGCGGGTTCGGCAACCTCCGCTAGCGCCGTGTCCCCCGCGATAATCTCCGGGTTCTCCACCCGCGGTTGTCCGGTACCTCCCAGAAGAACATCCGAGGGAGCCGTTCGCGGCTGTGGCGCGACGCTTCCCTCCGCCTGTACCGTGTAATCCGTTTCGTCACACGGGTACACGAACCCCTCCGGCATATAAGGAATACCCCCTATCTTACTGTTCCACGGCATGGTCTGCTCGTCCGCAGGAACAACCTCCGCGTAGTCCATTGTCGTCCTCTCGCGAATAATCTTCAACATCCTATCCGCCGAACTCTCTTTCTTCTCCCCACCATTACCGCCACCACCGAATATTTTACCTAAAAATCCCATAGTATATTGTTATTTAGTTTGCAAATTGTCATTCGCGAGTTACAGGTCGCACGTGACAAATATAGTAAAAGTTTGCAAATTACCATTTGCGAACTTTTACCTCCACACGTTCACGTGTTCGATATCATCGGATAATTTGGTAGCCAGAGAATTCACCCGACAATGAAGCAGAAACTTACGCCCCTCCAGCGTGCGGGTAAACACCAGACGACATGCCCCGACTTCCTCCTCCCAATGCCGCCGCAGGCACTCGGCGGAGGCTTTCCTCTTCCCCAAAAGCTCGGGGACGGCATGGTAATCCTCCTGCTTCAAGCGACTCCATAGCCTGCTCTCCCGCACGATCACGTAACGGGGATTATCCACGGGTGAGATAATT
This sequence comes from Butyricimonas hominis, assembly GCF_014287455.1. NCBI lineage: Bacteria > Pseudomonadati > Bacteroidota > Bacteroidia > Bacteroidales > Odoribacteraceae > Butyricimonas > Butyricimonas hominis. The sequence continues at coordinate 101,268 of NZ_JACOOH010000003.1, forward strand.
TCCTTCAAGGCATTGATAAATACCGATTTCTCGTAATTGGAACCGCCTTTCAGGTGACAGTACACGGCACCGGAATCATCGCCGTACGCCTCCACGCTCACCTCCCCCGGTGGCGAAAGTATCACCTTCTCGTCTTGCAAAGTCCGTAGCAAAGCGCACCCTATCTTCCGTATATCCTTCGAGATATCGCGATATTTCAAGTAAAGACGCAACGCCTTCACCGCCGGGGGTAATATAACACAAAACCCGACCGCCAAAAAGACTAAAAGCACGGTAAACAACATGCGCGAGGAATGTATTCGCGAACTCATCCGGGCAAAATCATAGAACATGACGTTAAGAACCGAGGACACGATGAAACCGAGTTCGACGAACAAGTACTTGAGCGTTTTCTGCAAATACAACCGTTTCACCTCCTGAAACTTCTCCACCCCGGGATACGGTACTTTGATCTCTTCCACGAGATGCACGCCCTGCCTCACCGCCGCGTCCCAACGCCCCCGCAACCGCTCCCTGCCGCCCGCTTCTTCAAAAGTACGTTGATTCCTCCGTTCAATGATTTCCCTATCGCACAAGGTCGCGGGAATATCGAGGCGCTTCACGCCATTCTCGATCTTCTCGCCCTCCCGGTCGGATATCCCGAGGAAGCCCTTGAACCTGCGTCGCAACAGCTCCACATCGTCCCCCCCCGTGGGCGAAGTCGGGTCCGCACACACCAGATGCCATATATTCCCCGTCTTGGCGGCATTTCCCTTTTCTACCCGGATAGCCCGCCCGCGCATCTGGTTCGACAGCACGAACGAACCGACAAAACTCGCCAGTATCAACGTGTTGATGCAAGGTGCATCCCACCCCTCTCCCAGCAACGACTTTGTACCGATCAGAATCTCGATAGCCCCCCGCTCGAACATACAGGTGACAACGCGGGTTATCTCGTCCTTTATCGTCCCGGTTAAAGCGACTTCGGCGTAAGAATCATCATAAGGCAGGGGTTTCACGGACGCCTTTCCCAACCTCATCTCGCGCATCACCTCGTCCAGTACCCCCAACGCCGCGCGGGGTACGACCACGATCGAACCCGTCAGCACCCCGACACGATTTCCACCGGTACCCGACCGCCGCAACTTCTCGAACACGGGGAACACCCCCATTTTATCCAAAGGCAGGTCGTTCGCGGGTGATGCCACTTTCCATTCCTTCCGTATGTAATCCGTCAATATCACCATCCGCAAACGGTCGCCCAACTGCCGGGACTCGAAAGAAACAATGTCGGCGATACTGTTCAACTTGCTTATACTCGCCGTCAGCATCCTCGTTAACCGACCGTTATACCGGAAACTGATCTGTTTCTTCTCCGTGACACCATTCCGCACCAACTTGTTTTCCAGAGATACCTGATGCTCCTCGCGACCGATAAAAGTATCCCGTCCTCCCTGCAAATAAAACTCCAGCAATACCTCCATCCACGCGTAATCCAACGCGGGCACCCGTATGTTTTCCTGTCCCAGCACTTGCAGGTGGACAGGCGGAATCTCTTTCCCCGCGTGATGCAGGAATATCAACATGGCGGAATAGAAAGACATATGGTCGAATATCCACTCCAAGTACCCCGCAGGATCCACCCACGCGGGGTGATTCGCGAACGCCTCGATCAACATCGGGTCTTTCTGTAACTCCCGGAAGAGCGTATCGACATCCCGCCGGAATGCGTTGATGCGATCGTATTCCCCTGGCGAAGGCAAAGAATAATACACGTAATCCTGATGCGGACATAAATCTCCCTCGCGTATCAACTCGGGCACGGTAATCTCCGTGTCTACCGTTCCGTTCAATTCAAGGTAACGCTGCCACTCGGCAAACGTCACGTCGTAAGGCGGGGTTGCCGTCAGCCCGACAATCACAGGCGACAAGTGACTCTTCAGACGCTCAAGAGTATACCACCACTCGTTTTTCAGGTGATGAGCCTCATCCAGTATGACCGTCTTTACCCCCAACCGCTTTAACTCCCGCGTGATATTCGTCTTCGAGGCGGGCGCATCCCCGTTCTTCTCTTCATCCGGCAGGTTATTATACGCGGCATGCACCCCTTGGTACGTGCAGACCGTCACGAAAGCAGGCTTCCGTATATTACTTGATATCCATTCCGGCTTTCGATCGGTCTGTAAAAACAGCTCCCGGAAACGATCTATCCACTGCTCCCGTATCGCCAACGAGGGCGCCAGTATCAACGTCGGACGATTAAGCCTCAGCATAACCTCCAACCCCAATACCGTCTTTCCCGAACCGGGAGGAGCCACCACGTGGAGCGAACCGTTGGACAAATAAGCCTCCAGTTCACCCAATACCCGCACCTGATACTTCCGCCACTCGTATTTGAATTTTATCCCCGCGGGGAATTCCGTCATTATTTCCATGCACCACAAACGTTAGTCATGACAAATATACAATAATCAGGGAGGTATCCGCAGGAATTTCATAAAATATCTTTCCTGTTACCGTGATTTATACTATCTTTGTCATAGTCCGACACAATGAAATAAACAAGCCATGAAAAAACTATATCCTATCGGTATTCAGAATTTCGAGAGTCTACGCAATGATGATTATCTTTATATTGATAAAACAGCATTGGTTTATGAACTGGTATCGTCCGGACGTTATTATTTCCTAAGCCGCCCTCGCCGTTTTGGTAAGAGTCTGTTGATTTCAACACTGGAAGCATATTTCCAAGGGAGAAAAGAGCTTTTCACTGGGCTTGCCATGGAAAAACTGGAAAAGGAATGGAAAAGATATCCTATCCTGCACTTGGATTTGAATGCGCAAAAGTACGACAAACCCGATAGTCTGGATAACATATTAAACGACAGGTTAGCCGAATGGGAAGAATTGTACGGGAGCAGACCAACGGAGGTCAGTCCCTCGCTGCGTTTTAAAGGTATTATTCGCAGGGCTCGTGAAAAAGAGGGACAGGATGTAGTTATCCTGATTGACGAATACGACAAACCTATGCTGCAAGCGATTGGCAACGAGGAATTGCAGAATGCGTACCGTAACACGATGAAAGCCTTTTACGGTGTACTTAAAAGCATGGACGGGTATATCAAGTTTGCCTTACTGACAGGAGTGACGAAATTCGGCAAAGTGAGCGTGTTCAGTGACTTGAATAACCTCGAAGATATATCTATGGACAGGAAATACGTGAGCTTGTGCGGAATCACGGACAACGAACTGCATACCGGTTTCGAGGAAGACTTGCACGAGTTGGCAGCCACGCAAGGCATGAGCTACGAGGAAACCTGCAAAGAGATGAAGGAACGTTACGACGGTTATCATTTCACGGCAAACTCGGAAGGTATCTATAACCCGTTCAGCCTGCTGAATACATTCAAAAAGATGCAATTCGGCAACTATTGGTTCGAAACGGGAACTCCCACGTATCTGGTGGAACTACTGAAACAGAATCGTTATAATCTGGAAAAGATAGAAAACGTGGAAACCAGTGCCGACGTGCTGAACAGTATTTACAACGACGGGAGTGCTATCCCGGTGATATACCAGAGCGGTTACTTAACCATCAAAGGATACGACAAGGTGTTCGGGCTCTACTCGTTAGGATTTCCCAACCGAGAGGTAGAAGAGGGGTTCATTCAATTCCTGCTTCCTTTCTACGCTAACACGAACGCGGTAGATTCACCTTTTGCCATCCGACAGTTTGTCGGCGAGATTTGCACGGGTAATTACGACGCGTTCTTCCGACGCTTGCAAAGTTTCTTTGCCGACACACCTTATGAATTGGCGAAAGATGTTGAATTACACTACCAAAACATACTTTTTATTGTCTTCAAATTGATAGGTTTCTATGTCAAAGCGGAATATCATACCGGTGAAGGACGTATCGATCTGGTTTTGCAGACAGACAAATATATCTACGTGATGGAATTTAAACTGGAAGGATCGGCGGAAGAGGCATTAAAGCAAATCAATGAAAAGCACTACGCCCTACCCTTTGAGGCTGATTCCCGCGAGTTATTTAAAATAGGAATCAACTTCTCCAAAAAGACGAGAAATATTGAAAAGTGGTTGGTAGAATAGGAACCTATTCTACCGTATTTTCCGCTTGAGGTAGACCATGTCGACACATTGCCTGCCGTCCTCGATGATTGGTTCGGGATAATTGTCCGTGAAGAAATTCTTTACCACGTGATCGCACTCGAAACCGTATTGCTCGTAATACACCGTGCCGTAATCACTGGTACCTACCCATAAATAATCGAAACGGTCTTTGTAGTGTTCAGCCAACGCGGCTAGTATGTACCTACCGAAATACTGCCTCTGGTAGTTGGGAGCGACGGCAAGGTTCTTTATTTCGCCCGCGGCGTCCACTACCGCCTCACCGATTACCTGTCCGTCCCGTTCGAGAATGAACATCTCACCGTCGGGCAGGTAACGATCGACCATTTCCTCCGAGGGATCGGCAAGCAAGAGCAAGGAAAGATAGGCTTTCTTGTCGCCCGTCACTTTTACCAATCGTTGGCGGGGATTCTTCAAGCGCATGTGCAAGAGCGGATAAGGAAAGCCGAACCCGTCGAGGGCGCTGCGGCTTTGCACCTCGAAACCCAGTTTCAGGTAAAAACCGAGGGCTTGCTCGTTCTGCTCGTTGACGGTAAGTGTTTCGGCGTGGTATTCGTCTACCGCCCTCTGTACCAGTTTTCGCCCGATACCCTTTCCCCTGTAATCGGGATGCACGAACAGCATATCTATATACGTGGAATCCAAACCGAGGAACGCCACCACCTCGTCCCCCTCGTGATGCAACAAAAGGGGTAGATTGTCGCAATTCTGCCGCACGTAAGGACGGTAGAAGACGATATCGCTTTCCTTCACGAAATGGTGGGTTGCCCGTACCGCGGCCTCCCATATCTCCGCGCAACGCTCGATGAGCTCTATACTTTTCTTACCTTTAATCATCATGTGTTTTTTGATAACCATATACTTATATCTTGTTTCGCTAAAGCGGTCGCCATTAAATCCGGGAATTTATCCGGCGTACAGGCAAAAGCGGGAACTCCCAATTCGGCTAGGAATTGGGCATTTTCTTTATCGTAGAAAGGCGCCCCGTCGTCGTTCAATGCCAGCAAAACGATGAGTTGTACCCCGCTCTGCACGAGGGAAATCATCTTCTCGCGCATCTCTTTCTCGTTCCCGCCCTCGTAAAGGTCGGTAACCAAGACCAGCACCGTGTCGGACGGACGGGTAATAACCGTTTGACAGTACCCCAAAGCACGGTCGATATCCGTACCCCCGCCCAATTGTACACCGAACAACAAATCCACGGGGTCTTGCAAGTCATCGGTCAGATCGACCACGGACGTGTCAAAGACAACCATGCGGGTTTGCACCGCGGGAATGGAAGCCAACACGGAACCGAATATTCCCGAATAAACGACCGAGGCACCCATGGAGCCACTCTGGTCGAGGCAAAGCACGATGTCTTTCAGCGCCCGCCGTTTCCGCCCGTAGCCGATACGCACCTCCGGGATAATCGTCTTGTACTCCGGTTGGTAGTTGCGCAGGTTCTTTTCTATCGTGGTTTTCCAGTCGATTTCGTTATAGCGGGGATTGCGACGCCTGCTGGAACGATTCAGCGCACCCGTCACCGCTTGCTGCATCGGCGCGGAGAGTTTCTTCATCAACTCGTCGACGACCTTACGCACCACGTCACGGGCTATCGCCTTGTTCTTCTCGGGGATTACCCGACTCAGGGACATAAGCGTCGCCACCAAATGCACGTCCGGCACAATGGACTGGAGCATCTCTTTCTCGGTAAGTAAAGAGGTGAGGTTTAACCGCTTGATAGCGTCTTTCTGTATCACCTGTACTACCGATTGCGGGAAGAATTCCCGGATATCACCCAACCAACGACTCACTTTAGGGGCAGAACCACCCAAACCTCCCCGCCGATCACTGTCGTACAAGGCGTGCAAAGCATCGTCCACGCGGGACTCTTCGGGACTTAACGAGATTCCCGTGCCGTCCGCCGCATCACCCCCGAGTATCAACCGCCATCTTTTTAAAAGGGTTTCTTCCATAATATTTACTTTAATAATTGAAAATACAGGTTACTTTATTCCCATTAGCTGCCACACCACAGGAATTACCTTTCTAGCGTCTTCCGCATTAAAAGCTTCGTCCTGCATGTTTACACGCTTCACGCCGGAAGTTCCTTTGGCCTTCTCCCCCAGTTTCCGGCGTTCCGGTACGCTATACTCGCTGAACGTCCTCCGCAATATGGGCAACAATTCCATGAAAGTTTCATCACCAAGGGAAGCCAGCCAACCATTCACGAGATCCCACAATTGCTCGTCCAATAAAAGGATAGTTCCCGATGATTTCAGGAATCCCTCGAACCAGAAAGCCGTTTCGGAAGCGGCATTCCCGCGGGAAGTATAGTATTGCAAGGTCTGTGCCGTTTCCTCGTATCCCAACACGTTTTTATCACGCAACAAACGGGTGGTATAACCGGATAACAAGGGATGACTGCTACGTGCCTCCCGAACCTTTTGCACGAGTTCCATCCACATAGACGTTAATTCCTGTTGGTTTGCCGTGGCAACGGCATAATCCACGGCGACAAACTTATCCATAAGGTCGGACGCCGCATCCTCGTCTATATTGGCACACGCCAGTACTCCTCCCGCCAATACTCTGGCCATCATGGCGTAGAGCATATCGTTCACCTTACCGTAATCCAGATTCCGCACGCTACCATAACGCACCACCGTGACCATGCCGGGAATGGCTTTCATCATCTCGACGACATCCGTCACGGAAGCCGCCAGTACGTCCAGACGTCGCGTCATCTCCTCCACCAAATCGGGCAGGTCGGCGGGAATAACCCGTTGCAAGAGGTCTACCAATTCGGAAATGGAAGAGATATCTTTCGACAAGTGCACGTTATACGACACCACCGCTTCCGCCAGTGTATTCCCCCAAACGGCCTTCTCGATAATAGCCAATGTCTGTTCCGGTTCGTAATAAACAGACCAAGACTCTTTAAAAGTCCCTTTCCCGTCGGTCGCTATCGGTCGGGCTAAACGTATTCCCAACAAGTTCAAACGGTGGAAAACGATACTCCGCTCCAAATCGTTCGGCTTGCGCAAATCCAAGTTGTACTCCTTAATCTCCGTGCTTAAAGGTAAACGTAAACGCTTCAATAATTTCTCCACATCCACGAGTAGAGGCACTTTAGGAACATCGTCGGGTACATTTCCCATGCGATTGCTGATTACCAAAGCCTCCCGGATGATTTGCAGAACGATGGGATCGCCAAAACCCATTACCGTGGTAACGGCATCGTTGTACTCCTCCAACGACGGACGGGATAAACCGCGTAAAGCCGCCATGACTTGCGCCAAACGTACCGTTTCAATCACGTGGGCAACGGAAATATCCATTCCCCTCGAACGAAACAAGGATGCCACTTTACTCATCCAGCGGGTTCCATCGTCATCGGGGTAATCCCACACGTGGTCGTACCAACCGGGAGAAACAATCCCCGCACCGTAACCGCTACGGTAAGACAAACGATCGTATGTCCACGGGATCCACGTGCATTCGACTTTTACCTTGGGCAAACCTTTCAGTATCTCGTTATCCTCTTTCTGCTTCGGCATATTCTCCAACCCGGGCACGTGCCACGCTCCACAGATGACAGCTACGCGCTTGTATCCCTCCTTCTGTACCGCCCGAATCATCTTCCGCATCCATGCCTCCCGCAACGACGTTTCCCGGTCTATTTTCGGGAAAGCCTCCCGCAAGGCGGTCACCGCCTCTTTGACGGCAAGGAAGATTTCTTCATTGTTCCGACGATTCTCGAAATTCACTTCCCACCACAATTCCGGATCATCGTACCCTGCCGCTTTTGCCAAAGCCGCAAAAGGATCGACATGTATCATTTCTTCGGGGGCTAAAGGTAACGAGTCCCCCGTGTTATCCGTTTCCCCTTGCTCTTCGCTCGTTTCTAGGGCTTCAGCTCGCTCTTCCCGCTCTTTCCATAACGCTAAATGATGTATCAAAGGCAGGTCGAAAAACCGAAGGGGTATTTCCCTCTTCATGGCAAACCGCATCGTCTGCCACTCCGGGGAAAACTCGGCAAAAGGATAGAAAACCGCACGCTTCGGTTCGTCGGGTTGGTAAGCCAACAAAGCCACGGGTGGTTGCATCTGCTCGCAGAGCACTCCCGGAAGCAAAGCCTCCGCCTCGGGCGGTCCCTCCAGTAATATCATATCCGGTTCCAATTCTTCCAGATACGCCCTCACGTTTTTGGCAGAACCGGGACCATGATGCCGTATACCTAAAAAATGTATTCCATCAATCATTGTATAAACTAAAAGATAATTACAGCATTTCGCGAGAAGCACGGTAGATGTCTTTCCATCCGTCGCGTCCCTTCACTACTGTTTCCAAGTACTCCTGCCATATCACCTTGTCCTGAACCGGGTCTTTCACGACAGCACCGATAATACCGGACACGAGATCGATAGCATTCAAGCGACCGTCACCGAAATAACCGGACATAGCCAACCCATTGTTCACCACGGATATAGCCTCGGCAGTACTTAACGTACCACTCGGTGTCTTCAATTTTGTTTTACCGTCCTCGGTAGCCCCGCCCCGCAATTCGCGGAAAATGGTTACCACCCGGCGAATCTCTTCCAATGCAGGTTTCTCGGCAGGTATATCCATCACGCCGGAGAAGCTCTCTACCCGACGACGGACAATATCGATCTCCTCGTCAATCGTGTCGGGCAAAGGAAGAATTACCGTGTTAAAACGACGCTTCAAGGCGCTCGACAATTCATTCACTCCTTTGTCACGGTTGTTGGCAGTAGCAATCACGTTGAACCCCCGTATAGCTTGAATCTCTCTATCCAATTCAGGAATAGGCATAGCCTTTTCCGAGAGAATCGTGATTAACGTGTCCTGCACGTCCGACCCCACGCGGGTCAATTCCTCGATACGAGCCAGTTTCCCGTCTTTCATCGCCCGCATCACGGGAGTTTGCACCAAAGCCCCTTCGCTGGGACCTTCCGCCAGTAATTTGGCATAATTCCAACCGTAGCGAATGGCTTCTTCCCCCGTCCCCGCAGTACCCTGCACTATCAGCGTCGAATCACCCGATACGGCTGCCGCCAGATGCTCGCTCACCCAACTCTTGGCCGTTCCGGGCAGACCGTACAACAGCAAAGCCCTGTCCGTAACCAGTGTTGCCACGGCAATCTCTATCAACCGCCGATTTCCAATATATTTAGGACTCACTTCAAACCCGTTTTTCAACGTACCTCCCATAAGATAGGTCACAACGGATTGCGGAGATAGTTGCCAGTTCTCCGGAACCTTATTTGTTTCATTCTTCTTTAACTCGTGTAGTTCTTCCTCGAACTGCTGTTCCGCGTGTCGTCTTAATAATAAACCCATATTTCAAGTTATAAAAAAGTTAATATCAAAAAACGTCAGCCCCGTGCGGCTGGAATTATTCAATCTAAAATTTAAAATCTAAAATCAATCAGGCTTTCTTCTATATCCTTCTTAATTTGCAGTAGTTGCTGCATACGAACGGTAAATTCCCAATGGCTGTTGCTATTCTCTTTCGTCGCGCCCAGTTCCCCGATATAGCCTAACAATGAAGCGGGTATACGCAGAGCCAGTTGCTCGCAAGTCGGACGGTCGTAATAGCAATATGTCATGGAATAGAGTATTCTCAATACCCCTCGGGAAAACTTCACTCCCCACTCCTTGTCCGTATCGTCCAACCATTGCGTCACGTAAAAGTTCTGCTGTACTTTTCCCTCCAGATTCAATTCTTCTCGTTGCCCGACAGGCAAAAGAGGTACTAATGATGTCAACTCCGGGGATTGCAATACCCGTTCTCCTTTCAACCAATAGTAAGCCCATTGTCGGTCATGGAAATTAAAAATAGCGTTTTCCAAACAAATATACTTGGAGAAAGGCGGGGACTTACGCAACCGCTGTGCCGCGGTTTCAGCGTCACATTCCAACAGTTCGCACCAAAAGGAGAGAGGCACATTTTCAGCCATTTGCCTTAATATGTAATCACTGTCACTCTCGCCCTTGTTACTACTAAGTTCGCTGATACCCGCTTTTTTCAACTCCTCGGAATACGCAATCGGTTCAACAGCCCAGCCGAGCAAACGACGGTAACGCAAATGCTGCTTCAATGTCCGGGAATACAACTCCACTATATTGGAATCGGGTATTTGCCGCAACAAATCTAAGGCACAATCCTTTACCGTGCTACTACGATCTCCAGCACGTACGCTTTCCAGAAATTCTTCATCCGATTTCGACAAACCGATTTCCAAACAAGCCAATAATTCCGCACGATGTTGTGCCGACTCGTTCTTCCATTCCGCCCGCAATAATTCAAGACCTTGGGCGGGATTGTCCTTCCTCACGCGGGACAAAATCAGCTTCCGGTCAGCATGAGTCGCCGTTTCCCAATCTTCATTTCCTTCCTCCTGCAAAGGCGGATAATTCATCAACGGCAATAACCACCGTCCCCGGTTACCAATCAGGGAAGGCAAGAATTGTTTCTCGCGCTTTGCCGTCTGGCTACCGGGCAAGAATACCCTTCCCAATACCCCCGGCAAATACTCCGCCGGAATCAGATAACCGTGCTTTGCTGCCGTCTTGTACCATAACAGTAGCATATAGGAGTATTTCTCCCCCAATAACATTCCTAAAAGAGCCGCCGCTTTCTTCCCGGCGTATGGCATTGTTTCCGGCTCCGCTTCCATGACCGGAACCGGCTCCTTCAACCTCAAGGGTTCCAAACCGGAACGATAATAAGCAAACAAAACGGCAGCCGTCTTGTAAAAAACTTCTTCCCCGTCCGCGGCACTCTCTTTTACCTTCAACAAAGTATCGCTCAAATCTTCCGGCAATTCCCCCTCCGTCAACTCCCGGTTTGCCGTACCCAATAGGGCTGTATTTATTATATTATCCGTTATACTCATTATTCAACGTGTAATATTTATCATCTATCCATAACGATAACACTCTCCACCTACGCTCCCCCGCCATGAAGAAACCCGTAAATTCACGACCTCCCGTCACGGCAAGCCCTTTCAAGCGTCCGGCTTCTCCCACGCTCAAGGCGAACAAACGGGTGTCGCTATCCTGCAACCAAAGTTGTCCCTCGTGTATCACGAAGCGTACCCCGCTCACTATCATCGGCACCTCGTAAGTAAAAGGGTTTACCGTCAGCACTTCCCGGAATCTCCGCGTCGCTTCCGTCAAGTTCATATACCCCGCATTCCCGTCTGTAAGGCAGAATAACTCCCCACTTCCCCGTTGTTCACGTACCAGCACCCGGGTAGGATTCACTCCCCGGTAAAAGGTGACATCGGCACGAACGACCGTACCGGGTAATAATGCCACCTCCGGCAACGAGCCCGCCATGATGAACTGTAAAAGCAGCGCATATCTTTTACTCTGTCGTCCGTACAACCAATTATACTCTACCGTCAGGCGGTCTTGTTCGAGCGACTCGGTACCCACAACATACCAATCATCCGTTACCGTTTCCCCCTTTGCCAGCACCTCCTCTTTAGCCTGCGGGTATCCCACGAGAGTACGAATCTCGTCCTTCCAATCATCGGGCAATTCGTCCAAATGCTTGTAACTCTCCGCCACAAGGTATGCCTTGCTTAATAGAGCGGTCAATTCATACTTCCAATCCTCCCCGAAATAATTGATTTCCTGCAACTGCCGCATCATCCCCGCCAATCCCGGAGCCTGTGAATCGACCATGCGCTTCGCTATCCCCTCGAACAGCGCCTGCGCACGTTCCGGCACGTTCAACAAACCGTTCCGCACCAAATCCTTTAGCCAACCCTGCAAATCCTCGACACCTCCCAGTACTTTCCGATGCCTCGCTTCCTGACGCTTTGCCTGTGCCGCCGCATCCACCGGTTTATCGCTCTTCTCTTTTTTCTCCGCCACCTTGTTCTCCCGCTTATTCAACCACTCCGCCACCCACGCGGGTTCCTCTCCGGTCGAAAACAAGTTTGGCTGTGAGGCATACAGAAACAGTAATCCCAAACTATGTTTACAAGGAAATTTATGACTTGGGCAAGAACATTTGAAAGCTATATTCTGCAAATCCACCTGTGTCTGGTAAGGATTCGCCCCGCTTCCCTGACAATGTCCCCACAACGCCCGTTCACTAGCCCCCCGCAACACCCACTTCGCCGCCGAAGCCAAACCCTTCCCGGCTTTCACGGATGCCGCATCAGGAGCTAACTTAATAATCTGCTCTTCTGATAATTGCATGTATCCACATTTTCAATATTCAATGTTGACAAATTTAACGTTAAATACGAAAAATGAAACAGCTTTCAAAAGATAATTCCGAAAATATCCGTATATTTTAATATTAGGTACTGCTTATTACCCGATTTATAATAAAACGTCCATCAACATTAATCTTGTTGATGGACGCAATTCTGCAATCTTAAAAATTACTCCACGCAAACCAGATCGAGCAAAGAATTCAATGCTTTCATTCCCGGTCTGTAAGCAAAAGCCATACGTATTTTAAAATTCTTATCAATCAATATGAAACGCGGAATACCGCTAATCTTGTACGCTTCCTGAAACTTTTTATTGCCGGAATGCAATTCCAGAACATTTTCCACTCGCGGATGTCCGTTTAAATAATTCATCCAAGGAGCGGCCTTCTTGTCAATAGATACTGAAATGAATTTAATATTCTTTTCTTTGTATTCCCGAGCCAACCCGTGAAACACGGGAGCCAAGGCTTTACAAGGATTACACCATGTTGCCCACACGTCTATAAAAATGGGCATTCCCTTGTAATCCGACAACTTACACGCGTTGCCGTCCATGTCTTTAAACTCAAAATCCATCGCTTCCACCCCTGTCAAAAGATCACGTTTGTCTTTAATATGTTCATTTACAATATCCAAAATAACAGAATCTTTTACTTTCCCCGGGAAATCCAAAAGCTCAGGACTATATAGACGAGTCACATCATTCAGTACCTGCATCAAAGCGTATTCTTCCTCGAATAGTGAATAACCGATTTGTCCGGCAAAACCGGGTTCGATATTATGAACAACATTCATTAACGCCTGACTCGTTTGCCAATATTGCAATACCTCCTGTTCTTTGTAAAGCTTACATATATGACGAGCCTTTTTCAAAAAGACTTTTGAAAAAGCAAGTTTGAAATCCCTGTTCCAAGATTCAAAATCTGCGGCGGATAATTCCCGTTGCATACTTTGAGCCGAGAACTGATAGTAATTCAACAAGGTGCTGATAACCATAAAATCAATCCGGCATTGACAGTCCTCCACGAACTTTTTCGAGAGAAAAATACTTTTTACAACTCGCTTTAACGAATCGGCATTGGAAAACACCCGTCGTTCATACTCCTTGTAAGTAGTTTGAGGTGTAAGCAACTTCGGGTACAGCATTTGATAACTCAAAAACCAAGATTGGTTTAGCCACGCATTTTCCGCGGCCAAATCACCCGAGAATTTCGTCTTCGTCCGCTCTCGGTCATTGTAATCAATGACGATGGTGCTACCCGGTTTCACGAACACATTCAATGCTCCCCAATCGTACAATCTGTAATATTCCCCTTCCGGATCGGTCACCCGCAATAAAAAAGTAATAGAATCTCCCGGAGCTACCCGTTCGGAACGAACCATATTATATCGGGTTTCTTTAATCAATTCTGCCGGATAACGTTGAAATACAGGATGCGACTTAAAAACGACCTTCGCATCCTGTGCAACAGAAATCAACGCACACAATACTCCGACAATTCCCAAAAGAATCGGTTTCATGCATTTCTCCATTACAAATCACTTTAATTCAAAGCCTATTGATTCCATCACGCCACGCATAATCAGGAATTTCTCCAACACCATCGGGTACTCGGCATACATTCCCTCGAACTCCGCCTTACTATACGAAACCACCGCCATGATATAGTCCTCGATATCCTCATCTTCCTTTACAATCCTGTAACGCCATTTCGTTATATCGGGATCGGTCACATACGGATAATTGTCCCGGGAATAATCCAAGAAACCGTACACTTCCCAACGGGCAGGTGCAAGACACGACTCTCCCGGATAATTAGGAGTACGCACATTCATCCCGTAATAACTTCTTTGTGTCGCTGGATCATAACTCACCTTTTTAAAGGTCTCAATCTCGGACGAAGGATTCTTTGCCAGATACTTAATAGCCAAATAGGTGATAATCTCATTCGCCCGCTCTATTTTCTCCGCTTGCGACATATTCGCGATGACAGGAATATCGGCTACAGCCAACGTCTCCATGGCTTGATGCACCGCTTTCATGCTCTTCGCCCCTCCCACGTATTGCTGTTCATATATCGAGTCCAACAAAAGAATCGACTGAATATAAAATATCTCGGGAACATTAGGCAACAGCACCTCATCCACGAACTTTATTCCCGCCAACTTGTCCGCTTCATCCCGTATCAACGAAATATGTTTGGCGTTAATACTAAATGCGTTAGTCGGGTTATTTAGATTATAATTCAAATCCAACACTTTATAATACACGATCGGGTTTCCATTGTGATCCAAACCCCGTTCCTGACTTCCGATCGTATCATTACAGAAGACCGGTATCCCCCAAGTGGAATACACCCCGTAAGCGGCATGTTGCACCGCATCATCAAGATTATCTTGCAGCACAAACCACTCCACGTCCGAGTACGAGGGTTGCAAATCATCCTCTTCACTACATCCCGTAGCAAAGAACACCATCACCAGAAGTAATATATGATATTTCATTGGAATTAAAATTAAAAGCGTTTAAACATTTCTCTTTGAGGACGAGCGGCATTATCCACCATGTTCCCCTTGTTGAATTCGATCACCGACCGCGGGATCGGAATCACGTAAGCGGGCTCCGAAGCGTACTCGTTCAACTGGTAACTGCCCAAATACTCGCGCATCCAAGTCGTATTATTATAAAAATACTGATCATGAATAATCGGTTTGGAATAAGGATACTTGGAATGAACAGCATAACGACGCAAATCAAACCAACGGTGTCCCTCGAAGCAAAGTTCCCGACGGCGTTCGTCACGGATTAATTCCATCAACTTCTCGCCCGTCCGCTTGTCCAAAGCGACGTGAGTACCTTGTTTCATACGTTTACTTCTCAACTCTTCAATTATATTCTGCGCCTCATCCTCACGGGAAAGCATAGCCAAAGCTTCCGCTTTATTCAACAAAACCTCGGACAAACGCAACAGACACTCAGAAGAAACCAGTCCATCCTGACTATCTACTAATTTCTTTACAAGATACACGGGATTTCCCCAAGCATCTTTGTAAATCCCCAACCAAGAATCAATACGCAAATCATTACCCGGTTCTTGACGGAACATTTCAACCAAAGCATCCGACACATCAAAATTACTCATGCTCGTCATATCACAATCTGCAAAACAATTCCCCCCTTGCGAAAAGATTGTTTCAGGCGAATCTTTAAACGTGATACTGGCACCGTTAATTGTTCCCCACTTGTCCGGTACCACCAACGCCAACCGCTCGTTGTAGTCCAACAAAGCGTATCCTCCCTGCAACACGGTATCGGCAGACGCGAGTGCTTTCTCGTAATCTTCCATGTACAAATGCACCCTGCTCAAAAAAGCATGCACGGCATAAAAGCCTGCCCGATAAATCGTTTTATGCTCTTTGCCTTTCAATAAACGGGCAGCCAACGTCAAATCCTCCGTGATGCGGGTATAGGTTTCTTCCAATGTATTCCGCTTGAAATAAATATCCTCCACGTATTCGGTAGTCTTAATCGGCACACCTAAATCTATCGCGGCAGAAGCCTTCACGTAAGGCTTGGCATAGATATTAGCAAGATAAAAATAGTACACCCCGCGCAAGAAATAACACTCGCCTTTAATCCGCTCTATGGCTTCCGGCCGATCATTTATCTCCTCCGTTTTAGACAGTATCACATTCACAGAACTGATGTGCTTATACAAGCGTTTCCAATCCGTATCGCTCACCTCCTCGCCTTCCCGCATATAAGGATATTCCGACCACGTGTAAAAATTTGCAAAATCAATAAACTGCGAAGCATCAGCATTCCCTCCCGGACCAAACTGCTTTATATCATCATCCATCACGTGAATCCAAGGGAAATAATAACCGTCATCACCCCCCAAGGAAACAATAACCTGCCTACTTGGCACCTTCATATACCCGTCCCCTATCAATATCTCGTCCAAATCCGCCGCCGTCTTCGCGTATGTCATATCCTGTGAATACTCTTCCAAGAAATCATTACACGAGCTTAAAAAGAAAAGAATCGGGATTAAATAACTTATATAACTTTTCATAGCCTCAATTAATTAAAACGTGATACCTAAATTAACGGAATACGAGGGGCGAATCGACAAATTCAATTTATCGGTTGTCCCCGATTGTGAAGGATCTTGCCCTTTCAGTTTCGAACTGCAAATGGTAAACAAATTACTTCCCGAAACCCCGACATATGCCGACTTCAACAACAACTTCTTGCAGAACTCCTCCGGCAAAGTATAATTAAACACAAAAGACTGCAACTTCAAATAATTCCCGCTCACAGTCCGGATATCGGAATTATCATACATCTGCCAGATATTATCGGCAAAGTTAATCGAGTTATTGTTCCCGGACTTCCACCACGGCTGCAAAGTCCTGCTATACTCGGCATTCGGTAATAATCCCGGGATACTCGTGTGCCGCTCGTCACCCGGACGTTGCCAGCGTTTCACGAACTCCCGACGCACGTTTCTTTCCGGCAGAGGAGCAACCGTCGTTCCGTTTTTATTCGTCCCGTACAACTGCATCAACCGAATTTTAGAACCGAACGAGTACGAGAAATTAAAACTCAATGACATCCGTTTATACGAGAAGGTATTCGACACACCACCCTGCAAAACCGGCACCCGCGTACCGGACACCTTCATCACCCGGCGAAACACATCCTCCCGTTCCATCTTCAAATATTCATCTTTAAGCTCTTCCTCCACGTCATAAAACATCGGGCGTCCGTCCTCGGGCGAAAGCCCTTGAAATTTATATGAAAAGAAGGTATTCAGAGGCTCCCCTTCAATCAACGCCGACCCATCCAGATAATTCGTGTAAAATATCTCATCCTGATCTTTCTCGAAGTTATCATTATTAACCGCTTTCGTCAACAAGGTATTCAACACTTGCCCTATTTGCGGATCAATATCCCAACGGAAACCACCGATTTCACCACCCGCTTTAAAAGGAGTAAAATTGAAACTCATCTCGAAACCCTTGTTTTCCACTGTCCCGGAATTAATCACGTAGGTTTCCACGCCATTGATATCCGCTACCGTCTTACTCAGGAAAGCATCTTTAGTCTTCTTGTAGAAATACGAGAACGTACCCCGGATACGATTATTGAACAAGGCAAAGTCCACGGAACCATTGAAGGCTCCCGTCTTCTCCCACCGCAAATCAGGATTCGGATAATGTTGTATATTCGACTCGTACTCCCCGAAATAATCGTTCATATTCCCTTTCTTGATAATGAGTTCCGGAGTCTGATTACTCAACATATTTCCTTGATACCCGAAAGAACCTCTCACGGATAACCCGTTAACCCAATTAACATCCCGTAATATATTTGCCTTCATATCCCAACTCGCGGAAACCGACCATACCGGCAATATCTTTTCGTTACTGCGATCCCCAAACTTGTTGGAAGCATCCGCACGGGTGTTAAAATTAAATGAATAAGCGTTATTCAACGTGTAGGTCAACGTCAAATAAGCAGACATCTCGTTCTGGATATTATCCGATATCACCCCTCTTGCATCCTCCTCTTCCATTTGCCATTTGGTAAAAGAAGGGTACACGTCGGGAGCCAATGTCGCGATCATCTTTCCCCGCTCGGGCAGATATCCCCGATGTACTTGATGTTTTCCGTCATATTTTGAAGACGCCAACTCGAAACCCACGGCGGCATTGATCAAATGTTTTTGCCCGCTATCCAAGAACCTTGTGAAATCAAATTGCAGACGGGTAGTATAATTATCGTTCCGGGTAACATCCTCACGATACTCTCCCCCCACGGGTAATAAACTAATCGATTTCTGATCCGGCGTCAACTCCACCCCGTAATTCACACCCCGAAGATTTGACGCGTAGAAAGAATTTTCACCGATAAACGTTTCCTGCATCGTGTTATTAATACTGTATGAAAATATGAATTGGGTTTTCAGCCAATCATTGAAACGATAATTCAAATTCATATTCAAGGTAATCCCGGAACTATTATACTCGTCCCGGTAATTTTCCATCTCATGCAAAGCATTAAATGCCAACTGACTATTAGAACTGGCATTAGAAGAACCTTTCACGTCATAAAAATAAAGACTCCCGTCTTCGTTAAATGCCGGAATAGCCCTCGAAGTATTATAAGCGTAATCCAGAATATTCACCTCACTATTCACGTATTCCCGCACCCCTTTATTAGCCAGCATCCCGAACGAGAACGAGAATTTATTGAAACTCCCGTTGATGTTCATACTCGTGGAATAACGATCATTCTTTTCACCTTTGATCACCCCTTTCTCGTTAGAATATCCCAAGGAAGCATAATAACGGATATTCGTGCTACCACCCGACAAACTCAACGTGTGGCTGTTAGAAAACACATCTTCCGTGATTAGATCGAACCAATCGGTATTCACGGTTTCCAATCTTGATACTTCATCCGTGAACTGTTGATAAGTATAGATTCCATTGTTATACTTATCAAGAGCCCCTTCATACCCGACCCAATTATTGATAGTCGGGTACGACAACCCCTTCTCGACAATCTCTCGGGAATACGCAATACGTTCTTTCGAGTTCATCAAATAAATATTCTTGTCCGAATAACGGGGTCTTGCCGTGAACTTGCCATTCAAACTGTACGTCACGGAAGGCGGTCCCGTCTTCCCTTTCTTCGTGGTAATATTAATTACCCCATTTGCCGCCTTTGCCCCGTATAATGCCGTGGCGGAAGCATCCTTCAAAATATCAATACGTTCAATATCTTCAGGGTTAATGCCGGAAATAGCGTTTCCAACCAAATTCACGAAATCCAGATTATTAATCAAAGTCGGACTCACGTTCACGGGATCACGTAACACGATACCATCCAACACCCACACGGGTTCTTGGTTGCCAAGTATCGTGGAAGTACCCCGGATACGTAATTTCGGTGCTGCCCCCACTTGTCCCGAATTCTGCATAAAGATCATCCCCGGCACGTGTGATTCAAGCAACTGATCTATAGTTTGTACCCCGGGAACCTTGATTTTGTCCATCTCAATAGACTGAATGGCACTCGTGTTTTTTCGGCGATCGATAGTCTGGTATCCGGTAACAACAACTTCGGACAGCTCGGACTGTTCTTCCTTCATCACCACGTTAATCGTATCCTGTCCGGTACATTTCACTTCCGCCGTTTCCATTCCGATAAAGGAAAAGATCAAAGCCATATTCTCCATCGCAGGTAATGTCAATGCATATCTACCGTTTACGTCAGTGGCAGTTCCGATCGTCAATCCTTTCACGACCACGGTCACACCGGGCAACGGAATCTTGTGTTGATCCGTAACCAGCCCCGTGATACGGACATTTTTCTGCCTTGTATCTTCCATTTTTTTATCCGTGATCACAATCTGTTCACCCACGACTTGAAACGTGTAGGCAGAATTTTCAAATACCCGTTTCAACACGTTTTCAACGGTTTCGTCCGTCACGGAAACTGTAACCTTCCCGATATTCTTCTCTTGTGTATCATTATAGAAGAATTTGTAAGAAGTCTGTTTTTTAATCTCGTTAAACAGCACGGAAAGTGACACCCCTTTCAATTTCAAAGTCACCTTTCGGGGTTGTCCGACATCAGCACCCCGAACCGGACTGCAACAAATACCACCCCATATCAACGTCAGTAAAACTACTCTTTTGAGAAATAATACTGACAACGACAAAAAATGTTGTTTTTTTTCCATAGATTTGTCATGTAAGTTTTAAATGATTATATAAAGCTTAATTTAAAAGGAGTATCCCAAGTGTTGGTCGCACGGCTCGGAACTCCTTTTTTATTTTTGTAAAATAATACTGTCTTCATTCATTCTGTATTGAATACCCAGATTCACGCATATCGTTTCAATAGCCGCCCGAACATCCTCCCTGTCAAATTCTCCGCTAAAAAGCTGGGAGAATGATTTTCCTGTCTCGTTAATAATAGTCACACCATACCAACGCTCCAGTTTCCAGACAACATCATCAAACCGCTCGTTATCTATCACGAGTACTCCATCTTTCCATCTTACCATATTAGCAGCATCCACCTTTTTTACTTCCACGTCCCCGCTCTTCGTGTTGAACACGATTTGCTCATCGGGCTTCATAACGACAGCATGTTTCCCCGCTTGAACCCTCACTTTTCCTTCCACCAAAGTAGCACTGGCCTCATTCCGATCCCCGTACAGGTTCACTTCAAAAGAAGTACCCAGTACTTCAGTCACCAACTCCCTCCCCGCAACAACAAATGGACAAGCTGTATCCCGTGTCACTTCAAAATAAACGTTTCCCCGTACCTCCACTTCCCGTCTCTCTTTACCGAAACGTATCGGGTAACGCAACGAACTCTCCGAGTTTATCCAAACCTTTGTCCCGTCCGACAATCGAAGAGAGAAACGCTCTCCCGCGGGGACAATAATTTCATTATATGCCAATTCAAAATCCCCAGCCCCCGCCAATGAATCATTCAGTTCATAAGCAATCTCCCGGTTGTTGATCTTACTTATCTTGATATCATCTTCCATTCCGTCGGACAAAGCCAAAGAATCGGAAAGAACATTTACTTTCCTGCCATCGGAAAGAGTCAACAATATTCCTTTACTATAAATAATTTCCTTCCCCTCGGGGACAATTTGTTTTTCCGGTTCATACAAACGCAGCAAAGCAAAAACACCAATCATCACCACGGCTACAGCCGAGAGCATTCTCCATACACGCTTCATGTTGTGTTTCGGACTTAAAGACCGATGCATAAACCGTCTATAATCTTCCAGTCCCACCTCAACCATTTCCCGGTCTGCATGTCTTCCAGAGGAAAGATTCCACACTTTTCTAAACTTCTCGAAATAAAGTCGATTCCGCTCATCCTTCATCCATTCTGAAAAATATACAATTTCCTCTTGTTCTGCCTGATGCGACAAAACACGAATCAGTAATTCATCTATATTGAAAGTTTCTGTTTCCATCTTTCCTGCCTTTTATACACTAAAGACAGACAAAACATGTTTTACCCCCAATGAGAAACCGAAAAAAATAAAATAATTTGCAGCAACCAATCCAATTCCTCACGCAACTTACTCAAAGCTATCGTCATATGCCGTTCTACCGTTTTCTCGGAAATATTCAATTTTTCAGCAATCTCCCTATTTTTCAACCCCTCTACCTTACTTAAAACAAATACCTCTCTACACTTTTCCGGCAACAAAGCTATTGCCTCGTCCAACGCTTTGGCTACATCAGCCTGCCACAATTCCATTTCAGCCTCCGGCGATTGAATAACATTAGAAAAATAAAGGTCTGCCAATTGTTCCCGCTCATACTTTTGAATATTCTTTTTATGAGCCAGAGTATTCAAACATGCGTGATAAACCGATTTAAAAAGATATGCTTTTACAGAAAGAGAAATATTCAGTACTTCACGCCCTTCCCATATTTTATAATACATTTGTTGGACAACATCCCGGGCGGTTTCCAAATCATTTAATAAACGGTCGGCATAATTCAACAAAGAATCATAGTATGTGGTATAGATATACTCGAAAGCTGATATCTTGCCACATTTCAATACTTCTAATAATTCTTTATCATCTGAATAATCCACGAGCATCAACATTAATAACCATGCAAATATAATGTTACTAATCTAATTTACACGTCTATTGTTCGACAAAGTTATCTATATTCTTTCAAAATAAAGAAGCGGAACCATGACAGGATTCCGCTTCTTACACACAATTAAAACAATCACACACTAAAATATCATTTTTTCTTTCGTGTCGGTTTCTGTGCCAGATTCTTCGGACGCATACTGTATTCTTTGGCTCCGACTTCCGGTTTATCCATAATAGATGCGGGAAAAACTTTTTCAGCCCCCGGGGTCTTACGAATCAGACGTTCCAGCAATGCCGCGTACTCTTGATGGATGTACGGATCCTGTCGGTTGTCGCTATTATAAGCGATATACTGCAAATAAGAGGCACACCTGCTCAACCACTCCACCGGGGTTTCCGGGTCCCAATAACTGCCGCGCACGGTAAACCGGAACTGTTCGATAAAATCCTGCTGGTTAATGGAGGTATCCGCCATAGCACGCCGAATCAACACATCAGCCTTATCATACTCTTTATTTCTTACCAAAGCATTGATTTGTACCAGATACTTGTTCAAATCTTTACCCTTAAATTCCGGCAACCGATTTAATTCCTCCAAAGAAGCATTCCGGGTTTCCATGTACAACTTGTTGTCTACTATATCCTTTCCCAACACGCTTACGAACTTGTCATACCCCTGTACAACTTCTTGAAAATAAGGATTATTCACCCCCGTGATATTGGCTTTAAATATCTTCCAAACGTCCGGTTCCGTCAACTTCGCCCCCTTCTTCATCAGCATATCAAATGCTTTCTGCACGTTCTCCCGTTCATAGATAGAAGCATTGTAATTGATATAATTCTTTAGAAATTCCCGGTCATCACGTCCTTTAGCAAATTCCTCAGTCAAATAACCGGAACGCAATTCCGGTACCAAAGCACTTTTTCCCGTGGCAAGAAACTGCTCGGCAGACTGACGGGATTTACTCCGGTGTACCACCTCCTCGCTTGCCGGATCAACAAACACGTAAGTCGGGTAAGAATTAACGCTATAGCGTTTGGCAAGTTCCACTCCCTCCCCGTTCTCGGCATCAATCTTCATGTTCACGAACTTCGTGTTATAAAAATCCCCGATAAAGGGGAGAGTGAACACACTCTCCGCCATATTTAAACAAGGACCACACCATTGAGTGTAGAAATCCACGAATATCAATTTGTTCTCCGCCTTAGCTTTCTCTATTCCCTCTTTCCATGTTCCATGATAAAACTGAATACCATAGTTCGGTTCCATTTGGGCGAAAATATTCACACTCCATAAAAGAAGTACTATATACACGATATGTTTCATAATCTTTACTTTTAATATCCGGGATTTTGTTCACAAATAGAATTTGCATTAATCTCTCCGGTAGGGATATTATAAATCTTTCTGGTTTCCAACTTTTGCATGAAAGCCTCCACGAAACTAGCTGTATTATTTTCCTCGTCTTTCTCTTGTTCATCTTCCAACTGCTCAGCCAAACTTTGATTCATTTCCAACAAACGATCAAAACGTTGCACGGCAAACCATTCATGCCAATTCTCGAAAGCCATTTCGATCCACCACTCTTTGAATATTTCATCCATTAACTCGTCACGAGTTGCCGGCTCTGTTAAATTCGTACTTCCCACACGCCCGCGTAATTCTTTGATCGGAGCCCAAGCATCAGCAATAGAACTATTACTACGAGCCAACGCCTCTGCCTTAATCAAGTACAATTCAGCTGTACGCAAGAATATTACCGGCACACCATCATTCGGACGATAAATCTTTTTTACCGTATTTACATTGTAGGTCACTCCGTTATAAGTAACATTTTTATTTTCAGTAACCAATGTTTTCCGAGGATCCCCTTCAATCAAATTCATATAACTTTCGGTCGGTCCCCACAACCCGGAAGCCCCGGAAGCCTTCTCCATAAGATAAGATACATCGGATGCCTCATCCGTGCTAAATGCCCGGCAGAAAATAACTTCTTTCGACGTTTCCGTATTCGTGAACACATTAGAATAACTTGGGTCTAAAGGATTCACCGACGTGATAGCTTCATCGGCAGCAACGGCCGCTTCACTATATTTCCCTTGGTAAAACAGCACAACCGCTTTCAGCGCTTTTGCCGCCTGTACGGATGCCCGAGTGGGAGTCGTGTATGCGGGAGCTTGAGCCAAAGCTATTTCCAAATGATTAAAAATTTCCTCGTAACTTTTAGCTACCGTGGTACGTGCCTTCACGGCATTGGCAACCGATGGTATTTCATCCCGAACAAGTACCCCGTAATTACTGCTTTCATCCCAATATTCGCCAAATTGACGCAATAACCTGAAATAAGCCAGAGCCACTAGAAAATGACACTCTCCGACAATCTCCTCTTTTCTTCCCTTTTCAAATTCACTATCATTAATCCCCTCCAATGATGTCAACAAATAATTGACATTCTTGATTATATTATAATCATCACTCCACTCTCCATCCCCGAAAGAACTATAAGACAAAGTATTCAAATATCTCTCGGAATAATAGATAGCATTCCCCGAGGTAACAAAATCTTGCCGTAACATAGCCCCGGACATAAAACTACCACTTAACGCGGCAAACAAATAATTCGTGCTAGTGGACGGCAAATAGGAATACGCGCCGTTTAAAGCTAATTCTGCCATTTTCGGCGAGGTTATCGCGTTCTCCAGATCCAACTCGTACATCGGATCTTGTTCCAACACGTCTACCAATTGACAATTGGTAAAACCTATTATAATCGAAAATACAATCAGTATTTTTTTCATACTCACAATTTTTAGAAATTAAGTTTAACACCAAAAGAGAATGTACGTGAAGACGGATAATTCCAATTCTCGTAGTTCGCACCATAATTCGAACTTGCCGAACCTATTGTACTGGGGTCTTGTCCCGGGTATTTCGTGATCACGAAAAGATTACTTGCCGTGAAATAAAGCTCTCCGGAATTCAAATACTTACCTCTCCATAACTTCGGAATATCGTAAGATAAACGAAGTTCTTGCAAACGAAGATTGGAAGTGCTAAACAACGATAAAGACGTATTGGGTGCAACAGCATCACCTATATACATGGCTGGCAATTTTGCATTCCGGTTCTCATCGCTCCAACGATTATGCAAATTGTAATCAACCAACCCGGTCAATTGATTCGGCAAATTCTGTAACGTCTTATTATACAACTTCTCTCCTCCTATTTGGAAACCGAAATGCATGTATAAACTCAATCGCTTGTAAGTCAGAGTCGAAGTTATACCCCCAATCAAATCTGCCTCCGGAGAACCTATAATCATACGATCTTTATTATCAATATAACCGTTTCCATCCACATCCCGAAGTAACAAATGCCCCGGACGTAAACCGGATCCATTATAGTAAGCCGTGCTACCTTTAGCCTCTGTAGCTTTCGCGTTCAACTTATCTATAGTAGCTTGATTCTGGATAATCCCATCATATTGATAACCGAAGAATGACCCCATCGCATGTCCTTCTGCCAATACTTGGTTTCCGGAACCTTGTACGGTTATACCCATTCCATTATCACTTCCTCCCTGCTCAACCAATTCTAATACCCTATTCCGATTATGAGAGGCATTCAAACCTAATTCCAAACTCCAATCTTTTTTCCCTCGCAATAAATTAGCACGAAGAGATATCTCGATACCCTGATTCCGCACGGAACCCACGTTTGTCGGTATCGGATCCACGGCCAAACTTGAAGGCGGAGTGTAAGTCCAAATCAAATCATCCGTATTCTTGCGATAATATGCGATACTACCGCTCACAAGAGAGCGCAAGATAGAGAAATCAATACCCAAATCATATTGCATCGTGGTTTCCCATTTAATATTATGATTTCCCAACTGGCTATGATATATAGAAGGATTATTCAAATAATCTCCGGTAGAATACAAATCTTTATTCGCGTAACTTCCCCGGTCAAAATTCTGGACGCCCGTTTTACCGACACTAAATTTAATTTTCAAATCATCCAAGAACTTCAGTCCCCTCATAAAACTCTCGTCACTGATACGCCACGCAATAGCTCCCGACGGGAAGAACCCGTAACGATTATTCGTTCCGAAGGAAGAAGAACCGTCATAACGTGCAGTAAACGTGAACAAATACTTATCCAGCAAACGATAATTGATACGGGCAAAAGAAGACTGTAATCCATACACGGTACCACCTCCGCTTTTACTTACAATCTCACTGGCATTCGTGATACCCGTCAAAATCTCATCCATCGGGTAATTTTTAGCTCTCACCCCGAAACTACGTGTTTTAGTACGTTCAAATGAAATACCGACCACGGCATCCAAAGCATGAGCATCATTAATACGCCCGTTCCAAGATAATGTGTTATCAAATACCGTGGTAAACGAACGACTCGTCGATTCCGAACCGGCACCTTTCTCATCCGCAGTCAAATAGGTCGGCGTGTAACTTTCCGAATAAGACATATTCTGGTTTATAGACAAGGAAGTCTTCAATTTCAAGCCCCTCCATATACTTAATTCCAAGAAAGAAGCGGATAAGATACTATAATTATCCTTATAACTTTTGGCATTATTCGATGCTACCGGGTTATAAGAAGTTCCTTCTTTATAATAAGACCCGTCCTCGTTATATATCGGAAAATCGGGACGGAATCCGACAGCCGTGTACAACGAAGTACCCGGGGAACTCACATCCGTGTATCCTAACGTGGTAGACGTTCCGAATTTCAAGAAATCGGTAATATCGTAATCCAGATTGATACGTCCCGTGTAACGGGTAAAATCATCGTGCTCGACCATCCCTTGATAATCCAATACCCCTAAAGAAATATAGTAATTTGAACGTTCTCCCCCGCCTCGAACGGATAAATTCAAATCATGGCGATGAGAAGGACGTTTCAATTCTTTGTACCAATCTGTGTTTCCATCTTTCAATACTGTACTTCCCTCGGCAAGTATACTCTTTGCAGTCGTGTTGGAAGCATCCACTTTTAACGTTTGTTCGGCAATATAGCGCACGAATTCACGAAATTCATCCCCGTTTAACGTGGAAAAATTATTGATCCTCGAATCTACACTAAAAGCATAACTCACATTCAAATCCGGCTTACCGCTTTTACCTCGTTTGGTTGTCACGATAACCACTCCGTTAGCCCCCCGTGAACCGTAAATAGCAGCGGCAGAAGCATCTTTCAACACATCCATCGATTGAATATCCTGCGGAGAAATAGCACTCATCACGTCGGAAGTTACGGGTATACCATCTACCACGTACAACGGTTCATTCTCCCCCGTCAAAGAAGCCTCTCCGCGTACCCTAACCCGAATTTTTTCATTCGGATTAGAAGATGCCAAGGAAACAACTACTCCGGCTGCCGCATTCTGCAACATCGTTTCAACATTCGTCGCATTTTTCTTACTCAATTGTTCCTCGTTCAAAGAAGCCACTTGTCCTGTCAAATCCTTAGAAGCCGTAACTCCATACCCGACAACAACCACTTCGTTCATGCCGACAGCCTCTTCTTCCATCACAATCTTTAAAGGCGCAGGATTAGACATCCCGTTCACTTTCACGATTTGCTTCTTCATACCCACGAAAGAGAACTCTAGTTCCACGTTCTGCGCTTGGGGAACCGTCAATTTAAACTTTCCGTCCATGTCGGTAGCGACTCCCAAGCTCGTTCCCTTTACAACTACTGTCGCCCCGATAACCGGAAGAGAATCCCTGCCGTCTACGACCACCCCCTCGATCGTGATCTCCTTCTTTTCCTGTTGAGCGGGTTCTGGAACGGCCTCGTGTATCACGATAATATCTCCCTCGAATTTGTAAGTCAAACCGGTATCAGCCAATATCCTGTTCAACACACTCTCCACCGTTTCCTGTCTGGCTTTCACCGTGAAATGCCCTAAATTCCGGGTCAACTCCACGTTATACACGAAAGACAAATTAGTCTGTTTTTGTATCTCTCCGCACACCGTCCGGATCGACACATCCTTCAAATTCAAATCCACCCTCTCCTGTTGTGCATTCGTGTTCGCGACGAGGGTAAACGAAAACACGCACATCAATAATACTGTCAATCTCATAATCAATCCAGTTTTTTGTCCTCCATCTCGTGAAAAAAAGGACATAATTGATTTTTTTTTCATAACTTTGAGCATTATAAATTTTACTTTATTGATAAGAGATGCTCCAACATCGACTTATCAGGGTTATTAAACACGTACCGGCAAGTGCTCCAACACCTGCCGGTGTTTTTTATTTAGAAATACTAATTGTTCTGTCCTGTACCGAGAACGTGACTCCAATCGCGCTCTCGATAGCTTTCAAAATATTATCTATCTTCTCGTACCGTTTCACGTGACCTGTAAAATGCAATTTCTTCAATTGCTCATTCGCGTAAATAACATCAACATCGTACCACAAGGAAAGCGTATTCATGATCTGCTCCATACTCAGGTTCTCGAACACGAAGAAACCGTTTTTCCACGCGATATAAGGCTCTATATCTACCGTCCTCACGTCAATAGATGCATCTGTCCGACGAAACTCGCCCAACTGCGAAGGCTTCATCCGGTATTCCTGCCCACCATTCTCCGCCTTCAACCCGATCGCACCCTCCACGAGAACCGTTCGCACGCGCTCCTTGTCATGCGTATTCACGTTAAACGAAGTACCGTATACCCGAATCCGGACTCCGTCCGCGATCACGTAGAAAGGACATTCCGAATCCTTCGCCACTTCAAAAAACGCCTCCCCCGACAAATACACCTCTCTCTTCTCCGAATCAAACGTTACAGGGAATTTCAATTGGGTCGCGGAATTCAACTGTACAATCGAACCGTCCGACAATGTAATTTTATACTCACCTCCCCGGGGAGTCCGAAGTGTGTTATATTGCAAATTCCCCATCCCTTTTCCCCTGCCGGAATACACGATACCGTTACCGGAATTTGTCACGTTCACTCCATCACCGACCGTAATATCACGTGCCGTATCATGTTGTAACGATACTGATTTCCCGTCAGCCAGAATCAACATGGCCTTTGCTTCTCCCGGTAATATATCTGCCACGGTCACAACCTCGGGAGTTTCCTGCCGATTCGTTCTCAACATAACAAAGATCACGCCTAGCGGAAGAAGTAATATAGCGGCATACTTCAGGCACAAGCGAAATATTCTTCTCTTTATACCTACCCGTTTCTCGAAACGCCCGTACGCGGCTTTATGATCCACCTTCTTATGCATTTTATACCTGTATACAATATCTTTTCCGGCACGAACTTTATCAAACATTCGCTTGTTTTCAGGTGCGGCATCCAACCACTCCTGTAACTCCCGCGTCTCCTCGTCCGTTATCACCCCGGACAAATAAAGATGCATCAGTTCAACCATTCTAAATTTACAATCATCCATTCCTTTTATTCTTTTCTACACTTAAAACAACAAGGCACTTAAAAAGAGGTACAAAAAAAATGATTTTTTTTACAGGAACGCCTTTAACAAATAACAAAAAACACCTTATTTGCCTAATTATCAAATCACAATATTAGCAAAAACCTTGGAAAATTAATACCGAAAAATTCAAATCATCCCCAAAGAAAGTAACAAAAAATACGCGGTCCCCAAACATTCCCGAATAAACTGCATCGCCCGCTTTTTCTGGGTTTTCACGGTCAATACGGATAATTTCAAAAGAAGCGCGATCTCCTCGTTCCCTTTACCCTCCAAGTGCAACAAAAATATATTCCTGCATTTCTCCGGCAACTCGTCTATCGTGTCGAACAACAAGCGGTACAACTCCTCTTCCATAATCTTCAAGTCCGCATCATCCTCGTCCACTTCCCCGCCCAAAGAAGCCAGATACTTTTCCTCCACGCTTTTATGCTTCAAGTGATTCAAGCTCCCGTTTCGCACCGAATTATAAAGAAAACTCCGAAAAGCATTATAGGTTGGATATCGCGTGTCTTTTTCCCACACGGAAACAAATACCTCCTGCACGATATCTTCCGCCACATCTTGTTGTCCCACGTAATTCATAGAAAACTCTACCAGTGTACTATAAAATACACGGAACAATTCCTTGAAAGCCTCCGCCTCCTTGGTATTTATCTGTTGCAAGAATCGTTCTCTTCTATTCTGCATGTATATAACATTTACGAGTTATAACCATACACCCGTTATGCCCATTCCTATAATGTCCTTCACAAAATTATACCTTTTTATTAACAATGCAAATAAAAAAGAACTACTTCCCGATTTTCAATCGCATAAATACTAAATCCCACGGATCGTATCGTTTTCTGTGTATCCTTCTTGAACGAAGATATAGATGCCGGTAATAATCTTTTACAGTTTTCTCTCGCCTAAAACCCAAACATTTAAAATAAGGAACTTGCTCCCCGCTCACTGCTATTCTTAACCAATGAAAACGTTTACAATAACGTTCTAATAAAAAAGTTATTACCCAAACATCAAAACATTTCTTTCGATACTCCTCCAATATAGCAAAATTCATTATCCGGCACTCTTGATTCACGACAACAACCCCTATAGGCACCCCATCAAGTTCAAGTCCAAACATCTCGCAATCCTGCAAATAATACCACCTCTTTTCCAACGAATAATTCCCGCACCTCAAAAACTCATCATATTGGTCCCTACTCGGGTCAATTTCCACCATCTTTAGCGCAGGATTCTCCATTCGCATATATAAAACCGGGCAAGGCTCGTCTTCTTCACCCGCTTCCATTCTCCTTTCAACCACAAACCCTCTTCTCTTATACATTTCCAACGCACGTGTATTTTGCTCAAGAACACACAATGTGTCCGCCCGAAATTCATTCAAAGCGATATCCAACAATTCTCTTCCATACCCCATGCTAAAATAATCCGGATGTACATACAACATATCAATATACCTACCAATTAAAGACACGAACCCAACGATATTCCCATTCTCCTTATCTATGCAAAAATAATGACAAGGACATGATAATGAATTTCTAACCATCGACAAATGACGTTCGATATCTTCTTCTGTATAAAAATCATGTGTCGCACGAACAGATGCCTCAAAAATCTCAAGCATTCGTTCAAACATTTCTTCTTCCGTCATTTCATTGAATTTTTTCATAACCTTCCGTATTAAATTACTACCAACGAGCCGCCTCTTGCCTAAAATGCATTATTACAAATTTACAAAATATTTACTAAATAGAAGAAGAAACAAACCTCTTTCCTAACAAAACATATTTTTCCAAATTTTATTCGCTATCTCTAAATAATTTATTAGCCTTACCTAAATAAAAAAAACTTATCACCCAAACCCAACCTTTATCGGGGGAACGGATGGAATTTCTTTTGAAGAATTTCACTCTTCCGACCCGTCCGAATTGTTCAATGTCTGAAATATATTTACCTTTGTCGTGTAAATTGACAAGAGAAGAAAATCATGAAGAAAGCGCTTGTTTTATTATCCGGGGGACTGGATTCGTCGACGGCCTTGTATGTCGCAAAAGAGCAGGGATTTGATGAATTGTATGCCATTACTTTCGAGTACGGGCAAAAACATGACAAGGAGATTGAAGCCTCCAAAGCCATGGCGAAAGCGGCAGGGGTAAAAGAACATAAATTCGTGCAATTGATGCTGAACCAGTGGGACGGTTGTTCCCTCACGGACGAGAAAATGGATATCGGCGACGGGAATATCAACCGTACAACCATTCCCGATACCTACGTCCCGGCACGTAACATGGTATTTCTTTCCGTGGCGGCATCTTACGCTGATGCCTTGGATATTGCCGATATCTTTATCGGCGTCAGTGAGGTGGACTACTCCGGGTACGTGGATTGTCGGGAAGAATTCATCCGTTCCATGGAACAGACCATCAATCTGGGAACTGTTCTCGGGGCAGAGAAAAAACAAAAAATCACCCTCCACGCGCCTTTCATGCACATGACCAAAGCCGACGAAGTTCGCTGGGGCACCCGTCTTGGAGTAGACTACGGTCTTACATGGACTTGCTACCGGGGCGGTGAAAAACCATGCGGCAAATGCGACAGTTGCCTCCTCCGTGCCAAAGCATTCGAGGAAGCAGGGATAAAAGACCCGCTTACAATTGAAAATTGAAAATGAAAAATTGAAAATAAGAGGAGGTGCCCGAAGGGCGGAGGAGTTCAATCTAAAATCTAAAATCATTACATGCTTATCAGAAAGTTATTCAAATTCGAGGGAGCGCACATTGTTCGGAACTGTTCATCACATCGGTGTCGGGAGAATATTCACGGGCATTCGTATATCGTGGAAGTATTTATCACGTCCGATAAGTTGGACAGAGGCTATATGGTAATGGACTTCGTGCTGCTCGACAAGGTAAAAGAACTCGTGGACAGTTTCGACCATACCTATTCACTGTGGCGGGAAGAATCCGAAGAACTGAAATCATTCGTGTACAAATACAACCGCCGGGTAGCGGAAATTCCCGTTTCGCCGTCAGCCGAAGGGTACGCTTTGCTTTTATTCTATTTGATAGACAAGATTCTCCAGAACACGGCACACGAGAATGGCGAGGGCAACGTGCAACTCTCTTCCGTTCGGGTACATGAAACGGCAACCGGATACGCCGAAGCATTCCGCGAGGACATGAAATTAGTCGATTTTGACATTCACGACATACGCTTCTCCGAGGCTATTCGGGAAGAGTGGAAAAATGATGCATGGTGGAAACAATTAGTAAAATGAATCTGCATCTTGCCAAAGACGGTATATTCCCCGTCACGAGAGATAAAGAAGGTGAATTATTGAAAGAATTGCCTGCTTCGGGATTACTTGTACCCGGAACCATTCAAGGCGAGGGGAAATTAAACGGCATACCCTCTCTTTTCGTACGCTTGGCAGGTTGCAATCTTCATTGCACGTGGCGCACGCCCGCAGGTGGCACGTGTGAATGTGACACGGCTTACGCGGCGTATCGTGTCGAGAACGGATTCACTTTAGCGATAGAAGAAGCCGTACGCGTCATTGGTCATAACCGGGGAAACATCGACCATATCGTCATCACGGGCGGCGAACCGTTCCTGCAAGCGGAAGCAGTCAGAGAGTTATGCCGTCAACTAAAGTCCATGACTCCATTCCATATTACCGTGGAAACGAACGCCACGATTTTTGACGAAGCCTGTGCCCGTGAACTCGATTTCTTTAGCATGTCGCCCAAATTATCCGGCTCTGTCCCTCCTCCCCCTCACGCCGAACGACATAACACGATACGCCTAAACCCGGAAGCGATACAATCTTTTATCACGCACGCCCGAAAACACGGGAAAGACTTCCAACTTAAATTCGTTTACTCCAACGAGTCCGACATCACGGAAATCAAACAATTGCTTGCCCGGCTAAAAGACTGGAAAAAAGAAGACATACTGCTTATGCCCATGGGTGCCACTCCCGAAGAACTAAAACTAACCATCCCAAAAACATTGGAACATTGCATCCGGAATGGCTGGCGCTACTGCGACCGATTACATATCTCTCTTTTCGGGAACAAACAAGGAGTTTGAAAATAACCATTTCCTATGGAGAACCCACTGTAATCCTACCCAAATAATACCGTAATCATACCCCTCCTTCGTTCTTCCTCCGTTTATCCTGTGGAGATCCTATTATCTCCATTATAGAATCACGGGACTTAAAACAGAACAGCACCGCCCCTATGTACTTATTACCCTAGGTCTTCGATAGGATTACATAGGGTTCTCTATAGGAACACGTCCTGTATCATAAATACCCAAATACAAGACACCCTTGAAAAAGACTATTTTAAATGCTTTTTCAAGGGTGTGATAGTAGACATTAATCATCCTATTGAATAGCCTTAGCGTATTCTTGATCATCCATCAAAGTTCCCAACTGATCTCTTTTTAATTCACATTTATAAACCCATACTTGATTAGGTGCCATTTGCGAAGGATTTTCAATATGCGGGTTTATACCTATCACTTTACCATCACAAGGTGCTCGAAGTTCGTGATTTCCAGCAATACCCTCTATTTCAGCCAATAAATCCCCTTTTACAAAAGTTTCATCCACCATTTTTACAGGAGAAATAAAAGTAACACTATTTCCCATTGCCTCTACAAGAAAATATGACATTCCTACTTGAATATGCCCACTTCCATTCTTTAACCAATGATGATCTTTCGTGTAACAATTTCCACCTTTGGAAAGTTGGTTATAATAAGGCTGATCCACTGCTTGCACCGGAAGCGAAGGAACATCTCTTCTATTGGTATCGATCTCGTTGCTTCCGGTAGAAACAAAAATAGTCAGAATCAATATCTGAACAAGCAATAACATTCTTTTCATGCACCTATTTTTTAATTAATATTAATATACCGCATTTACACGTGCGTAGCAAAGTTAAGAATTGTATTTAATATCCAATGTCTATCACTCGAATATTTTTTCTACACTCGTTTTTTATATATCACACGCAACGGTTTATCTGCTATGTTGGGATAAGTTTTAACCAAATTATAATCTTTAGCGTCATAAATGTAAAGACTCCCTTTTAAAGCATGGACTGAGTTTTCCTCGTACAAACCCACGTACAACAAATTTTCATCAGCACTCATCGACAAAGCAGTTATTTCCATTCCATCCGGCAGGGTAACAATAGGTTCGGTCGGCAATTCCTTTGTCACATTCCAACAATACACGGCATTATCATAAGTATAAAATATACAATTCAAAGCACTGCATCCCACGCAAATAGATTCCCGATCTATCTTAATCGCTTCGAGAGACGGATAGAACTTTACAGTACTTAAGGAACTGAATGTAGCATTTGTCAATGCCAAAAAAACCTGCGTCGGCATTGTTTTCATGGTATTCACCATGTACAAGTTAGAGCCGACAAAACAAACAGCATGAATATCAAAAGCAAGAAATCTCTCTCCGGATTCATTAAGCCCACCACTTCGAGGAGAATACAAAACAGACTTCTCGTAATTGACAAACACGGGCTTCTCTCCCATACAAAAAGCATCCGCTACCACGTCTTCAAAATAACGGGTTAGTATCAGTTCATCCACCACATAATCATACACGTAAGCACTCTCGTCATCCGAATATATATACATATTATTTTGTGCCGATATCCCTGCAAAACCGCGAAAAGAACAAGTCGGATAAGTTCCCCGGAAAGAAGTCATGCCATTCACATCAAAAGTACGAACATCCATATTATAAATCCGTGCCGTGTTATCGGAAGAAACCAACAATCTTTCATTCGCTTGTACCATGTCGGTTACATCCTCCATTTCTATTCCGGGATTGATGGTTTCCATGATATCCGTTCGGAAGAACGGTTCCACCCCGGCGTCGATTTCCTCTTTCGTGAGCGTTTTCATAAAAGATAACCGTCCTTTTCCCGCCTCATCACGACTTAAAACAGTTATTCCCTCCGAAAACTCCGTATCAATATGTAAAACGAAATATTTAAAGCGAATAGACTCCCCGTTCTCGACTTTCAAACTCAACCCGAATGTTCCCAATTCCCGAAAGGTATAACGAAGTTGCGGATCGTGCGAGATAACACGCAAAGAATCCCGAATCGGGTATTCCGCTATTTCATTCCCGTTCATTTTCAAATTACCATATCCCCACTCGTAAGACAAGGGCAACTCTTCGCCGGATTGTTCCACGTTCAAATGATCGAGAATAAACTCTTCACCAAAGTAAGCAACCAATGTATCATGTTCCGCGGTTATTGTGATTTCCGACAATTCCTTATCCCCAACGGAAGTATGATCATCCAGACAACCATATATCCCAAACTGTAACAAAAGCCAGATACCTATACAAATTCTCGTTTTCATAAACACTTTTCCTCCTTGTAAATTCATTACCTAACGAATAAAACGATCGGGATTAACCATGGTAAAACCGTCATACATGTTTTCCGGCTCACTGTAAAACTCGTAAGCAGGTTTAAACACGTACTTGATCCACACGATATTATTCGGTCGTTGAAAAAATCCAGCAGGTGCTTTCTCCAAGTATCTCCCGTATTCTTTCACGGTTTCGGCATAAAACACGGGTTTCAACTCTTCCAATTCCCAGTAATATTCCAGTATTTTTCGGTAAAGTTTATAATTATCATTGGCATACACACCGAAATATTCACTTATCCACCATCCCGGAGCAACCAAAACCCCATCCACCACAGACAACCGATAACATTCATTCTCCATCGGCACAAAATTCTCATCCTCCCGCAATCTCATATAAATCATCACGGGATGTTTCTGTATATCTTCCGTCCGTTTCAAACGTAGCGACAATATTCCCTCTACCTCTCCTTCGGGAAACGCAATCTTCCCCATATCATAATGCTTTCCCGCCTCCGCCGTGGTAGAGTCGGCAACAACTTCCACCTCACACTCGACCTCCTCCTCTACCGGCATCCCGATGAATTTCACCGGAATATCATAACGGTATTCCGATTCTTCCAATGCCGCAAAACTAAATTCTATCGTATCCGGAACGACACCTGAAGCATATCTATTAACATCCTTGTAAAAATAGATACTTCTTTTCTGTTCCGGATTATAGATTATGGTCTTATCACTACAAGCCCATCCACAAACCAGCATTGACAATATCAACCAGATTACACGTTTATCTTTCATCATCATTGACTTTTGAAATTATTCGTCACGGTATTCAAATTCATCGGCAGGTATCGGCAAGGTATATATTTTATCACTTCCCGCAATGACCGAATTTCTTTCATGTACGAAAATATCCTTGTTCTCCCGTTTCAAGCAATACCACCATATCCCCTCCCCGTAAAATTCCTTACGCCATTCGTCCATAATATCATCTATCGTTATATCTCGAACAAAATCACGGTCGGCAAACTTTACCAGTCCCCGGGCTGCCACCACGGAATCCAGATAAACCCTTGCTTCTTCGGCTTCCCCTTCCGCCAACAAAGCCTCCGCCATAATATAATACATCTCCGGAATCCGAATCATGCTGAATCCCAAATATCCGCCACCCGTGTATGGAGAAGCATCATTGTTTTCATCCATAATCTTGACACAAACTTCTTTAACACCTCCTTCAAATTCTTTTGTCACAAACCATTTTTTAAGACGCGGATCATCCTCTTCATAAATACTTGCCCAATTTGACGGAAGTTTTAGCACGTTACTTTTCATTTGTTTATCATACAGGTAAGCACTGATATTCGTCGTGTAAAGTCCCCAAATTGTTTCCGACAAAGAAACCCGTCTTGTCATAAAAGTTCCCAGCGTACTTTTAATGGCAAAAGTGAATTTACCGGATTGAATCACTTTATCGGCATATTTCTTCGCATTCTCCAAATCCCCCTTCATCCAATATACCCGTGCCAGCATGGCTTGAGCCGCATAATAATTAAAATGCAATTCTCTGGCTCCCGTAAAACCGGACTCACTTCCTTTCCGTACAGTAGGCATCAAAGATTTATCTTCAACTAAACAAACCTCAGCTTCTTTCAAATCAGCAATAATTTTATCATATACTTCTTCAACAGAAGAGAAAGGAGTAACTTTAAAAGTATATTTCGTTACATAAGGAATTGCTCCTTTCTTTGCATTTTCATCTGTTGAATTTAAATGCACTGCAAACAAGCGTAATATATCAAAATGAATTGCTGCCCTCAATCCCAAGGCTTCTCCATGATATAATTTGTAATACGGAAAATCCTTTTCACTCTTACGTTCCAAATTTTCTATAATATTATTCAAATAACTAATTACCGAATAACTCGTTTGCCAAACACTTTTTATTGTATAAAGAAGAGGTTTCTTTTCATAATTCAAACATGACATATCATAATAAGATAAATCTCCTGTCGTGAAATTTTGCGCCAAAATCTCCGGTATCAACACCGACATCTTCCCACCATACATATCCTCCTTTACCATTGACATATACACGCCATACAAAGCATCCTCCACTCCCTCCGGGGTACTAAACATATCATCGTTCACCACCTCCGAATCAGGATTTATATTCAGGAAGTTCTCACAACCGAAGAACGGGAACGACATACACAACAGTAACCATATTTTTCTCATACTTTCTTCATTTAAAAGGTTGTTCTCAACGTAAAATTAAACCCTCGCTGAAACGGGTATTCCGTTCCTCGTTCTTGTTTCACGGATGAAATCCGGGCAATGTCCGACATGCCGAATCCCACGTTCATCCTTCTGATACCGACTTTCTTCAACCACTCCGCTTGCCACTCGTAATTCAGCATCACACTCGTGATTGCCAACAAATTATCCCGTTCCACGAAGCGTTCGGAATATCGTTTAACAACCGTTTCGTTTTCGGGAATCCCCAGAAAACGCACTAGATCACCCGGTCTTTTCCATCTCTCCGTAAAAGCCCGTCTATCCACGTTACCCAAAGGATCAATATTCTCCACTTTATTCGCTAACGTCGTGTTATACAGGTCACCGCCAAAACGATAAGCTGCCGACACATTCACCGAAAATCCCTTATACCCGAAACCGGTAAACAAACTCCCTTCCAACGTGGGATTCGTGTTCCCCACCTCTACCCGCTCTTCCGAATCATAAGTAAACGTGTATTTTCCGTTCTTCTTGATATACACCTCCTGCCCGGAAGCAGGATCAATCCCTGCCGAACGCATGGCATATATCCCGAATTGCGAACCACCCTCCACGAACATGGGTTGCGGTTTCACCCCGTAATAAGCAGCCAGATTCTGAGCCCGGAGCGCATCCGAAATCCGTGTCAATTTATCTATCACGCGTGAACCGTTCACAGTCACGAGCCACGACATATCTCTCGTTTTCAATATCTCGGCAGAAATTGAGAACTCGTAACCGGAATTTCGCAATTTACCCATGTTCACGTGTACCTCGGATACTCCCACGGACGAGGGTAAAGAAAGAGGCATAAGTACATCCTTCGTCCTCTCGATATAGTAACTCGCCGCCACGTTTATTCTTTCATTCCATAAAGCAGTCGTCAATCCCCAATTATACTTGTTCGTGATCTGCCACTTCATATCGGGATTTCCCATTGTAATCGGCACGGCACCAAGCCCACCGTAATGAAGCAAATCATTCCCGTACAAGTAAGTCGTCATGGCTTGGTACGGGGAGAACGTCACGTTAGCCGTGGAACCCACGCTAAAGCGCAAACGTAACACGTTCAACCAATCGAAATCCATAAAATCCTCCTCGTGTATATTCCACCCGATACCCGCCGACCACACCGGCGCGAAACGATGATTGCTCCCGAACTTCGAGGAACCCGACGTTTTGTATGAACCGTTCACGAAATAACGTCCCAACAAATCGAAACTGCCGTTCACGAAGAATCCGACTTCCGCCGATTCCTGCTCACCACCTGTCGGCTTGGTGTTCACGTACTGCGCGGCAAACTTCAAATCGGTCATTTTATCTTTCAGAAAGCCCTCCGCTTTCAACTGCGAAGCGGACGATTTATATTTCCCGATATCTGTTCCTGCACTCAAAGAAACCACAGTCGTTCCCGCCTCGTTTAATACCAAACGATAGTTCAGCGCCATCTTGGCACTCCAATCCGTACTCTCGCCATGGGTTTCCGTGTAAGTTCCTTTCTTGTTGGCAAGCACCTCGGAATCGAAGCGGGAATCCTCCGGTGAAACATACACTTTATTCCGGCTATCCCGTTGACTCACGCTCAAATCACCAGAAACGAACAAAGACTTGAACACATCCCAACGCACAGATAAATAATTCGTTATATTCTTGCCCCGGTTCTTCGAGAAACTGGATAGCGAAGCGTTGTACAACGGGTTCTGTTGAACGTTTCCCTTCTCGCCGAGCGGGTAAAAATCGTAGTTCCGGATATATTTACCGGACTCGTCATACACCGGATTGTAAGGATTCATCAAAGTATATTGCGCGAAACTCCCGTAAGGACTATTCTTACTATCGGTCATCGTGTAAGCGAAACGATAGGTAATCAATAACTTCTTACGCAGGCGATATCCCAACGAGAAGTTGACACCGTAATTCTTTCGGGAATCACCTTTCATCACGCCATACATATCGGTAAAGCGACCGGCAACCTTGTACTCTATATTCCCGCCCCGTCCGGTAAGGGATGCCGAATGCCCGTGAGTAAAAGCTGTACGCAACGGTTTGGAAGCCCAATCCGTATCGACACCCCGACGCACGTTTTCAAGTTTATAAGCATAAGACGGGTAAAGGCTCCCGTCCGCCTTGTCATAAAGTCCTGCCAAACGCTCCAACTCGAGTTTCTGTTCCGCGTTGCAAAGACGCAAGGAATTTAAATCGGGAAAACTAAAGATAGGGGTAAAATTATAGCTGAGCCTCGGTCGATTTCCTTTCACCCGTGTACGCTCGATCAGAATCACCCCGTTAGCAGCTTTCTCGCCGTATAGCACGGCGGCAGAAGCATCTTTCAAAATATCCACCCGTTCCACGTCATAAATATCCAAATCATACAACTCTTCAATCGTTATCTTTACCCCGTCCAGAATAATCAAAGGCGTGTTCACTCCCGACTGATCATTCAACACTAACGAACTAGCACCCCGAATCAGTATCTCGGGAACGGCATTCGGGTTAGACCCTTGTTCATTATTCTCGATAACCCGCAATCCCGGAACCAACGTTGCCAGCGCTTGAATGATATTGTTCGGGGAAACCCGTAACAAGTCTTCACCTCTCAACGTGGTGATCTCTCCGGTAAAAGCATTCTTCGGCAAGGTGTAATACGCCGTAACAATCACATCGTCCAATTCTTTCGTATCTTTAGACAACACCACTTCAAGCACGCGGGTTTTCGGTACCCGCATCTCCAGAGTCTTCATCCCGACATACTTGAATTCGAGTATGACATCATCTTTATCCGGCACGTCCAGTTTAAACTTTCCATCCTTGTCCGTGACACATCCCCATGAGGTTCCTTTCACCACAACCGTGACTCCCGGTAA
Source organism: Butyricimonas hominis (assembly GCF_014287455.1). Lineage (NCBI taxonomy): Bacteria > Pseudomonadati > Bacteroidota > Bacteroidia > Bacteroidales > Odoribacteraceae > Butyricimonas > Butyricimonas hominis. The sequence continues at coordinate 142,365 of NZ_JACOOH010000003.1, forward strand.
CGACTCGCCCTCCTCTCCTTTCACCTCTCCGGTAACTACAACTTTCCCCGAACGTGTATCACCGAATCCCGGAAAACGGAACAGACACACGCAACAAATGATCAGAAGCATCGAACAAAAAATTCTAGACATTTTATTTAAACCCTATAATAAAGTTTCCTTTCGTTTACTATTTTATAAATTCTTGTATCTAATATACACTTCTACCATAACTAAAAACTTCCGATAAACCGCTAAGGTATATCCAATACCTTAAAAATCAACCCAAATACATCTAAATATATAGTAAAACAATATGCATCACCATGTGTCAACATTCAAAACACATGCAAATGTACCACAAAAATATACCATCATTTCCCGTAATTTACATTTTAACACGTGTATTTTACAACATAGCGAACAAAAGTAATAGAATAATTAAGAACCGTCAATTCCCCTGACAAATTATTTCATTGACTTACTGCATCAGGAAAAGACGGCAAAAGAAATTGCAATTTCACCAACAAAAAGAAGGCAAAAAATTATTTATTGAGGAAAACTAAGGGTAGGGAAACTTTTTTCGTAATTTGCTACCCGGACATAGCAAAAAGACTAGAAAAAACAGCGCAAACACCATTGATAGGGGCCCATATTCTTACGAAGTTGCTTTAAAGCTTCCCCCTTTTTATTTTTAATCGTCTGCTCGGAAAGATTCAATTCTTCGGATATCTCTTTCGTGGAATACCCTTCCAGACTCATGGCCATAATATCACGATAATCACCGGATAATCTGGCTATCTCCGCCCAAATAATCCGTTTCACTTCATTTTCAATAATCTCATTTTCAATATCACAAACAGAAGCTTGCTGTAATAATGCTTTGTTTTTTATATCCAAATGCCGCAACTCGTTCAAACAAGCGTTTCGGACACAAGTATACAAAAACCCGATAATCGCCTGAAAAGAAGTAAACTGCCCGCGTTTCTCCCAAGTTTTTATAAAACTCTCGTGCACGACATCCACACACATATCCTCTTCACGCAAGAAACGACTCGCGTAAACCCCCAACGTGGCAAAATATTGATCATACAATATCTCCAAGGCTTTCTCGTCACCTTTCACAAAACCATCATACAACGCTTTTTGTTTCATCAACATACAAATTTACTTATGTATTAATAAACGTTCGTTAAAAGAGAGTGCAAAAAAACTAACACGACTAAAACAATATACAGTGTTAAAATATTGATTGTAAACTATTAAATATCTCTTTAGTTATTTGAAAAAGATTTGGATTTTTACTATATTTGGATATCAATAATCGAAGGTTTAATGATTCGCTCACACGGCTTCTTTTCAACATGTACTCCTTGTCATTAGAAAATATTCCAACCCCTCCTCAACAAACAGAGAAAGAGCCGGAATACTTAAATCAGATTACAGGAATCTTAAATCTAAAATCATTAAATCCAAAATCTCCTACACTCTCTCTTTATAAATCACAGTCACGGGTTCATCCCCTATATTCTTGTGCATTTCCACCAAGCGACTATTTTCCGTGTCATAAATATAAAGACTGCCTTTCAAGGTTTCAGTACTATTTTTCTCGTACACACCGACATAAAGATAACCGTGGTCAGGATCCAAAGAAAGAGTCTTTATTTCCATTCCATCCGGCACCGTTATAACAGGTTGCGTGGGTAACTCCTCGTAAGGTTTATATCTATAAATCGCATTCTTATACGTGTAATATACACAAGTATGGGGTTTTACTCCTACCAATATGGAATTACGATCCATACATATCTCTCCCATAGCCGTGTATTCTTTCATATTGGCAGCCGTTGGTTTACCAAAACTACTTGAAGTTGTACGACCGATATATACCTTGGAAGGATCATCTTTCCGTGTGGCAAATATATACAAGTTCGTACCGATAAAGCAAGTCTGTATAATATCCAAATCCGCAAAATTACTTCCACTCGTTACAATATACTTTGATGTACTAGCTATGTAATACGTCGAATTCTCATAATTCACGAACACAGGTTTATTATAGGGAATCCCCGCATCAACATCCAAATCCGCAAAAGCATCCAACACGAGTAATTCATCCAGCATCGTTTCATAAACATAAGCCCTTCCGTCGGAAGAATACACGTGCATATTATCCTGACTCGAAATTCCAATAAATTGCTGAAGAGCGGCATTCGGGAATCTTGCGGCAAAGGAACTTGCCATCTCGATACCGAAAGTTCTGGAATCCATATTATATATTCTCGCATCACTACCGGAACTAATCATCAAGCGTCCGTCATGCTGTATCATGTCGGTCACGTTCTTTAATTCCATATCCGGGTTACAAACCTCCATAATATCATCTTGGAAATAAGGCTCCTTCCCCGCGCTAATCTCCTCTCTTGTCAAGGTTTTCATGAACGAAAGCCGACCTTTTCCCTCGCTATTCTTACTAAGCATCGTGATCCCCTCGGCATATTCCGTGTCAATCTGTAACACGAAATACTTAAATTCGGTTGTTTCACCGTTATCCACTTTCAACCTTAAACCGAACGTACCCAATTTCCGGAAAGCATAATTCAATTCCAACTCTGTCGACACAACATGAAGCGTGTCTTTGATCGGATAAGGCTTTAAAGCTCCACTCGACATATTCAACTCCCCGTATGCCCATTCGTAAGTCAACGGCAACTCCTCTCCCGACTGTTCCACCTTCACGTGATTTACCACTAACTCTTCCCCGAAATAAGTGGTAAGCGTGTCGTAAGCCGCCGAAATAGAAACCTTCGATACATTATTCCTCCCCAAAGTTGAGTCGTCATCATAACAGGAATACATTCCTGCCATGATACAGAATAACAGAACTATATAAGATTTTGTTTTCATAACATATTCTTTTTAATTTCTTTACTACCGAATAAACCTATCCGGATTTACCATAGCAAACCCCTCGTAAGTATTCGCCGGATCACTATAAAAATCATAAGCCGGTTTGAACACGTAATTGATCCAGATTATATTACCCGCCCTTTGGTAAAATCCGGCTGGAGCATCCTCCAAGTAAAGCCCGTATTCCTTCACCGCATCTGCATAGAAAACCGGTTTCAACTCCTCCAACTGCCAGAAATATTCCAGCATCTTCCGGTACAACCTGTCGTTATTCTGCGCGTAAACACCTAAATAATTGGCAGCCCACCACTGGGGAGCAGGCAATGCCCCGTCCACAACAGCCAATCGATAAAAATTCTTGGCTATCGGTTGGAAGTTTTCGTTTTCCTTAAACCGCAAGTAAATATACACAGGACTATCCATGATATCATCCGTACGTTCCAACACGAGCGACAATTCCCCATCCACTTCATTCTTGGGGATAACCAACTTGCCAAATTTAAAGTGCTTATCCAACACGGCCGTCGAAGAGTCCGCCACCATTTCCACCTCGTACTCCTGTTCCTCGTTCATCGGCATCCCGATCACCTTTACCGGAATCTTGTACTCGATTTCCGACTCGTTGTACAAGGCAAAACTGAAAAACACTGTATCATTAGCCGTCTTCTCGACTGCATGCAATCTATCCCACGTGAAATAAATCGACCTTTTCTGGTTTGCGTCATAATAAACAGCATCGTTACTGCAAGCCCATATTCCCGAGAAAAGGACTATTCCGATATATATCAAATATTTATTTTTCATAACGACTCACTTTAATAGTTATTCATTAGGGCGATAATCTTCTTCCTCTGTCGGTAACGGCAAAGCATAAATTTTATCGCTACCGGGAATCACGGCCGAAGAAGTCGCCAATCTTACCGAACTGTTCAATCGTTTCAAGCAGAACCACCATTGTCCTTCCCCGAACAACTCTTTTCTTCTTTCCGCCATGATATCATCCAACGTGATCTCAACAGCAGGTGTACGATTCTCGAACTTCACCATTCCGCGGGCGCTGAGCACCGTATCCAAATACCACGTTGCACCCGTTACATCCCCCTCGTCCAACAAAGCCTCTGCCATAATATAATACATTTCGGGGATTCTCACCATACTGGTTCCCAAGTAAGGCCCACCGCCATAACTCGTGGTTGTAGAAGTCGTATCGGATACCCGTCCCATCATTTTCACGCATATATCCCTACTAACCCCACTCTTCTCGTAAGTTTCGAACCAAGCCGAATAGCGGTAATCGCTCCCCGGCGCGGGACCCGCATCTTTATAAATATCCGCGAAACCGTCACACAACTCTCCCAATCCTTGCCGATTGATATGTTGCGTGTACCAGTCGGAATATATTTCAGCATTATACAATCCCCAAATCGTTTCGTCCAAAGAAATTGTTTTCTGCATGAAGCTACTCAAGTTCGTCTTATTGGCAAAACGGAATTTATTGGAACGAATCACCTTATCGGCATACGTTTTGGCTTTTGCCAAATCACCTTTCATCCAGTACACCCGAGCCAACATAGCCTGTGCCGCGTAAAGATTAAAATGCAATACCCGTGCCCCGGTAAAACCTTTCTCGCTCCCGACCCTATTGGCAGGCATATACGTTTCGTCATCCGCCAACAAAGTTTCCGCCTTCTCCAAATCGGCAATAATCTTCCCGTAAACATCCGCCACGGAAGAATAAGGCGTTACTTTGAAATCATATTCCGTTACATACGGGATAGCTTTCGCTTTCGCCGACTCGTTCGAGGAATTGATATGCACGGCAAAGAACCGCAACAAATCGAAATGAATAGCAGCCCTCAATCCCAAAGCCTCGCCCATGTATAAATCATAATAACGGAAATCCTTCTCGCTCTTTCCTTCCAGATTCTCGATAATATTATTCAAGTAGCTAATCGTCAAGTATCCCGTTTTCCAAATACTCTTGTACATTCCCCGAGTTTCACTCCGGTCATACTCCAAACGCCCCAGATAAGGCAGATACGAATAGGTGGAAACGAAATTCTGTCCCAATATCTCCGGTATCATATTCGACATCAACCGACCGTACATATCCTTGGTTACCATCGTCATGTACACACCGTAGAGAGCATCTTCAACCCCGTCTGCCGAGTTGAACATATCGCCATTAATCACTTCCGAATCCGGATTCACATCCAGAAAACTGTCACAACAGCAGAAGGAAAACGATATACACAGTAGAATTATTATCTTTTTCATACTCTTTTCTATTTACAGTTTGCTAAAAAGTCGGTCTAAACGTGATATTAAAACTCCTCTCGAAAGGATAGGAAGTTCCTCTTTCCAACTTCATGGAAGAGAAACGCGCGATATCGCTCATCCCGAAACCCACGTTCAAACGCTTGACACCGATCCGCTTCAACCATTCCGGTTTAAACTCGTAAGTAAGAGAAATACTCTTGATCTCGAATAAATTATCACGTTCCACGAAACGTGCCGAATAACGTTGAGCATCACTTTTGCTTTCCGGAATTCCCAAAAAACGTTTCAAATCACCCGGTTCCTTCCACCTGTCGGTAAAAGCCCGGCGATCCACATTCTCCCAAGGGTTAATATTTTCCACCTTATCGGCAAGCGTACTATTATAGGCATCTCCCCCGAACTTGTACCCCGTCGTGATATTCAACGTGAACCCCTTGTAAGTAAGGCTGGTAAATATACTTCCCTCGAGAATAGGATTCGTGTTGCCCACTTCTACCCGTTCATCCGTATCATAATCCAAAGTATATTCCCCGTTTTTGGTGATAAAAACTTCTTTTCCGGAAGCCGGATCAATACCTGCCGACCGCATGGCATAGATAGCGAATTGTGAACCTCCCTCTTCAAATCTCAGAGAAGGACGTGCCCCCAAAGACTGGGTTACCTCGTAAGCCTTCAATGCCGTGGACACGTTTGTCAATTTATCCATCGTGTGCGAACCGTTCACGGTAACCATCCAATACAAATCCTTTTGTCTTATGATTTGTCCCGATATTGAAAACTCGTATCCAGAATTTTCCAGCTTACCCATATTTACCTGCACCGAAGACACACCCACCGACCACGGTAAAGAGATCGGCATCAAAGCATCCTTCGTCTTGTTCTTGTAGTAACTGGCATCAATATTCACACGCTCGTTCAACAACGTCGCACTCAAACCCCAATTATATTTCGTCGTGAGCTGCCAATTCAAATTCGGGTTTCCCATCGTGATAGGCACGGCACCGATTCCCGCGTAATGTATCAAATCGGTCTTATACTCGTAAGTCGTCATCGCTTGATAGGGCGAGAAGGTCACGTTAGCCGTGGAACCCACGCTGAAACGTAAACGTAGCATATTCAACCAACTGACATTACTCATGAAATTCTCTTTATCCACGTTCCAACCGATACCCGCCGTCCATACCGGGGCAAAACGATGTTCGCTTCCGAACTTTGATGAGCCGGCAGACTTATAAGAACCGTTCAAAAAATAACGTCCCAACAACTCGAAACTACCATTCACGAAAAAACCTACCTCCGTGGATTTCTTATCACCTCCCGAGGGACGAGTACTGGCATACTGCGATGCAAATTTAATATCCGTCATCCCGTCTTTCAGAAATCCTTCCGCTTTCGTCGTGATTGATGAAGAATTGTTAATACCGATATCAGCACCCGCGTTCAAAGATAACACCGTGTTACCGTCTTTATTCAAGGGCAAACGATAATTCAACACGAACTTGCCCGCCCAACTGGTTCCCTCGTTATTCGTGAAAGAATAGGTTCCCCGCTTGTTCAAGGTAGCCCCCTCGAATGAAGAATCATCCGGCGACACGTACACTTTGCTCCACGACTCCGTCATCTTCACATTCATATCTCCCGTGATAAAGAAAGACTTGAAAATATCCCAACGCATACTCAAATAATTCGTGAACGACTTACTTCTCCCCTTGTTAAAACTGGATAGAGTTGCGTTATACAACGGATTGCCTTGATTCTTAGAATCTGAAGAACTACCGGACAACGGATCAAAATAATAAAGTTTGATATATTCCCCGTCCTCATCATATACCGGGTTATACGGGTTCAATTTCGTGTACGTGGAGAAATCCCCGTAAGGACTCGCTTTACTATCCGTCATCGAAAAAGCGAAACGATACGTGAAAGTCAACTTATCGCTCAAATGATAAGCGAAAGTGAAATTCAACCCGTATCTTCTACGGTTATCCCCTTTCATCACACCGTAAGAATCTCCGAAACTCCCGTTCGCCTTGTACTCGATCCCGTTGCCCCTACCGGACAGATTCACCGAATGATTGTGCGAGAAAGCCCAGCGCAAAGGTTTGGAAGGCCAATCCGTGTCTACCCCCCGCCGCACGTTATCCAATTTATAATAATAAGCCGGATCAAGACTACCATCCACGTTATCGTACAACCCGGCAAGGCGTTCCAATTCCAACTTCTGTGTTGCATTAGTCAATCGCAAGGAAGTTAAATCGGGATAACTGAAATTGGGTGTAAAATTATAACTGAACCGGGGCTTCGTTCCTTTTACCCGTGAACGCTCTACCAGAATCACACCGTTGGATGCCTTCTCCCCGTACAATACCGCGGCAGAAGCATCCTTCAACACGTCTATTCTCTCTATATCATGAATATCCAAGTCATACAACTCTTCTATCGAGATTTCCACCCCATCGAGCATTATCAAAGGGGTATTCACGTCCGCTTGATTCTCCGTCATGATAGAATTGGCACCCCGAATCAAGATCTCGGGGATAGCATTCGGGTTTGAGCCTTGCTCGTTATTCTCCATGATTCTCAACCCCGGAGTCAAGGCAGCCAAAGCCTGTATCACGTTGGTTGAAGACACTTTCAACAAATCCTCCCCCTTCACGGTCGTGATTTCACCGGTATACGCGTTCTTCGACTGCGTGTAATACCCCGTGACTACCACGTCTTCCAACACCTTCGTGTCCTCTTTCATCACCACGTTCAACTCTTGTGATTTCGTGATCGTGAAAGTCTGGCTCGACATACCGATAAAATTGAAAATCAACACCATTTCTTTCTGAACGGGGATTTCCAACTTGTACTTTCCATCCACATCGGTAGCCACCCCCAAAGTCGTACCTTTCAACAGTACCGTGGCTCCGGCGAGCGGGGTTCCTTCCTCGTCTTTTACCTCTCCCGTGATCGTGATCTTTTCCACGGTTTTGGTTTCCTGACGCTTTTTGATCACCACCACGTCATTGACAAATGAATAGGTGTATGGTGTATCTTTCAAACAATAATCAAGAACTTCCCGGATAGTGGCATTTTTAAATTCTCTTGTGATCAAAGGGATTCCCTTAATTTCCTCGTGGTTGTAAACAAAATCCAACGAGGTTTCCTTCTTCAACGTATTCAGCACCTGCAACATCGTGGCTTTCTCGAATTTCAGATTCAGAGGTGTCTTCTCGTCGTATTTCCGGGACAACGAATCACAGAAACCGGAAAAACTGAATAGAAGAATGCAACAAAGCGACAGGCAAACCTTAAACATTCGCCGCAGCTTGTCACCGGATTTCAAAGACAGATTCATTTTCATATTCAACATATTTAGGTTGTTAATTGGTCCATAAGGTCCGTAAAGTCCATAAGGTCGAAAGTTCATGGACCCCCGCGGGGCGCTTTGTTCACGGCAGCTTTGCTGCCGATTAATCTGGTCCGAAGGACACCCGTGACCTTATAGACCTTATGGACCTTACGGACCTTATAGACTCATTTCTCATTCAACGCTTTCAACGCCTCATCCAACGTGTAAAGCATCGCTTGGTAGTGTGCCTTCGTTTCGGTATCTGCCGAAGACAATTTACTGTTCAACAGATTCTTCACCCGAATAGCGTAAGCGTGGAAACGGGTTTTGGAATCATCGATAGTGCGGGTATTCACGCGGTATTGCCACCCGTAGCCGTACTTGAAAGAATTAAGAGCCATTTGTTTCGCCACGAAGCCGCGTCCCCGTTCGCGTTCTATCTCCCGCAATTCATCCCGGAACACGCTCACCAAACCGGATTCGTCCAGACCGTAAGTGACAATTTCATCCACGGAAGGCATATACGCCTCGTTCCCCACGGCAGGCACATCCTCATCAGTCAACACTTTCACCAATTTTGACTTCTTCGTGATCACGTCGGCAGACTGGTCTATCGACAAACGTTGCAAGATCTTCTCCCCTTCGGTCGGCTTCCGGTTCTTAATAGCACTTTCCCAAACTTGGGTGTACATATCGTCAAAATAATCTTTCATCGTGTAGGGATTCTTGGATACATGGGCGGAAAGCATCACGTTCTTGTAACATCCCAACAACTCGGTTCCAGTGTAATAGCGCACGATCGGGGGCAAGGCAACCCGCAACGAGAACTGGTCGGTCAACGTTTCGTTGTGCAGCCAATCACTATTCTTCAATTGATTCAACACCCACAAGAAAGATTTCCGTTGCACCTCTCTCGGCACGGATTGGTACGTCTTACCCGGTGTTCCCGCCTTCACTTCCGACAGGTAAATACCACCCACGTTATACATCACATTGCGCAAATAACGATAATACTGGTTCCCCAACTCGTTATACATCTGCTCCTTGTAAGCGCCGTCCGCATCATCCTGAATCCACTCGTTCAAGTGTAACAAAATATATTTCAGATTCCGTATCCCGTACTCCCCCGCCTTAATCGGGTCATTCCCCAAATCTTCCTCGATAGCACTCGGGTCATAACGCTCTATCACCTGCTGTTTCCCATAGCGGTACAACGGATCGCCCGCTTTCTCGTCTATCCAACTCTCCAACACGGCTGCCTCCTCTTTCGGGCTAAGTCCCGGTAGTGGCGTGTACAACCATTTAATCACGTACTCGTCATACACTCCTAGATCGGGCGGAGTCAATTTCACCCCTTTATCTCCCGGCTGCGCCACGTAATTAAAGCGGGCGTAGTCCATGATAGAGGGAGTCGTGCCATACTTTCGAGTGAAAGTTGCCGACCGCAACGAGTCCACGGGATAGGCGGCCGAAGCAGCCATATTATGCATCAAACCAAGCGTATGCCCAATCTCGTGAGCGATAATATACTCCAAAGATTCCGCCAACACGTTATCCGGTAGCTTCTTCCCTCTCACGGATTCATCCACTTGTGAAGTCTGCAAAAAACGCCATTGGTTCACGAGCTTCGCCACGTCATTGAAAATAATCACGGACGCGTTGATAATTTCCCCGGTTCTCGGGTCTGTCCACGAGGGTCCCATGGCATTGGATATTGCTGCCGGCACGTAACGGATGCAGGAATACTTCAAGTTATCAGGATCGAAATTCGGGTCGTCCTTCGGGAAATCCAACACTTGTACCGCGTTCTTGAACCCGATCTTCTCGAAAGCCTTATTCCAACGCAAAGTACCCCGACGCATCGGCTCCTTCCACGCTTCCGGGAAAGCATCGTCCAGATAATACACGATCGGTTTCACGGGTTCCACCAACTCGCCTCGTTTGTAGGCTTCCATATCCTTGGGTTCCAACTTCCAACGGGTAGCCAGAGTATAGGCCTGAATCTTATCCTGATCGGTCGAGATATGCTGTTTCGCATTCGTCAGGAACACCCCCACGCGGGAATCGCTGACACGGGGATGCATCTTCTCCTCCGGCAACAACAACAGCGTGCGCGTAGCCTTCACCGTCAACGGCTCGTTCCTTTTCAATAAAAGTATACCCAACATCTTCGCCGTCACGGAATAAGAAAGGTATGATTTCACCGTCACGTTATCGTCAAACGCTTTAATATCATCCAGAATAGACCCGGAACTATTAAACGCCGCCGTGATCTCCACCGTTCCCCCCGAATTGGCTATCGGCGCCAACTTCTCCACGTTCCCCGTGAACAGGGAGGTCATATCGACCAGAAAAGCAGAACTATCGTTCGTGTAGCAATAAATCTTGAACGAGTTGATAATCGGGTCCATGAAACTCCGCTCCATCACGGTTTTCATGTGTCCCTCGTTCTCGTTACAGGTGGCAGTCACGTTCACCTCTCTCATGAATATCGTGCTATCAGTCTTCGTGAACTTGATATGCATAGGCGGTTTCGGTTTGTACCCGATAGCGCACAGGTTATTGTCACTCGCCTCAGAAATCGTCGATGCCAACAACATTTCCCGGTTCAGGTACTTCGCGGGAATCTCGAAATAAAGTTTCCCGTCCACCTTATGCAAGGTAACAAAATTGCCCCGTGCCGTCACGCACAGCTTATTCTTCACCAGCTTGTCATACTTACTCTGCCGCTTCACGGGTTCTTTCTTCACCTCCGTGGTGGCTTTTTTCTTCTTTTTAGCGGAAGCAAAAGTTAGCTCCGGGCATGGCAATACAAATAGCATCACCATACTTAAGGTAATCCATCTTTTCATTTCAAAAATTTAAACCAAACTTATTTTTTCACTCTATACCTTTAGTGTACTTTCTCATGACTATCGTACACCGTAATCTTCTTATCATCACTTGTTTTAAATACCACGTCGGCAGCCTGCTCCATGATTTGCAATACGGCTGTTATATTCTCGTACCGGGGAATAAATCCCGAGAACTTGTATTCTTCGATTTCCGGGTTGTCAAACACGAAATCCACGTCATACCAGCGGGATATCTTTTTCAACAAATCCTTCAATCGTTCCTCGCTAAAACTAAACTGGTCTTTCGTCCACGAGATATACGAATCGACATTCACCTCCCGCGTGGTGATACCCGAACGTGTCACCGAAGCCATCACCCCGGGAATCAGCAACACCCTCGTGTCCCCCCGCTCCACGTTCACCCGTCCCTCGACCAGCGTGGTCATAGACACGTCGTCACTCGTGTAAGCCGAGATATTAAACGTCGTACCCAGTACTCTCACCTTGTAATCGGTACAATGCACGATAAAAGGTTTCTCCGCGTCTTTAGCCACTTGGAAAAATCCCTCCCCGTCAAGGAATACTTCCCGGGTATCGCCGTTAAACGCCTGCGGGAACCTTAACCGCGATTCGGAATTCAACATGACCTTCGTTCCGTCCGCCAATTGCAGGGAATAAGCCCCTCCCCGCGGAATCTCCAAAGTATTATACACGAGAGTATCCGAACCCGAAGTTTCGTGATACACCAACGCCTCCCCGTTATTGCTCACGAAAGGCAATCGCTCGATTAGCGTGTCCTTCATCACCGGTGTAATCTGTAACGTATCGCCCCCGGGCAAAATCAAAGAAGCCTTCTTGCTGAAAGAATACTCGCCGACTGGCAGGACTTTTGCCAACTGCCGGGGGTTCTCCTTCTCGGGAGCGAGCAAGATATAAGAAGCAATACCCAAAACGAGGAACGAAGCGGCAATCGCCACACGATACAAACGATGCACGGAACGTCTTTTCCGAATACCTTTCTCCACGGCAGCCCACTCCCTGCGGGTATCAAATTGCTTGTACAGCGCGTACTCCGCATGTTCCTTGTATTCACGTTCCAAGCGTCGGTACATCTCCTCGTTGGCCTTCGAACAAGATTTCCACGATATAAAAAGTACCTCTTCATCCGGGGTCAATTCCCCCCGAAGACTCCGTACAATCAAACGAATAATATCATCATTCTCTTTTCTCATCTCATCGCTATTTCCCTTATAACACTTCACGAGAAAAAAGGTACCGATGATTCTAAAACTTTTTTTCTTTCACTAAATAAAACTCGAAATATATCTTTAGTTTTATGTTCCCTATATTATTCTCTATCCCTACTTTACCTTAAAAATACTGGTTTAACATACCACAAAGGCAGCATAAACGACGGGTTACGTTCATGATACGTCCATGATACGTTCATGCTACGTTCATGAGGTAGCGAAAGGGTAGCGTAAGGGGTAACGAACCCTTTACCATACACAAGTTACAGGTAAACTTTACCGGCTTATCAATCCAAGAACAGACGGAGTGACATATCGAATCTTCCCTTCATCCAGTAATACCCGAATCCGCTCGACCACCACCTCCGGTGACACACCTATTCCACGGACTAATTCATTTACAGGAACATCCCGCCCCGCGAGCAATTGCAGTATCCGCTCGTCCGTCCCGACAGGTTCCTCCCTTACCGACGCTTTCTTCCGACTGATACACACGTCACATATACCGCAGGCTTCGCTTTCCTTCTGCCCGAAATATTCCATCAACAACAATTGCCGACACGTTTCCTTATCCTCGCAATAGCGCACCATAGCCTCGATTTTGCTCGCATACGCGTGTTTGCGCTCCTCGTAAGCCTCCCGACCGATAGACACGTATGACAGAGGCAAGCGGGGACGGTGGAAAATAACATAAGGTTTCGTGTCCCCCGGCACGTAACGGATAATCTTGCGTTTAGCCAGAGTAACGAAAGCATCATACAACTCTTTCCGCTTTATCCCCAGTTGATCCGCTAAAAAGCCCTCGTCAATATAAGCATCTTGAACAAAAATACCCGCGTAGTTTCTCATTAGAAGTACCAATAACTTCTCCATTAAAGGGTTACCCGTGTCAATATCGTACAAACGATCACGCACGACGATAAACATCACCCGGGAACGAGTATTCAAATCGGTCGTGTAAGTCAGATATCCCGCCACGTCCAATATTTCAATGGCAGACATCGCTTTCGCCAAGTTCAACTTGAAATTTGTCACGAATACATCCGGGTTAAATTCCGACACGAGCCCCTCGCCCTCGCCTTCACCCAATTGATAATAGTTAAACAAAGCCTCGTACACCCGTTTAATATACTCTTTCGACGGGAACGCATCCTCTATACGCCTTTTTAACGCACCCACGGCCGGGGGAGAAGACAACAACACGGCATACGCCCGCTTCCCGTCCCGTCCGGCTCGTCCCGCTTCTTGGAAATATGCCTCGGGACTGTCCGGAATATCGTAATGCACCACTACCCGCACATCCGGTTTGTCAATCCCCATCCCGAAAGCATTGGTAGCCACGATAACGGGTACTTCCCCGTTCTTCCATAATTCCTGACGCCGTGCCCGCTGTAAAGAAGACAAACCGGCATGATAGAAATCGGATTTTATTCCCGATTTATTCAAGAAAGCGGCCACGGACGAGGCTTTCTCCCGTGTACGCACGTACACGATAGCCCCTCCCCGCACCTTGGACAATATGTTATAAAGTTCGAGCGGTTTCGCCTCCGTTTCCCGAATCACGTACGAGATATTCTCTCTACGGAAACTCTTTGACAGGACACGGGGAGTCTCGAAACGAAGTTGTTGCTGGATATCTTTCACCACTGCCGGAGTTGCCGTGGCGGTTAAGGCGAGGATAACCACCCCGGGGAAGTATTCCCGCACATCCGCTATTCGCAAGTACGCGGGGCGAAAATCATATCCCCATTGCGATATGCAGTGAGCCTCGTCCACCGTGATCATGCACACGTTCATCATCCGTAATTTTTCACGGAAACGCTCGGAATACAAACGCTCGGGAGAAACATAAAGGAACTTCACCGTATCGTAAATACACTTATTAATAATAGATGCCACCCGTTCCGTCTTCATCCCGGTATAAATCGCCTCAGCCGAAATTCCTCTCCCTTTCAGATCTTCCACCTGATCTTTCATCAACGCGATCAAAGGAGTCACCACCAGACAGACGCCCTCCATCGCCAATCCCGACACCTGATAAGTAAGGGACTTACCCCCACCCGTCGGCATAAGGGCAAGTGTATCCCTCCCGCTCATCACGGAGCGGATAATATCCTCTTGCAGGGAACGAAACTCATCATATCCCCAGTACGTTTTCAATATATCCTTTATATCGCGGGTCATCATTCGAAATCTTCCACAAAAATACAAAATACACGAAAAAACTGCCACGAATCGATAGAATTAAATCGCTTTTTATTATTTTCGCCCGAATATAATTCAAGCGAGATGATGAAATTACAATATATACTGTTGATAACCCTTTTTCTGGGCGCATGTAAAGAAAATTTCCCCGAAGAGGAAAAGCTCGTTGCCAAAGCATTTGATAAATATTTATTCCTCTCGGAAGTAAATAGTATCATCCCCGCCGGCACCCCCTCGGCAGACAGCACGATCATGGCACAAAGTTACGTGAGAAACTGGATAACCAAGGAACTCCTGCTCCACAAGGCAATCCAGAATCTAAGCGATGAAGAAAAGAATATCCGCAAGCAAGTGGAAGATTACTCCTCGTCCATCCTCATCCATAAATACAAGGAGAAACTCGTGGCTCAAAAACTCGACCGGGGTATCAGCGATGCCGAGATAGCGCAATATTACGACAACAACAAGTTCAACTTCATACTCAACACTCCCGTCGTGCGGGCATTGTTTATCGTGTTGCCGAAATCGGCTATCAATATTGACAACGTACGGAAATGGTTCCGCTCGAAAGATGCCAAAGATCAAGCGGCACTGGAAGAGTATTGCATTACTTCGGCTAAAAAATACGATAACTTCAATGACCAATGGATACCCTTGCGCGATATATTGAACCTGTTGCCCATCACGGGCAGTGATTGGGAAGCCAAATATAAAAACAAAGAGTTGATAGAAACGGAAAATGATGAGAATTACTATTTCCTGAAAATATACGAAACTCGCCAAGAACACGAAACTGCTCCCCTCGGGTACGTGAAAAAAGAAATCGAAATACTATTATTGAACAAACGCAAAATAGCCTTCGAGGAAAACCTAGAGAAAGACATAAACGCGGAAGGAACACGTAAAGATTACGTCAAAATTTATTAACAGGATTTGAAAATTAAAAATAAAAAAGCGAAAACGAACGGATTATTCTTAGATTTGAAGAAAAAGTATTAGTTTAGAGCGTTTTTATTGAGTATAAATTTATTAAAGGATTATGAGATATTTATCACTGCTTATACTTTTATTTTTAGCTAGTTATGCTTCAGCACAAAAGAACGTGATTGACAAGATTATCGCTGTGGTCGGAGAAGAAATCGTGTTGAAATCAGACATCGAGAACGATTTTTTACATGAACAGACGCGAAGCGCAATCGCTAACCAAGCCGATGCCAAAGCTCAAATATTCGAGAACAGACTGGTTCAGAAGCTATTGATGGCGCAAGCCAAAATAGATAGTATTGCTGTTAGCGACACAGAGGTAGAAGCACAATTAAACTCTCAGTTGGAAGAATACGTGAGAAACATCGGTTCACGCGAGAAACTGGAAAGCTATTTCGGTAAATCATACGAGGAAATCAAAAACGAAATGCGTACCCCGATGCGGGAACAAATGATCACCAATCGGATGCAACAGAAAATAGTGGAAAACGTTCGGGTTACCCCTTCGGAAGTACGTTATTTCTACCGCAAATTCAACAAAGACAGTTTACCGGAAGTGGGTGACAGATACGAGATACAACAAATCGTGATTAAACCGAAAATTGCCGACACGGAAAAAGAACGTATCCGGAACCTGCTTAGACAATACCGCGATGACATCCTTGAAGGCAAACAATCATTCAATACGTTGGCAGTACTCTACTCGGAAGACCCGGGAACCGCTGCTAAAGGTGGAGAATTGGGTTATATGTCCAAGAACGAATTGACACCGGAATTTGCCGAAGCGGCATTCAGTTTGAAACCGGGAAAAATATCCAAAATCGTGGAATCGGAATACGGTTTTCACATTATCCAATACATCGACCGCCAAGGAGATAAAGTAAACGTTCGTCATATCTTGTTACGCCCCAGAATTGAAGAAAAAGACCGTGAAGCAGCCCTTCAACGTCTGGACAGTCTGGTGACTACCATCAAAAACGGGGAATGGACATTCGAAGAAGCCGCTTTCTGGGTATCAACCGATAAAAAAACCAGTAAAAATGGCGGACTCCTTTTCAACGCGTACGACGCGGATTCCAAATTACCGAAAGAGTTAATCAAAGGAGATATGGCACGTCAGGTAAACAGCTTGCAAGTAGGTGAAATCTCCGAACCCTTCCTTGACAGAACAGAAATAGGCGACGAGTACAAAATCATCAAAATAAAAGCGTATTACCCCGCTCACACGGCTAATCTTGAAGATGACTGGATGAGCTTCGAGAACGGGCTGAAAAGAAAAAAAGAACAGGAAGTTATCGAGAAATGGATCAAGGAAAGACAAGCGAATACCTATATCCATATCGACGATGAATACAAAAACATCAAATTCCACTACGACGGTTGGATTAAATAATTGATGATCTAAGATTGACTATTTTTCATGGCAAGAGCAGGTATTTGGGTTGGAATGTTATGCGTGTTATGGGGATTATTCCCCGTAAACGGTATGGCACAAGTAAAAAAGTCGAAAGTAAACATTCTGAATTCCGATAATTTCAGCATGGATACCCAGAATAGCCTGCGAAAATTTATCGGGAACGTACACATGAAGCACGATGATGTACTCATGTGGTGCGACAGTCTTTATCAAGTAGAACGACCGGATACCAATTACCTTGAAGCCTTCGGGCATGTGCGGGTCATAAAGAATGACAGTATCCACATGACAGGGGATTACATGTATTATGACTCGAACAAAAAAATGATACAAGTACGCCGGAACGTAACCCTCAAAGACCCGCAAATCACGCTAAAGACCAATTATCTGGATTATGACGGGATTTTCGACATCGGGTACTATTTCAACTGGGGTAACCTGAAAGATGAAGTAAACACGCTGGATAGCAAACAAGGCACCTACTTCACGCAATCCAAGCTCGCCTTTTTCAAGGATAGCGTGAAAGTGGTTTCCCCCGATTATGATATCTATTCCGATACATTGAAATACAACACCGAGACAAAACTGGTGTACATCCTCGGTCCCACCAATATTTACGGCAAAGGCGAAGACAACAACACTCTCTACTCCGAAGATGGATGGTACGACTCCAACTTAGGACATGCCGAGTTGTATAAAAATAACCGCCTCACCCACCTCACTTACACGGGATACGGCGACACCATGATAATTGACAGTATCAGCGGCATGGCAAACTTGTACCGGAACATCACTTTGATAGACTCGGTCAACGACGTGATCGTGAAAGGACATTACGCCCAGATGAACCGAGAAACCAACCAGTCATTCGTCACCGACAGTGCCCTACTTATCCTTTGCAGCAAACAGGATTCCCTGTTCCTGCACGGCGATACCCTGTATATGGAACAAGATTCCGCCAAAAATCAAATACTACGCGCGTTTCATAAGGTCAGATTCTTTAGCCAAGATATACAAGGCGTATGTGACTCTATGGTATACCTGACCGCAGATTCAACCGTAACCTTGTACAATGAACCCGTTACATGGGCATCCGGTTACCAGATGACTGCCGAAAAAATATCACTGCTCACGGGTAACGGGCAAATCAAACAATTCTATTTGAACAACAAAGCCTTCATGGTCGGACGACGATGGGATACCGAAATGTTCGACCAGATCAAAGGAAGAAATATGACCGGGTATTTCAAGGATAACGAGTTATACATGGTATACGTGGACGGGAGTGGCGAAACCATTTACTACCCGGATGACCAAGGTGCTATTATCGGTGTCAATCGTGCCACCAGTTCCAACATCCGTATCATGATAGAGAAACGACGGGTGACAGATATCATTTTCATAAACAAACCCGACGGTGACCTGACTCCCCTCTTCCTTGTCGACCCGAGAGAAGAACGTCTGAAAGATTTCCGCTGGTTGAAATACCTGCAACCCCTCGATAAATACGACATCTTCAACACCCCTCAACCACCTAAACAAGAAGAGGAAGAAGACGAAGCAAGCGATAATTCTTAGAATATTATCAACTTTCCATTATACATATTATATATATTTTCCTACTTTTGCATAAAACGACGTAAAATGCTATTGAAGGAGAATATTAAGACTTACACGCTAGGAACAATTGTTTTCATCTTATCGCTATTATTGTTGTCCTCTACATTCATCACGGGAGGGGAACTGGAAAACCGTATAGCGAAAATCTTTTGGTTCTACTCGATACTTCCTTGGGTTGCAATACCCTGTGTATTGTTGGCATTGATCCGTCCTTTCCGTTTCACGCTCACGGATCTACTTGTATTTCTCTATATAGCGTACAGCCTGCTGAACCTGCACTACTTCGGGCAAGGAATACACGCCCGGGCGGGAATCCTCGTGCTCGTTGGGGTTACCTATTTCCTTTTCAGGATACTCACCTCCTTCTCCTCCGGAAACTTCGTCAATGTCGCCCTTCTGGCTGTCGGATTTATCGAGGCGATGTGGGGCGTGGCACAGCTATACGGGCTCACTCCTTCATTTCACAACCAGTTCGACCTGACAGGTTCATTCTTTAACCCGGGGCCCTATTCCGGCTTTCTGGTCGCTATCTTTCCTCTGGCCTTACACTATGCCCTCACGACACACAAATGGCCTCATATCATTTCTATCGGCGTGGTAATCGCCCTCCTTCTCGTCCTGCCCGCTACCATGAGCCGGAGTGCATGGGTGGCAGCCATCGTCGGGTGTGCAATTGTAGTGGGATACCATTATCACCTGCGTCAGCAATGCATCGCATTCTATCGGGCGCATCCCGTTATTACCCCTATCGCCACGATTGTCATCTTTCTGGTCATTGGCATTTTAATGATCGGTACATACATGATGAAAAAAAGCTCCGCCGACGGACGTCTTTTAATTTGGAAAGTATCCACAACCATCATAACTTCACACCCGGTAACAGGAACCGGTTTCGGAAACTTCGCCGGACCTTACGGGAAAGCGCAGGAAGCCTATTTCACGCAAGACAACTACACGCCACAAGAAGAACTCGTTGCCGATGCCCCGGAATCCGCGTTCAACGAGTTTATTCAAATCACCGTGGAAAACGGTCTTATCGGGCTATTGCTTTTTCTCGGCATCATCGCCTCCGCCATCCGGAATGCCTATCGAGCCCAAATACACAAACAAGCGGGACACGTGGGAGCGTTAATCGCTTTTCTCATCTTCTCCTGTTTCTCCTACCCGTTCAACGTGTTGCCGTTAGCCATCCTGTTCTCGCTACTCACGGCACAATGTACGGCATCGCCTTCCGCCCCGTCCCCCCGATGGATAGTGGGAATATTCTACCTGTTTTTACTTGTTCCCGTGTGGTACTTCACCTCGGGAAAAACAGAACGCGGAGAAGCATTCAAACGCTGGAGAAGCGAACAAATCTATTTTAATATGCAGATATTCAAACGAACCGTGGACAATTACAGGGCGATATACCCCATTCTGAAAGATCATCCAGCCTTTCTGTTCGAGTACGGGCAATGCCTCTCCCGCACGGACAACCCAGACCAAAGTAACCGGGTACTTCGTGAAGCTGCCGTTCTTTCCTCCGACCCGATGATCTACAATATCATGGGAAAAAACTATCAGGCAATGCAACAATACGACTTGGCAGAAGCCACCTTCCTCACGGCATCCCGCATGGTTCCCAACCGAATCTACCCCCTCTACCTTCTCGCTAAAATGTACGCCGAAAGCGGACAAATCGATAAAGCCATCGTCACCGCCAACCTCGTCATCAACAAAAAACCGAAAGTATTCTCCTCCGCCGTCGAGGAAATGCAAAGAGATATGCGTTTACTTATCCGGAACTACTAAGAGGTAACAACCGTTATTATTGACTATTTCAACAGAGGGATCGGCTTTCAATATCTTTCGCAATTGTGATATATATGTTGATAATTCCCCTTTCTTGAGGTCATCGTCGAAATTCCATAATTCCTTGCATAATTCCGTACTCTTGATCTCTTCGTTTCTGCGCGTACAAAATATCAACATGATTTTCCCCTGCATTCCTTTTAATTTTGTCGCCTTACCGTCTATCGTCAAAATATTGGTAACCTTGTCATAAGTCATACGCGAAGACAGACGGAATACCCGTTGTTCACCTCTTTCCGCCCTTCTCATCGCGTCTTTCAAACGCTTGCCCAAACGATCAACCAAAACCTTGACAGACCAATCCTTGCTCACGTAATCATCCGCACCCCCGTCCGCTTCCATAACAGACAATCCCTCTTGGTCGTATCCGGTAAATACCACGATAGGCACCTGAGTATCATTCTCCCGAATCAACCGGATTACTTCCTCCCCGGTTTTTTCCGGCATTTCGATATCCAATAACAATATATCCCATTCATCCTTTTGGTAAGCCTCCCATGCCTCATCCCCATTCGTCACGGCATAAACGTCAAATCCTTGCTCCAATAATATTTCCGTGTACGTAATCCGCATCTCCTTCTCGTCCTCGGCATACAAAAGTTTTATCTTTCTTTCCATAGTTATCTAATTTTATAGTGAACGTGGAACCTTTTCCCAATTCGCTTTCCACGTGAACTTTCCCTTTATGCCTTTTCACAATTTTCTGAACGGATGCCAATCCCAACCCGAAGCCTTTTGCTTTCTCATCCCTACCAACTCGCCAATACTCTTCAAAAATATAAGGTAAATCTTTTTTAGCAATACCTTTCCCCTCGTCCGTCACTGATACGACAAGGGCTTTCCCCTCCCGGTAACAAGCTACTTTTATAAAAACCGTTTCCCCGGAATACTTCACCGCATTATCCATCAGATTCCGCAACGCGTACACGAACTGTTCCGAGAGCAACAACACGTTCGGCAACCTGTAATCCAACTCTACCCGAATATCCTTTTCCGGGTTAGCAAACTGCTCTTCCGCTGCCAACGCTACCAATTCCTCTTTCAATGAAATATCCACCCATTCCACTCGTTTGCGGTACATCAACATCGCCAACTGCAACACGTTACTCATTTCCCTTTTCAGCATGGCTGCTTTTTCCAACCCGATATCACACATCTCGCCTTTCTCTCTATCCGAAACCTTCTGAATCTGCCGCTGCAATCGAAGAAATAGTCCTTCGACCGCTCCCACGGGTCTTTTCAAATCATGCATTCTTTGTCTTAAACACGCTTCCTGCAATTGTCGCAACTTCCTTTGTTTCCAAATCCTACAGGCAAAAGATACAATCAACACCACGAGTACAGACCCGACCAAAATAATCCCGGTAAACTGCCACCAGAACCTGTATAGAAAATCCTTCCACGTGAAATCAAAAAGCACTCCCACCTTCTCCCCGCTAATATATCCCAATCGCACGTATCCCGCTTCCTCCATATCCATATACCTCGTGTTACCCGGCGGATATACCTCTTTCGTGTTGCCCAATGAATCTACGCGACGGAAAGCGATTGAGAGATTACCGATTACTTCTTCCGCCCTATGCTTAACCAACGAATCCAAACAAGCCAAGGTAATCGGGTTCTGCAAGTTCACGTCGTAAGTAACAATAGCATCCATCTCCCAAGCGGCTTCTATAGAATCTATCTCGAAACAATATTCTTTATCACGAATACCGATCGTCAATACATGTGTTTTTGCATCATAACCCCAATATCTCACGACACTATCAACTTTCATTCCCTCTCGTCCACTCCAGTACCCAATACTCCATAAAGTCGACCTATTCAATTCATCTCTTATTTTTCCATTCTCTCCCGTATACAACAAATAAACAAGCCAATATTGTAGCAAAATAACGAAACCAATAGCCAATACAGCCATTACCGTTTCCCTAAATAATGGTGTGCTTCCTATATGTTTCAATTTTATGAGAATTCTATGAACTTGCATTTGTCTTCCTCCTGTTTTTTATTTATATTTTTGTTGCACACAGCGAAACTAAATTAATGCAATATAATAAAAAGTTTTGAAATATGAAACACTTAGACCGAAAAAATACGATTATCGTTGCGATAAGTTTATTAGCGGGATTATTAACCAGTTTTTCACCTATTTCTGAAAAAGAAGAGGCCATCTCCCGCAATGTCGAAGCCCTTGCAAGAGGAGAAGGCTCTTCTTCAATCGATTGCATTTACGCGGAAGGCAAATGCATCATCAATAACACAATATATCCCGGTATGACTCATAAATAGTAAACACCATGAAAAAACATCTTGCAACATTAGTTATAATACCGCTATTTTTATCCTGTTCCACGGATAACAGCTATTTGGAGATCCCGGCATCCATCCAGACCTCGGGTAATGAAATCACCTCAACCCTCGTGACAAATCTTCACGAGTTTGGGATCATGACACCGCTAAAAATCACTAAACACGGGGATTTACTCGCAGTGGAACGACGTTATGAAGAAAATAACCTCAGCCTCATCGATCTTTCCAACCACACCACTCGCGACTGGTTACCTTTCGGCGAAGGGGAAAATGAAGCATACACAATTGACAATCTATCGGTAAACGAACAAGGGGAACTATCCGTTTTCGATTTTGAAACCGGTAAACTCCATCGCCACAACCCGAAGGCATTAAGCCGCTCCGCGGCTCATCCCCTCGTGCTGGCAGAAGGCACCAACACTCATCTCTCGGCTATCCAAGGTGACGGATTCGTAATTTCCACCGGGCTTTACGAGCAAGGCCGCTACCGTTTTTATTCACTGGACGACGGCAGCGAATCATACGCCGTCCCCTACCCCGTGCATCCCGCTTATCCCGAGTTATCCGATTACGGGAAAAGCATCCTTTGGGCAAGCACCGTACTACGCCTACGCCCGGACAACAAGGCTTTCGTCTGCACCGACATCCGTAGCGGGCAACTCGATATCTGTCGCATCAACGGCAACACGATCTCGCTCGTCTGCCGTCACACGTACTACTATCCCCACGTGGACATCAATGACGGAAAACATCCCCTCGTGGCTTATTACTCGGATAACGTCACGGGCTTCCGGGAAGTGGCAGTGTCTAATGAACGAATTTACGTGCTATACTCCGGTAAAACATACAAAGAATACGGGCAAAAAATCATCAACAGTTCCACCCTCCTCGTCTTCGACTGGAACGGAACCCTGTTAAATAATTACACCCTGCCGGAAGCCGCCAATTACCTCGCGTTCGACACGGAAGAAAACCAACTCTACGGGACTACTCCCGACGCGAAACTTGTCCAATTCAACTTGTAATCACCACCATCATGAAAAAAACACACCTTATATATATAGGTATACTTGTCACATGTTCGGCAGCCATCATTACATGTTGGCTTGCCTTTACCGCTCCCGTTCAAGAATGGACAAACGCCCCGCTCACCACGGTAGAGATATTGCAAGATTCCGTCAATTTGCAAACCCTGCATTACGACGATCACCCCGATATAATCTTCATCATCAAGAACACGGGTAAACACCCCCTCATCATCCGGGATATCGTCACCACTTGCGGCTGTACCGCCCCCCAATGGGACAAAAGTCCCGTTCTATCGGGCAAGACAAAAGATATAAAAGTAACCTTCAAGCCCAACTCGCTTGGACGTTTCAACAAAACGATACAAGTGTTATGTAACACTTCATCCAAAATACACGAGCTGAAGCTAGACGGCAACGTGATTGAATAGAAGTCAAACAAACCATTAAACATCATCAAATGGAAGAAAAGCGGTGCCGGAACAATCCTAGCAAGACCCCGACACCGCCAACTTCCTCAAAAAAGAAGAAAGTGTAAAGATAAAAAAATCCGAGACAAACGTCATCTCTCCCGTTGAAACGATATACACGGGTAAAAGACGGAACTATACATATCAATAATAAATTTTGATAATAATGAAAAGCATCATTTGGGGTAGTATCATCTTGACCACAATAATTGTAGTCAATGTATACGTATCACTCAACACATCTTTAGCAAACTTTCCGTTATTTAATACGGAGGCGTTAGCATTAGGAGAAGGTTCAGGTGGAAGTAAAACATACTTCCAAATAACTGCAGGATGTCGAAACTACGCTATGGAAAATTGGATCAATCGATGTTGCGAAGGTGCATCACCTAGCTGTATTCGTGACCGATGTAATTATGCAATAGTTGAAGGATGCGACAAATGGGGGTTAAGAGACATTTCTTTCTAAATTAAAAATCCTAAAGTACTTTAATCAAATAATTCAATTTCTATCAATTGAATAATAGATAAAGTACTTTAGTGAAAATAAGAATACTTTCTTCAAAACAATTTCAAAACTCATCCAATACAATCATTATGAAATCAACTTTATATATTACAATAGCATTTATCTTTATCTGGGGATGCAAATCAACTCCTAAAACAACAACAACCTCACTTTACACTATTACTCCTTTAGAGCAAGCCACAATGGCCAATGAATTTAGTCGCTATATTGATTCATTAGAAGTTGTACGATTAGAAGTCACCCCAGAATCATTTATTACCCACATAAAAAAGATTTTACTCTCGAAAAATAAAGAAATAATAGTATTAAATTCAACAGGTATATTAGTATTTGACCATAATGGTAAATTTATACGAAAAATAGGAAATCGAGGAAGAGGTCCAGAAGAATATATGGCATTAAGAGATATTTGTCTATCAAATGACTATCAATATTTATTAGCACTAGATTATACAAATCAAATCATAACATACAATCTACAAGATGGCAAATTCATAAAACGTACTATTCCAGAAATGGACAACCTAGATGAACGGTATTTAGATTTTGTAGAAATCTGTCCATCAGGCAATAATGGTTTCTTCTTATTCTGTTGTAATCCTCCTAATATTAGTGATTTCAGGCAAGATTTTTATTGTCTAATAGAATTTGATAAAGAAGGAAGATTCATAAACAAATATTTACAACGCATAGATTTCATCTTTCCAACACATATTATCACTCAATCCTATAAAAATGAATACATCATACGCCCTTTACAAGGCGATAATATTTGTTATAAAATTGTAGATAACAAACCTGAACCCTTTGTTACTATTGATTTTAAAGACAAATACATTCCTCAATACTATGTACATCCAAAACCTGGAGAAGGATTTCCTATACAAGAATACATGCACACAAATTATTACAAACTTCCTATTTATATACACAACACCTCTGAATATTTTTATTTCGGATGTTGCGCACCTAAAGCACAGGAAACATATTTTATCTTTTCTCTCAAAGAGCACAAAGGTCTTCGTTGGCAGAGTGATCCTAATGAAGAAGATGTATTTCTTTTTAAAGCAGCAGATTCAACTTTTTTCTATGGTGTTTATAATGATTATAAAGATTATTCCCATCAAGAACAACAAATGATGAAAAACACTTTAAAGAAATACATATTGGAGAAAACAAATATCTCACTTATTAATGGTGAGCAAAATCCAGCTATAATCAAAATCAAATTTAAAATATAATAATATGGCGATACGATTCAATTCTAAAAATCAATTATTATTTATATTTAGTTTTTGTGGAATAATTATTTTATCCAATTTCTTATTAATTTATAGACTTATTTCGAATAAGTCTATAAATAAAAAGTTAGAAAATTACATGAACATTATGATTTCCAAGAACCATCAAAATGAATTCTATATTGAACAAAATATCCTTTGCTCCATGTCTTCTTATGAAAGAATCTTACAATATATAGAAAAATACGATTCAACATTCTATACTCGTGATACTACTTTCATCTTACTCTTACCCAAAGACGCATGTTATACTTGCGTTATAGACTTGTTTAAAGAAATAAATCAATTAAAAATTGATATCAATTCTATTTATTTAATTATGGAGAAACAAGACAAACAAATTCAAAGAGATTGGTTATCTTACAATTTTAAATATCATTGTTTTGATGAACAAAATATATTCACCTCTCTCAATCTCAAAGATAATCCCGTTATTATCAAAACGACAGCAAAAAAAATAGATAATATTATATTAATTAACCAAGTTATTTCTCCCAAATTATTATCACTATTTTTTTACAAGAAAATAATAACATAATTCTAATCGGTAATCCATCTTAAACCTTCCCAAGCAAAAAGTATAAAAAAGTATTTCCTTTAAAGACTTACGAATCTTTTTAAATTATGTCGTATATGAAAATTATCTACACGTCATTCATTATACTTCTGGTATCATGCCACACAGAGGATATAAATCTATTTCCTCAACCTACAAATCCGGAAAAAGCCATTCGAATCACAAAAATAGATTGGGATACCATTGTCATGGAACACATAGAATCCTCGTATCTAGACAAATCCGGTATAACACAAAACAATGACCTATTTTTCATCGACACGTACTATTGCTACTTTTTCACGTTCGACACCTTGGGAAACTTCAAACACCGGTATCTCGGGCAAGGTAGAGCCCCACACGAAACAACAGCCGGAAAAATCGCGGGATATACTTTACTTCCCGATGGAGATTTATTCCTACTGGGTTTCCAATTGGATCATCATGTATACGATTCAACCTTCAATCTAAAAAAGACATTTTTCCTCGAAAGAAATAAAAGCACTGACATCACAAAAACATCTGCCATATACACGCATCAATACGATCGCTTGGCATGTAAAAATTATAACGACAACGTCTATTTCAACATGTATTCGGAACATCCCAACTTGGACTATATAGCACAAACAGACCGTTACATGAAAAAGTGCAGGCATATATCGGAAGTCAATATACAAACCGAAGCAGACGGAAGGATGCTCGGGGGTGGCTATCCCGAATTTTACAAATCAAATCCTCTCAAGTTCCTTGTCTTCTCGGGAATCAATTTTGATATAGATAATCAAGGCAATGTTTATGTATCATACGAGGCGGACTCTTTAATCTACAAATATGACTTCGACTATACACCCCTTTTATCATTCGGCTTCTCGGAGAAAAACATGAATACAGGTTACAAAAAAATCAACAGTTACAAAGAGTGCCGCAAATATCATGATGAAGAACGCAAGAATAAAGGTTACTACGGTTGGTTGCAATACATAAATGAAACGAATACCCTATTCCGTTCATACACGAAGGGTGACAAAGAGAACTCCGACGGGTTGCAAATTTACGAGAATATAATATTAATCGGCGACGTGCCAGTCCCGAAAACCCTAAAAATTGCCGGGTACATTAAACCTTATTATTATTCCCAGGCTATAATTGACGAAGAAAAAGAACAAATGATTATTTATCGATTCAAGTTACCCGGATAAATGGAAATCCTCATGAAAAAAATTGCTTTATTATTAGTCCTCATCATACCCTTTGCCTGTACCCGCTATCCCGCCGGAGTGGAAGAAACCCTTTCCCTCGCCGGGAGCAATCGTGGAGAACTGGAAAAAGTCTTACGCCACTATCGAGAAGCTCCTGCCGACTCCCTGAAATACAAAGCCGCCTGTTTCTTGATCGACAACATGAAATGGCATCTTTCCACGGAACAAGCTATATTCCCGGATTCTTCCATTTATAAATGGCATACCAGAATAGACAGCTTATACAAATACGCCACGGGTAACATACGGGACACCATGCTAAATTCAAGATATTACGAGGAAAGAAATTATTATTTCCAAATCGCGATAAAAAAATTAATCAACGCTATGCCCGTTGACACCCCGACAATCAAAAAAGGGACATTTCCCGATCCGAAATACATATCTTCCGCTTTTCTCGTGTCACATATAGAAAATGCTTTCCAAGCATGGCAAACCTCTCCGCACGCCTCCTATCTCACCTTTGAACAATTCAAAGAATTGATTCTCCCCTACCGGGCTATCGCAGGCTACCCGTTCTTCGAGAACGGGAAAAGACTAAACGACATGTTCAAAGGCTGGCTGGATCGTTCCACCATGAAAGATATACTCGGTTTCATCTTACGTTACAATCATTATACTCGATTTATACGCTCGTCATTAGCAATCAATCAATGGCAACACGTGGGTGTATATGACCTTTTCCTTGGATATAAAGGGGATTGTATTTGCATGGCAAACAACGCTTGCAACATATTCCGGGCTTACGGGATCCCCGTGGTCGTGGACCACAACGTGTCTTTTCGGGAGAAAACAAATAGACATTTCCACTGTAAATTTATTGACAGCACGACAAATCAAAATTTTTATAACAAAACTTTCAATTTCGACACCCTCAGCCCCTACTCCAGCGCTTCCCCCAGTTTTTTCAGAAACACGTTCGGCGCACAAACAAACAGTCCCTACATGTTAAAAGCCGAAGGGGAATACTTACCGGACTATTTTGATACCCCTTGCCTCAAAGAGGTAACCGGGGAATATTACCGGGTTACACGAGTGTCCCTTCCCTTCGACAAAGATACACCCAATCACTTGGCATTCCTTTACACGTTCGACAACACGCCAACAGGTACAGCTCCCGCGACATGGGGAAAAATCGACAAAGCACGAAAACAGGTCGTGTTCGAGAATGTGGTATACCACACGCTTTATTTTCCCTCTTATTTCCGGGGGGACACGCTTGTGTCATTCGCTTCCCCATTTTACATCGCTCCCGCTGATTCGCTTTCCGGATCATATCAAATTGTGGAAATAGTGCCGGAACATTCAACCCGTAAAGACACTCTTGTTCTTCTCCGTAAATTTCCGGAAAAACCTTACTTGAAAGAACAAGCAAAACGAATGATAGGCGGTCGATTCGAGGGGGCTAACCGCGAGGATTTTTCAGACTCGACACTGCTTTACACCATCCGGGAAGCCCCCATCCTCAATTTCCAGGAATACACCCCGGAAATATGCCGTCCGTTCCGTTTCTATCGATACGTCGCCCCGGGTGAGTTTCCCCGAAGCAACATGAGCATCATTGAATTTCTCACGGACGAATATACCCCTGAAGATTCTCTAAAACGAGCCACTCCCTTACCCGTTTTTTCTCCCGAGGTTGCCCGGAAGCAAAAAGGGCAAGAAACATACATGAAATTACACCCGGATATCGCAAAATATCCCAATCAACGTTGGGGTCCTTTATATAACACGAGTATGCAGTATCCTTCTTATGAAAGCACCAACGAAATGTCATTAAAACGTCCCATGAAAGTGAAAAAAATCCGCGTAGCTCCCTGTAACGCGGAAAACCATATCGTGATCGGTCACCGTTATCAACTCTTGTACTGGGACAACGAATGGAAAAACGCCGGGACTAAAATTGCCCGCCACAACTACCTTCTATTCAACAACGTACCTAGCGACCGCCTGTACTGGCTACGCGATCTCACGACAGGCAAAGAGGAACTCCCGTTCCTTTATCACGATAACAAACAATTATTCATATACCACGATACCATTATCCCGTTAAAAACAAATCTCCTTTACTGACAAGGAGATTTGTTTATAACATTATCCCAGTATTCCCAGCGTCCCGGAAGCCCTCTTCCCGTTAGCGCTGGTGGCGAAACCGTAAACAACCAGTTGCCCCGCATCCCACTCCTCGGGCAGCATCCATGCCAACTCGCCACACTCTCCCCTCGTCCCCAACTCCACGAGCCGGCTTCTCCGTAACACTCGCTCGAACACCGCACCAAACAGGCGATCGTCCTTCGCCATCCGGGGCATTAACGGCTGGCTTTCCCAGCGGAACACGACTTGCCGCTCGCCCGCCTCCACTTCCGCCCCGATCCGGGGCATCCCGAGTTCTCCGCTCGAGAGGGACAGCGACAACAAATCCACGGTAGTGTTCAACTCGTCGTCCACCTCGACTTTCCCGATATTATCCCTCACGAAACAATTCGAGCATACTTTTCGTGAAGCGGAGCAATACCCGGCTTCCAGCACGACGATAAAACCACGGCGAAGCGCCGTGACCACCCGCATACGCTCCCGCTGCTTCAATTGTGCCAAGGTCTTGGCGTCCTTTATCACTATCGCTTTTCCCCGCGCCACGTGTTTGTCGCCCAATTTGTACGCCGTCACGTTCCCCACGGAACCTGAAAGCCCCTGAAATATAGTAGGATCAAATATAGCCATAACTACCACCCGTTAAGATTTACGAATAGAAAAATACATACACGGGGAATAGCGTTTCCCATCCACAGTCCCGAAGAAACAATACAAGTGCGCCTCCGTCCATTCGCCTTCCGGCAAATACACGCACCCTTTCCCGTCGGCGCGGCATCCCCGCACGTTTTCCAACACGACGGGCTGATAGGGCTCGTTGTCGAAAATGGCAGCCACCATCAAGCGGTCGGTCGATTGAGCCGTCACCGTCGACGAGTTATCTTGCCACGCCACCTCCAGCTGCCCCGCGTCAGCCGCTACCTGCCGCATCCCGAAGGGTAATTGCAAACTACCCGCCGTCAGCATTAAACGGGGATAGTCAACGTAATCGTCCACCCCGAACACGTTCATGTTCGCGTGTAAAAACCAATGGTACCCCGAAAGTCTTTCTTCCTCTCGTGCCACGATCGTGTAAACTTGTTCCAGCACGCTTCCCCGTGCGGCCCGGTGCATCGTCTGCGCACCCGGTAATTTCGACCGTTGCGCCGTTTGTCCTCCCGTGCGGGGATTCGCTATCGTTCTCGGCGATTTCCGCGCGTAAGTCTTTTTGCCTACCTTGTAGACCACGTAGCCATCGATTTTTCCCGAGGCTCCCACTAACATAGATTCATCTAAAATTGCCATTCTTTAAATTTTTTAATTAAACATTTAGCCGTCTTCCTTGAAAATTTTTGCCCTATTCAAGGTTGTTACGGCTTTTTCTCGTTAAAATAACAGTATATAAATATACAACATTTTTTTTCTAAATGCAAGTAATTTTCTATATATTTTTTATCAAAATAGAGCTCGAGTGGGACTTGAATGGGAAATGAGTGGGAAATCATATCAACAGGATTTCTATAAAATAAATCTAAAACGTCCATTATATCCTGGAAATCACCTTAAGCATCCCTGAAACTGGGCAGAAATCCTCCATCCCGTGAAAAATTATGAGGATTCTCTTAACTTGTTATTGATTATTTCCCGAATTTCCGCTATATATTTGAAACGTTGTTACAGACAGAAAACAAAAATATGAACCGAGAGTAAAGGCGACGTCGGGAATTACCTTGAGAAACCGTCCCCGGCTGTCGCCTACCCTCTCCTAAAAAAAGTAAGGAGGTGAAGCGAAGATAGTATTTTTATTGGAAAAAAGATGTACGTCATCTTTAAATTGTTTGAGAGAACAATAGTGTGTGCGTGAAAAGAATAGAAAAACTTTAACAGTAAAGAATATGAAGAAAAAATTACTTATTGCAGCAACTATTTTAACGTTGGCAATTATCGCAAGCCTCGAAATAAACCTTAATATCGGAAAAAAAACGACAGCTATCTCTTTAAAAAATATTGAAGCTGTAGCTTTAGGAGAAGGGAGTACTACTAAAAAATATCCACTAAAAGGCAGACCAATTGGAAGTGGAATGTGGCAATATTACTGTGCTGACGAAAAAGATTACGGTTGTTCTGAATAATCAATCCAACGAGAGTTATAGTAATTTTATAGCTCTCGTTATTAAACTACAAACGATGAAAACTTTACATTTACTTTCATTTATTTTATACTGTCTTGTACTAGGATGCTCACCCCAAAAAAACAGTAATGATAAAAACACTCTTTATAGCATAGAGTTAAATCCTTCAAAATCTAAAAGTATTGATTGGAGACAAATTTTCGATACTTCGTCTATTGAAGTCATTCCGCTTGAAACAAAAGAAGAATCCTTATTAACATGGGCAGAACGATTCTATGCAAAAGATAGTATGTATACTTTTTTATCAGACAATCGTATTATCACATTCAAGAAAGATGGGAACTTTGCATTTCAAATATCCAGCCAAGGAAGAGGCCCGGGGGAATATATTGTAACAGAAGATTTTTACATAGACGACAACCAACATTTTTTCGTTCTTGATCGAAATGGGCACAAAATTGTAGAATATTCTCCCGGCGGCAGATTTATCAACGAGATATACATCGGTGTGTTCGGCTCATCTTTCATAAAAATAAATGAAGATTTATGGGCTATATATATTGGTTCATCGTCTTCAGAAAACTCGAGTTTCCGTCTTAATTACTATTCCATAAAAGAAAATAAGATCATCAAGAGATTCAAAGAGATTAAAGAAAATGAATTGAACTGGCGACATTATCAAGATAATAGTAATTTCGTCCAACTTGATAAAAAAATATTTTTCTATTACTCTTTAAATTATACCATATATGAATTAACAGAAAATGGTATTATTCCATATTATAACTTAGATTGCGGAAAATATCAAATCCCAGACCAGATACTAGAAAAAGAGTATACCAGTGTCGTAGATTTCGATAAAAACATCAAGAATCATGAATATATAGCCCGTATAATGCCTATCTTCATTACTAATAACGAATTATATTTAGGATTCCAATTTGAAAACAATTATCTACACGCATTTCATTATGGTAAAACAACTACTGTTATAGAAAAATATTACAACTTTTTGGGAATAACAGGTTTTACCATTCCTACGAACGAAGCAATTCTTCCAGTCAATTTCCAAAACGGTTTTTTCTATTATATTGTTGAATCAACTTTAATTCCGGATCATCTGAAAAAAACATTTTCCAAACAACATAATTTACCACAACTCGATGAAAATGCCAATCCTCTACTCCTTAAAGTAAAAACGAAAGCCCATGAAAATAAAGAATAATAGTTTATGGATTATTTTATTCATAATATACACGATTGTTATAATTCTATTAACATGGAGACATTATCATATAGTCCAAAATTTAAACAAAGTAATTATTAGCCAAGAGATATTAATCGAAACATCACGAGCAGATTTAAAAATCCGTTTAATATCGGAAAATGAAATTCAAAAAGAATCTAAATATCTCGAACAAATTTTGAAAGCAGATAATTTTGATGACGCATTATTTATGTACGTACCTCTTTCTACTTGTGATGATTGTAATGCAGCCATCTATGAAGACATAGCTTTATCCACAAAAAACTCTAAAAGACCTATTTATATTCTAACCCCATTAAGCAAATTTAGGGCTAACAAGAAATTTTTCTCAAAATACAATTGGCATGTAGTAAGTTTAAAAAAAGAATTAACACTCTCTCGTGGAGAAAAACCAATTCTGTTCTCAATGACACTCGGGTATTGCAAAAACTTTATTGTATTAAACAAGAACGAGTCGGAAAAAATAAAAGCATATTTTGAAAATACACATAATTCAATACCCGAATGTGAATAAAATTCTATCCAAATGAAAAAAATTGCATTAATTCTCAGGATTCTCTCAACTTAACACACATGTCTTTTAAATATTATTTCCCACCTTTGAGGAATTGTAAAAAGGATTGAAAAGTTTGTTATATGAATTACAAGTTTATACTACCCATCGTGACCTCTCTCCTTTTGCTTGCTTGTAATGGCAAGAGTAAAAAAACAGAGGAAGAGGAACTAGCCAAGATGGAACAGCAGGAGGAAAACCACGTGGTGAAAGTGCAAGTGGCACGAGTGGCGCCGTTTAATCTGGAATTGATCAGTAACGGGAAGGCGGAAGCGACACGGAAGGCAACTGTCAATTTCGAGGTGGCGGACATGATCAGGGAGGTGAGGGTGAAGAATGGCGACCGGGTGAGAAAAGGGGACGTACTTGCCATAGTGGATGATTACAAGGCACAACAGACGCTGGAAGACGCACGCCTTACCATGGAAAAAGCGAATCTCGATTTGAAACTGGCCGTGATATCGGAAGGATTGAAGTCATTGGAGGACACGGTGAAGATTCCTCCCAAGAGAATGGAGGCAATATACCTGCAAAGCGGTTATCAAAACAGCATTAACGCCTACAAGAAAGCGCAACGGGAGTATTCACTCGTGAGGACAACCGCACCTTTCGATGGCATCGTGGCAGACTTGGAAGCTAAACCGTATAACCAGACGGCAGCATATAAATCGCTCTGCACCTTGATAGACGATTCAAAAATGGAAGTCGTGTTCAACGTGCTGGAAACAGAAATATCCAACCTCCAAGCGGGTATGGAAGTGGAAATCACACCATACGCCAATCATGAACACACGCTGAAAGGAGAAATCACGGAAGTGAATCCCCGGATTGACGAGAACGGAATGGTGAAAGTGAAAGCCGTTACCGGGAATCGGGGAGCTTTGCTCGTGGACGGGATGAACGTGAGTATTCTCGTGAAACGGCAGATAGATAATAAAATCATTGTCCCGAAGTCGGCAGTATTGCCCCGCCAAGGGAAGAAAGTCGTGTTCGTCTATCAAAAGGGGAAAGCCATCTGGCGATACGTCACCACGGGTTACGAGAACAGTTCGGAGGTCAGCGTGGAAGAAGGTATCGTACCCGGTGACACGGTAATTCACGAGAATAATCTTGGGTTGTCGCACATGAACAACGTGACAATTGAAAACTAATTAATTTATGATTTATGAATTACGATTTTCGATTATCAATCTTAAATCTAAAATCATAAATCAAGAAATCTAAAATTAAAACATGCGTTTGTCAGCTTTTTCGATAAATACCCTGTTCGTGGTAATGATGCTACTGGGAATCAGCTTGATCCCGAGGCTATCGCTGCAACTGGAACCGTCGTCCCGGTCGAACAAGCTGAACGTGTCGTTCTCGTGGAGCAATGCCAACCCGGAATTGCTGGAAACGGAGGTAACCACGAAACTGGAGGGTGCACTGGCACGCATCCGGGGACTGAAAGAGCTGCATTCTTCCACGGGTAACGGGTTCGGAACGATTGAACTGACAATCGATGAAAAAGAAAATATAGATGCAGTCAAATTATACGTGTCCTCCATCATCCGGTCGGTAGCACCGGGACTGCCGGAGGGTGTTTCAGTGAGTGCTGTCGGCGGCGGAGAATTTCATGACGGGAAAGCGACAGAATCGGAACGGCGTTTATTGATGAATTACGTGCTCACGGGACCGGGTAACTCGAAGGAAGTCGCCACTTTCGCGGAAGATCATATCTCCCCTCTCGTCTCGACCATGCCGGGCGTGGAGAGCATGAGCGTAACGGGGGCTGTCCCGTTCGAATGGGTGATGCATTATGACCGGGAATTATTCGCAGACATTGGAATTACCGCATCAGATATATCGAGTGCTATTTCCCGCTACTATTACAGGAATGATGCCGGGAAAGTATTGACCGAAATCACGCCGGAAAAGAAATACTCTTACCTAGTGTTCAAGGGAAACTCGGATGAGGATAAAACCGATATCATGAATCTCCCGATAAAAGTGATCAACGGGAAAATCATCTACCTGAAAAATATCGTGAGTCTGGATTACCGGGAAAGGGACCCTTCAGCGTATTATAGAATCAACGGGCTGAACCGGATCAACTTGAACGTATACGCGGAAAAGAACACGAACATGATAGAACTCGCCGGAAGAATCAAAGATGAAATGAAACGGCTCGCCGAAAGTTTCCCGGCAAACTATTCCGTGCAACTTATCCGGGACAACAGCACGGAGATCAAGGACGAATTGGCTCAGATTCTGTACCGGACAGGATTCACGATTCTGATATTACTGCTCTTCGTGTACCTCGTGAGCAGAGATTTCCGTTACCTTGGAATTATCACGATCTGTCTGGCGGCAAAC
Organism: Butyricimonas hominis; assembly: GCF_014287455.1. Lineage (NCBI taxonomy): Bacteria > Pseudomonadati > Bacteroidota > Bacteroidia > Bacteroidales > Odoribacteraceae > Butyricimonas > Butyricimonas hominis. The sequence goes on from NZ_JACOOH010000003.1 coordinate 178,865, forward strand.
TTACTAATCGCTCTCGTGTTTTACTATTTTTTCAAAATAGAAATCCACCTGTACACGTTGGCAGGAATCACGGTTTCATTCGGTATCGTCATTGACAGCGTGATCGTGATGACCGACCATTACCGTCACCACAGGAACCGAAAAGCATTCCTTGCCGTGCTTGCCGCCACGCTGACCACCGTGGGAGCGTTGAGCGTGATTTTTAACATGGACAGTTCAATCATGAGAAGCATGTGGGACTTTTCTGCCGTGATTATTATTAATTTGGGGGTATCGCTTGCCGTGGCACTCTTTTTCGTCCCCGCACTGATGGAAAAAATACCGTTAAAACAAAAAAATCAACAACAACGCATCCGCCGCCTAAAACGCATCGTCCGGTTCAACCGAAGATACAGCCGTTTCAGCCGCTTCACGCGGAGATACAGGAAAGTGGCGGTGATACTCGCCGTGCTAGGATTCGGGCTCCCCGTGTTCCTGTTGCCATCGAGTGTAGACCGGGAAAAATGGTATAGCAACACGTACAATACTGTTTTCGGTAGCGAAACTTACTTGACGATCAAACCTTACACGGACAAAATCCTGGGCGGTTCTCTCCGCTTGTTCATGGAAGGCGGGGGTGACGCGTGGACACGAAGCCGGAAAGAAATGGAAAACCGCAAGACACGACTCACGCTCGACATGACGATGCCCCACGGTGCCACGCTCAAACAGATGAACGAGGCTTTCGGGAAACTGGAAAACTTCTTGTCCGGCTTTGAATCCATCGCCGCATTTACCTCGGACGTGTCATCGGCAAACAAAGCCGAGATGGTCATCACGTTCAAACCGGAACACGAGAAAGACGGTTCGCCGGAACAAGTGAAGAACGAACTGATACGCTTTGCCAACACGATCGGAAACGGGGACTCGGAAGTGAACGGCGTAGGCAAAGGCTTCTCGAACAAAACGTCAGAAGATATCCGGAGCGAACGCCTGAAAGTAATCGGGTATAATTACCGCAAAGTACTGCAATACGCCCAACAACTGAAAAAAAGACTGGAAAATAATATCCGGGTGAAGAAACTATATATCGGCAGCGACCGCTCTCCAAAAGCAAAAGCGTTTGCCGTGGAAGTAGATAAAGAAAAACTCGCCCGCAACAACGCCGACATCTCTAATCTTCTGGGTAACTTGAACCAATTGACTTACTCCGGTTCGTCCTCCACGCGGGCATACATCAACGGGGAATACTCGAACATTGATATCCGACCGGACAAAAAAGTGGAAGCGAGCGTGTGGGACGTGCGTAACCAACCGTTGCGAGGGGACAAATCGGTGTATCGCCTACAAGATATAGGCACCATCACGGAAGAGAAAGATTTCGAAAACATTACCAAAAGGAACCAAGAGTACGAAGTCGAGATACAATACGATTTTATCGGGGCTTACCGCTTGTCACAAAAGGTGAAAGAGCGAGAAATAAAAGCCATGAACCGCACTATGCCCGTGGGGTTCCGAGTAAAAGAATCGGACGAATGGAGAAATTACTGGCAACAAGATATCGGGGGTATCGATGCCCGCATCCTGTATATCCTGTTGGTTATCGGGATCATTTACTTCATTTGCGCCATTTTACTGGAATCGTTACGTCAAGCCCTTCTCGTGATCTGTATCACCCCGATTTCCTTTATTGGCTGCTTCTTGGGGGGGTATTTCTTCGGGGTAGGATTCGACGAAGGATGCCTCGCTGCCTTTATCCTGTTGAGCGGTCTGTCGGTAAACGCCGTACTCTATATACTAAACGATTATAACAACAAGATAAGGCAAGGGGCTCCGAGAGGGATACGGACTTACCTGAAAGCGTACAACGCCAAGATTGTTCCGATATTCCTCACCATCGCCTCTACCCTGCTGGGATTTATCCCTTTCCTCATCGGAGAGATCAATCCTTTCTGGAAAAACATGGCAATCGGCACCATGAGTGGTCTTGCATTCTCGCTTCCGGTACTGATTATATATTTACCAATGACGTTTACAATTGAAAATGGAAAATTAAAAGTTGAAAATGAAAAGGAGGGGCAGAACGAGCAAGGAAATCTAAAATCTAAAATCATCAAATCTAAAATTTAAAATATGGTTCGCTTTCTAATACAACGCCCGGTAGCAGTCATTATGAGCACGATAGCCTTTATCGTGCTAGGAATCGTGGCATCGTTCCGGTTACCGGTGTCGTTGATGCCCGATATCGAAATCCCGGAGATTACCATTCATTACACGTGGGATAACGCTTCTATCAGCGAGATCGAGAACACCATCACGGCGGGCTTGAGAAACCAATTGCAGCAAATCCCCAAGTTAACGGAAATTCAGACGGAATCGAAAGAAGGAAGCGGGTTGATCACCATGAAATTCGAGTACGGGACCTCACTCGATTACGCTTTCATCGAGGTAAATCAAAAGGTGGACGCCAGCGTGAACAGCCTTCCCAAGGAAGTACAACGTCCCACTATCATCAAAGCGTCGACGTCCGACCTCCCGGTATTCTATATAAACATCAACCTGAAGGAATACGAATCGGAAGAAAAATTCTTGGAATTCTGCGAGTTCACGGATGCCGTGTTGAAAAAAAGACTAGAACAACTGACAGACATCGCCATGGTAGATATCAGCGGGATGTATTCCCCGGAACTCTATATCCTGCCTGACGAAACAAAATTGAGAAGCTTGAAAATAACCCAAGACCAACTGAAAACGGCAATAGACAACAACAATCAAGTATCCGGGAATCTCTCCGTGAAAGACGGGTATTACCAGTACAGCATCAGTTTTGCCTCGCAAATCATGTCGCCGGAAGAACTGCAAGAAGTATACTTGAACATCAACGGACGACTGTTACAAATAAAAGACGTGGCACAAATAGGCATACGTCCCCGGGAAAAAAGAGGTATATTCTTCAACGGCGACCGCCAGTCACTATGTCTTGCCGTTATCAAGCAATCAAACGCCCGGATGTCGGAAATGAAAGAAAAAGTAACCGACTTGCTCGAACAATTCCGTGAAGAATACCCGGACGTGGAGTTTACCGTTTCAAGGGATCAAGCCCAGTTGTTGAATTACTCGATTGACAATCTCATCCAAAGTCTCTGGCAAGGAATTTTGCTCGCCGTGGTAGCCATGTTGTTTTTTCTAAGGGATGCCCGCTCACCGCTTATCATCGCCATCAGCATACCCGTATCCGTGGTTATCACGATGTTCTTCTTCCAAATCATCGGGATATCCATAAACACGATCTCTCTATCGGGACTTATCTTGGGCGTGGGCATGATGGTCGACAACTCGATCATCACCATTGACAACATTAATCAACACCGGAACCGGGGTAAATCGCTACTCCAGTCTTGCGTGGACGGAACGAACGAGATCATCACTCCCCTCCTCTCGTCGGTTCTGACTACCTGTGCCATTTTCGTACCTTTGATTTTCATGAGCGGTATCGCCGGGGCTCTATTCTACGATCAGGCTATGGCTGTCGCCATCGGATTGTTTGTTTCATTCTTCGTGTCTATCACGATAGTCCCCGTGGTATTCCACCTTTTGTTCCGGAATGCCGGGGAGGGGAAAATCACTCGTTTTATACAACACGTCAGTTTCAAACACCTTGAAGACTATTACACGACTATTTTTCACGTCGTTTTCCACCACAAGAGATGGATCGTTGTCGGATGTTTTATCACGTTAATCGCGGGAACAATGATTGCCATGCAGTTAAAAGTGGAACGAATGCCCGTTATTGAAACAAACGAAATGATCCTCCGCACAGACTGGAACGCGAGTATTCACATGGAAGAAAATGAATCCCGGGTAAAGGATATTATCAAACGCTTTGAAGGAGAATGTGAAGAGATCAGTTGCCACGCCGGAGAAAAATTATTCTTCTTGAACCGGGAAAAGAACCAAAACACGAACGAGGCAGAATTTTACATCCGCACGGGAAACGCCCACGAATTGGACAAAACAGTGAAAGACATCAGGAACTATATTAAATCCACTTACCCGGCAGCCAAAGTGGATATCGAGGAAGTGGATAACCTTTTCGAGCAGTTGTTTAAAGACAGTGATGTCCCCTTGATTGTCTACCTTAGCGGGGAATCCCGAAGAGGAATCGTCGAACTCGACACGATCAACGCTTTTATCGAGCATATCGATTCCCTGATGCCGGGCTTAAAACTAGACAAACCGAGTACTTCCGAACGAATCGTGGTGGAAATTTTACCCGACCGCCTGGCACTCTACAAAGTGAACCAATCTTCACTAATTAATGTACTCGAAAAGAATATCAGCAAAATGAATATCGGGAAGCTCAACACGGGCAATCGTTATGTCCCAATCGTCATATCGGGAGAAGAAAAAACGATACTGGACATCATCCGCACCTCGTTCGTGAGCAACAGTGACCAACTGGATATTCCCGTTGCCGCCTTGACCCGCATGGAAAAAGAACTCGATTACAAGAGTATTATCGGTCGCAAAGAAGGTGTGGTCGTTCCCGTGAATATCTATAATGTCGGTGACTCCACAGCCCGGATCATCAATCAAATACGTGAAGAAGCGGGCAAAAAGAAATTGAACACCCTATTCGACGGGCAATATTTTTCCGGACAAGAAACATTGTGGGAAATGGTGATGGTCATCATCGTCGCCATACTGATGCTCTATTTTATTCTGGCGGCACAATTCGAGTCCTTGTCCTTACCCTTGATCCTGTTGATCGAAATACCGTTGGATATCGCTTTCACCATGCTGGTATTATGGATATGCGGTATATCACTGAATCTTATGTCCATGATCGGTATCGTGGTGATGAGCGGTATCGTTATCAATGATTCCATTCTGAAAATAGACACGATCAACCGGTTGCAACGTTCAGGTGTCCCTTTAGAAGAAGCCATTCACGAGGGCGGGGTACGACGCTTGAAACCTATTCTCATGACCAGCCTCACGACTATACTGGCCATTGTTCCCATGCTATGGGGAAATGATATCGGTTCACAATTACAACGCTCCATGTCCGTTACCCTGATCGCAGGCATGACGATCGGGACTTTAGTCAGTTTGTACGTGATTCCCTTGTTTTATTACTATTTAGAACGTATTTTTATCTCCATAAAGAAATGAAAAAAGTTGTCAAGAACATATTGCAATACGTCGGGGCATTCCTGTTAGCTATCGTGATTGCCGCTATCATGAGGTTTTTTATCGTGGATTTTTACAGTATTCCTTCCGACTCAATGTACCCGACCATCGAGCCGGGTGACTTTATTGTCGTGAATAAGCTGTACATGGGAGCACGCTTCTATAAAAACTTCGATTTTCTGGAAGGGGCACGACCGGAAACGGTAAGGGTTCCGGGATACGGTTCTCTGGAAAGAAACAACGTGATCGTCTTCAACTTTCCCAAGTATAATCAACACGGGGAATGGGAAATGGACCCGCAAACTTTTTACGTGAAACGTTGTATCGGCTTGCCGGGCGACACGCTGTCTATCCGGGAAGGCATCAATTTCGTGAACGGCAAAAGCGGTTACGGCAATATGCAGGATCAACAACGCTTGCACCGCTACCGGGGAGATTATGCCGACGGAATTTACCGCGCTTTTCCTTTCGATACCCGTCACGGTTGGAACATTCAAAACTTCGGTCCCTTTTACATCCCTGCCGCGGGAAGTACCATCCCGATCGACACGTCCAATTACTCCCTGTATCAAAGAATAATCACCCACGAAACCCAAACCCCTCTCTACATCAGAAGAGGACAAATCTATCTCGATGACAGCCTTATCCGACAATACACTTTCCGGAAAAACTGGTATTTTATCGCCGGTGATAAAGTTTTCGACTCCCGTGATTCCCGCTACATCGGTCCCATCCCCGAAGATTTCATCGTGGGCAAAGCCTCTTTCATTCTCACCTCGAAAGACCCGTACACGAAAGATTACGTGTGGCGCCGTTTTTTCAAGAAGATAAAATGAATCACGAACCGAATTCTTCCCGCAAGAAAGGAGCGGTTTCCGATTTTTTATTCTTGGCAACTTCCTCCGGAGTTCCGGTACACACGATTGTACCACCCGCTTTACCTCCACCGGGACCCATATCGATAATATAATCCGCTACTTTTATCACGTCGAGATTATGCTCTATCACGATAACGGTATTCCCTTTATCCACCAACTTTTGCAGTACCCCTAAAAGGATATTGATATCCTCGAAGTGTAATCCGGTCGTGGGTTCATCCAGTATATACAAGGTTCTTCCCGTATCCTTCTTGGATAATTCCGTGGCCAGTTTTATACGTTGCGACTCTCCCCCGCTCAACGTCGTGCAAGGCTGTCCGATCTTGATATATCCCAAACCTACATCCTGCAACATTTTCAACTTCAATTGCAAATGAGGCAGATTCTCGAAAAATTCGACAGCCTGATTGATCGTTAAATTCAGCACGTCACCTATCGACTTTCCCTTGTAACGGACTTCCAAAGTTTCTTTATTGTAACGTTTACCGTCACAGGCTTCACAATGCACGTACACGTCCGGCAGGAAGTTCATTTCGATCGTTTTCACCCCCGCCCCTTTACATTCTTCACATCGTCCGCCACTCACGTTAAACGAGAAACGCCCTGCCGTGTATCCCCGAATCTGTGATTCCGGCAACTTCTCGAATATCTTACGAATATCAGTAAAAAGTCCCGTGTAAGTGGCAGGATTCGAACGGGGACTCTTCCCCAACGGACTTTGGTCTACCACGACCACTTTATCTATATTGGTTATCCCCTCGATCGACTCGTAAGGTAACGGCGTCGTCAACGAATTATAAAAATGAGCACTCAATATCGGATGCAACGTACCGTTCACCAAAGAAGATTTACCGCTACCGCTCACACCCGTGATACAGATAAACTTACCTAACGGGAAATCGGCACTCACGTTTTTCAAGTTATTCCCGGTACAACCTTTCAAGGTAATCTTCTTCCCGTTCCCCTCGCGCCGAACCGCTGGCACGGCAATCACCTTCTCCCCGTTCAAGTATTGCGCCGTCAGGCTATCGCTTTTCAGCACATCGGAATAAGTTCCGATAGCCGTAATCTCTCCCCCTTTCCGTCCTGCCTTGGGACCTAAATCCACGATATAATCGGCATTCTCCATCATCTCCTTGTCATGTTCCACGACAATCACGGAATTACCGTTATCTCTCAATTCCTGCAAGGAATGAATCAATTTCCGGTTATCCTTCTGGTGTAACCCGATACTCGGCTCATCCAGAATATAAAGCACGTTCACCAACTGCGAACCGATTTGCGTTGCCAGACGGATACGTTGGGATTCTCCCCCCGAAAGCGTCATCGACTGCCGATTCAGAGAAAGGTATTCCAATCCCACGTCCAACATGAATTTCAAGCGGGTACGAATCTCTTTCAAAATCTCCCCGGCGATCTGTTTCTGTTTCTCTTCCAAATGTACCTCCACGTCACAAATCCACTCGTACAAGTCGGATAATTCCATATTTGCCAATTCGGCAATGTTCTTCCCGTTTATCCGAAAATGCAAAGCCTCCTGATTCAACCGTTGCCCGTTACAAACATCGCAAGTCGCCACGGAGATAAACTGTTCCGCCCATTTGTTGGCTTTCTTGGAAGTGGAATTCTCTTCCTGCATGGTCACGTACTTCAAAATTCCCTCGTAAGTCGTCAGGAAATTGGATGATACCCCGATCTCGGCATTCTCTAACCGGAACTGTCCCGGATAACCGTACAAAATATCTGTCAGAGCCTCCTCCGGTAAATCCCGAATCGGTTGCTTGATATCCGCACCATGCTTCCGTAATATCGTCTCAATCTGGTAAAATATAAGAGATCCTTTATATTTCCCCAAGGGCAGGATACCCCCGGCATAAATAGAAAGCGAATCATCCGGTATGATTTTATCCATCGCCACTTGATTGACGTATCCCAATCCCTTACACTTTTTACACGCCCCGTGAGGAGAGTTAAAAGAAAAAGTATGGGGCGCCGGATCTTTATAAGAGATACCCGTGTCCGGGCACATCAAATGGCGGCTGTAATATTTTATCTCGTCGCTCTCGTAATCTTTTACCGTCATCACCCCTTTACCGTGCTTCATCGCTGTCGCCACGGAGTTTTTCAAGCGCTTCTGGTCAACTTGCTCCATCACGATTTTATCCACCACGATTTCAATATCGTGCATCTTGTAACGATCCACGCTCATCCCGATCGTGATTTCCCGTATCTCTCCATCCACGCGGGCTGAAATAAACCCGTTCTTCCGCATATTCTCGAACAACTCCCGGTAATGTCCTTTACGTCCCTTCACCACGGGAGCCAATATAAGAATACGCTTCCCCTCGAAATCTTTCTGTAATAACTCCTGTATCTGCTCGTCGGTATATTTCACCATCTTGCTTCCCGTGGCATAAGAATAAGCCACTCCCGCGCGGGCATACAGCAAACGCAAGAAGTCGTAAATTTCAGTGGTTGTACCCACGGTAGAACGGGGATTCTTGTTCGTCGTCTTCTGTTCGATAGAGATCACCGGGCTTAATCCCGTGATCTTATCCACGTCAGGACGCTCCATTCCACCCAAAAAACGACGGGCATAAGCGGAAAAGGTTTCCAGATACCTACGTTGTCCCTCGGCATAAATCGTGTCGAATGCCAACGACGATTTACCACTACCGCTTAACCCGGTAATTACCGTCAACTTATCGCGAGGTATCGTTAAATCTATATTTTTCAAATTGTGCTCTCTGGCACCATATATGGCTATATTGCTATCTTCTTCTCTGTAATCCATGAATTTTCCTTGGCCTTAAAAACTGACTTACAAAGATACTAAAAATTGACATTGGAAATACCGAAAACTGGAAATGAAAAGGTTAAAAATTATATGAATCCAAAAGGGTTATATACACACTAAATCATAAATCTAAAATCATAAATAAAAAAGGAGGGATTCCCTGTAAGTCTTAAATGGAATATATTGGGACTGACGAAAAGATGTTGTATGTGTGTGTGTGTGTGCGTGCGTCTGTGTGTGTGGTGTGTGTGCGTGGTGTCCCGTAGAACATATTCCAGTACCATTAAGAACTCTCTCAGAAAATCAGCTTAAACCATAGTCAAAGCTATCCCCTCTCTTTTATGCTAGATGATTCAATCTAATAACAGCTAAAAATAAATCATAAGTTCATCATCTAATATACTCTCTTTAACGTCGCCGAAAAAGAAAGGTTTCATTATTTCCCGAAAAAAAATCGAGGAAATTTATTTTTTCAATCTTTCAAACTAACTCTTTCAATTTTAGCAATCATTTCTTGTGTCTTGCTCGCTAATATGTGTTCTTTTACGGGGAGATTTCAAATAGGTTACTCTTTTACCGAATTTTTTTTCCAACGGGAACAAATATTTTATCTATATACAGAAAAAGGAGCATCTCACGACGCTCCTTTCATATATGAAGATTTAAAATCTTACTTTTTCAAGGCATCTTTTACCTGTTCGTTGGGAACCATTTGTTCCTTAAAAGTATAGGCACCGGTTTTCGGAGATTTTACCATTTTGATCACTTTCGCGAATCCCCTACCATCTGCTGTTTTTAATGTTGCAACAACTTTCTTTGCCATAGCTTAATTATTTAATTTCTCTGTGTAAAGTTACTCTTCTCAGAATCGGGTTGTATTTACGCAACTCCATTCTCTCGGGTGTGTTCTTTCTGTTTTTGGTAGTGATATAACGAGAAGTTCCCGGCATACCGGATTCTTTATGCTCCGTGCACTCCAAAATCACCTGTACTCTATTTCCTTTGCTCTTCTTTGCCATCTCTTCTTACTTTATACGTTCTTAACTAAACCATTGGCAGTAGCTTCTCTCAAGCAAGCATTGATACCTTTCTTGTTGATAAGGCGCAATCCGGCAGCTGATACATTCAAACGTACCCATCTTTCTTCTTCCGGCCAATAAAAATTTCTCTTAAACAAGTTGATCTCGAATGTTCTCTTTACTCTTCTCTTAGAGTGAGAAACATGGTTACCAACCATCGCTTTCTTTCCAGTTATTTGACAAATTCTTGACATCTCTCTCAATATTTTATAAACGCTTTCCAAACAGGATGCAAATTACGCACTTTTAATTCAAACAATCAAGTGTTTTGATAAAAAAGTTTCAATATTTTTTTACTGTAAGATAAAATACAATACTCCCAAGAAAATCACCAACGCCAAGCATTCCCGAAACACCTTCTTCCATCTCTCCGGGTTTACCTTTGTATCGCCCTTTCTCAAAATATCCAACAACTCTCCCGTGAGACAAAAATAATTACACCACGGGCGAGAAAAAAATATTGACAAGATTAAAAATACCACGGCAAGCGCGATCACCCAACTCGATGCCGCCGTCAACAGAAACGCAGAAAAAGGTTCCAAAGACGCCAATTCCAGCGGGATTCCCCACAATAACAAAGCGATGATCACCATAAAATAGGTAACCCGGGTATATTTGAAAATATTTTTCCAAATACCCTTCGGGACGATTTTTTTCTTGCGGATTTTCCCCATCACTTCTTGAGCCGCCCCGAACGGACAGAGATAAGCACAATAATACGCCTTGTTCAGAAACAAAGGACATACTATCGCCAACACGGCGATCACGGGCAATAAAACACGCGCCCCCCAAGGAATCCCGTTCAACAACCAGTTGAACAACAACTCGAACGAAACGAAATACCCGCTCCAAAAACCAAGAATCAGAATGGAAGCCACCTGTAACGGCAATCGCCACTTCTTCATCCGGCTTCCCCAGAACATACTGGCCAGAGCCAACAGCACTACCAATCCCCCCAAAGCATGACGAACCAGTTTCAACCAATCCGTATGCCGTCCGCCCCCGTCACGCTCGAAATAAAAATTCAACGCTTTCTTCACGCTTCCCCGAACGGCATCCGTGGTCATCGTGGCACCGCTAACGGCTTCCACGTTCATCTCTGCCGCTTCCTCCAATGTCTTACCGTCCCATGACGAGAAGAAATTTTTCCTCGTTATCTGACGGATAAAACCGGGTGACTCACTATGATTTAATAAAGTAAGTCCTAAAATCACGTCTTCCCCGGACACGGCCAGAAATAAAGGTACATTCCCGGAATAACCGATCAGATCGTCGGCTATCGGCGTCGTCACGATCAATTTACCTATCACGTCCCCGTTATTCTTCACGTCATAACGCACCTCACTGACTTTCTCGATACCCGTGCAAGCGGGAAAATATTTCTTCACTTCATCCAAGGGAACAACCTCTGTTTCCGTCTTCACATCTTCTCCCTTGTTCTCCTCCGCGCTCTTGAAATTCAACGAAATCAAATAAACAATCACGCACAATAATATAACCTTAGGCAACTTCGTGACAAATGTTGCTACATTCTCTTTTACACTCATAACATCAAAATCTTATTAAGCACACAAAAATAGCGAGAAAATCATTTACTTGTATATTTTGTCACGCATAAATGCGTCACGTTACAAGTTACAGGTTTGCAGGTTACAAGTTAATAAAAGGTATTCCATAATACTTGTAACCTATAACCCGCAAATGATAATTTGCAAACTTTTATTATATTTGTCGCACGCAAACGCGTGACGTTACAATTTGTAAGTAGCAAGTCAATTCAAGTCACACAATAACTTGTAACCTGCCAACCTGCAACCTGTAACTTGCAAATGACAATTTGCAAACCTTAATCAATAACCAATTAAAATTTTACGAATGAAGAAAATCACTTACTTAGTTTGTTGCGTGGGATTGGCTATGCAATCCTGCCAATCAGGGCAAGTGAAGAATGAAAATCCATTTTTCAACGCGTACGAAACCCCTCACGAGGTTCCGCCCTTCCATTTAATTAAAAACAAACACTACATTCCGGCTTACGAGGAAGGGATGAAACAGCAACAAGCTGAAATCAACGCGATTATCAACAACCCGGAACCACCTACTTTCAAAAACACGATCGACGCCCTCGAGGCATCCGGGGAAATGCTCAACAAAGTCGCTTCCGTCTTCGGGAACCTGCAAGGTGCCAACACGAATGATTCGATCAAAGCCATCGCCAAGGAAATCACCCCGAAGCTAACCGCCCACAGGGATGCCATTAACTTAAATGACAAGCTATTCGCGCGCATCAAGACCGTGTACGAGAACCGGAACAAAGAAAATCTCACCCCGGAACAGTTGACCGTATTGGATAAATACTACAAAGACTTCGTGCGAGGTGGTGCAAACCTCTCCCCCGAAGACAAAGAGACATACAAACGCTTGAACAGCGAGTTATCCGTGTTAAGCTTGCAGTTCGGCGAAAATCTTCTGAACGAAACCAACGCCTTCAAACTGGTTATCGACAACGAGAAAGACCTATCCGGTCTTCCCGCCAACGTGATAGCCACGGCAGCGGCAACAGCGAAAAACGCCGGACTGGAAGGCAAATGGGTTTTCACGCTCCACAACCCGAGCATGATCCCGTTCTTGCAATATGCCGACAACCGTGATTTGAGAGAAAAAATCTACAAGGCATACATTAATCGTTGTAACAACGACAACGAATACGATAACAAGGAAATCATCGCCAAGATGACCTCTTTGCGAGTACAAAAAGCGCAATTGCTGGGTTACGACACCCACGCCGCCTTTATCCTTGACAATAACATGGCACAAAACCCGGAGAACGTTTACAACTTGTGCAACCAAATCTGGGAAGCGGCTCTACCGATTGCCAAAAAAGAGGCAACCGAACTTCAACGTATGATTCGTAAGGAAGGTAAGAACTTCAAATTACAACCTTGGGACTGGCGTTATTACGCGGAGAAAGTGAAAAAGAGCAAGTACGGGCTGGATGAAAACGAACTCCGCCAATACTTCCCGCTGGAAAGCGTGAGAGAAGGAGCCTTCTACACCGCCAACAAGCTATTCGGCATCACCTTCACGCAACGAGCGGATATTCCCGTCCCCCACCCCGACGCACTGGCGTTCGAGGTAAAAGAAGCCAACGGCGATCATATCGGTATCCTATACATGGACTTCCACCCGAGAGAAAGCAAACGTTCGGGAGCTTGGATGAACTCCTACCGGAAACAGTCTGCGCTGGGTAAAAAAGTATCCCCCGTCATCACAAACGTGTGCAACTTCACCAAACCTGCCGGGGAAGACGTACCCGCCCTACTCAGTTTCGACGAGGCACAAACCCTCTTCCACGAGTTCGGGCACGCGCTTCACGGGTTGTTATCTCAATGTACATATAATAAGGTATCCGGAACATCCGTTCCCCGCGATTTCGTGGAACTCCCCTCGCAAATCATGGAAAACTGGGCTTCCGATCCCGAAGTGATGAAAATATACGCCCGCCATTATCAAACCGGTGAGGCAATCCCGCAATCCTTGATTGACAAACTGGAAGCGAGCGGACATTTCAACCAAGGTTTCGTCACCACCGAGTTTATGGCTGCCGCCCTGTTGGATATGGCTTACCATACACGTACCACGACAGACCTCGTGAACCCGAATGAATTCGAGAAAACCACGCTGGATAAGATCGGGCTGATTCCCGAAATCACGGTACGTTACCGCAGTCCCTACTTCCAGCACATATTCGCGGGCGGGTACTCCTCCGGCTACTACGCCTACACGTGGGCAGAAGTACTGGACGCCGACGCTTTCGAGGCTTTCAAGGAAACCGGAAACATTTTCAATCCCGAAAAAGCAAAATCATTCCGGGAAAATATTCTGGCAAAAGGCGGATCGGAAGACGCCATGACACTATACAAACGCTTCCGGGGACAAGAACCGTCCATCGAGCCTCTATTGAAAAGAAAAGGGTTGAAATAACACCTTCATATATATAAACTGTACAAAGGGAATGACCTCACGACAAATCGGTCATTCCCTTTTCCATACCTTGAAAAACCCGGGGACAGGCAACCCCACAATTATACATTTCCTACAATCAACCCCTCGCGTAACCTGCAAACTGACATCCCCTTGCTCTTCTGTTTCGCGGGAAACATCACCACCCGTGAATGTTAAAAAAGCGTATTGTTTACTAAAACGTGGGCGAAGCGCAGGCGAAGTGTGGGCAAAGTGTAGGCGATGCCGCCTAAAAGCCACCTAACAGTCACCTTAAACCCACCCCTAAATATAGACTTCCCCTAGTTCAAGGGCAGGCTAGCCATTGTATCCCGGCTGATTATTTCACGACACTTCGAAACACCTCTCCACCAATCTTGCAATGCAAACACCGGTGAGCGTCACAATATTCCCGCTTGATTTGAAGCAACGCTTGCGATTGTAAAGCGGACTTCAACCCGATACCCTGTTTCGTCCACGCCTCAGTCACGTGATTGCGTTCCGCTTCCAACTCTTCCAACCATTGAATAGCCTTGTCGCAATATCGCTCTTCTTTTCTCTCCCTGCCATAAATAAAAAGGAAAGGGATAATCGCATTGATCACGATAACGGTCTTCATGCTATTCCCCAATCGTTTTACTTGCCTCGCGGCGGGTACACCCGGTTTATAATGCGAGTCCCAATAGTCGGAAGCCTGCACGTCCAGCAATTTATACACCTCCGGCAAATGCTCCGCTTCCAGCACGGCGGAAAGCAAAAAATTGAAGCGCATCATTAAAGACGCCAGAAGAGCCAACCGTACCGTCGGGAAAGAAGTCGGACGAATCCGCATATACTTCCATCGTGCCCGTTCCATTGCAGTCAGATGAAACTTAGCTGCTTGATACTCGTATTCCTCCCGCAAAGCTATCGTGTAATCGTCCTCTTGTTCCAATCCCGTCAATAACCCGGAATACCCCAGTAACAAGGCTTCTACCCGAAACAAATTATCACTGCAACGGATTACCTTCTTGTAGGATAAATCCCGTGCCAACTGGGCAAACGCCTCCGCGTTCACGTTACCTGACCAGTAACGAACCAACATCCGGTAAAAACAATCTTCCCAATCATTCCGTGTTTCATCCAGTATTATTTTAATATCCCCGCATTTCCGTTCCAGCCGCTCGATCGCGTATCCCGTGAAAAGCATATCCATACGCGCCGGATCAACACGACGCAAATTCCGGTAACAACGAGGTTCCACGGGAACACCCTGCATAAAGATGTACTCATCCCATAACCGCACGTCATACCGAAGGGTAATCGCGTCTATTTCCCTGCCTTTAGAATCACGCACTTCCATGTCGGCATCCGCCACGACGGAAAGAATCACGTTATCGTACGCCGTGTCTTTCTCGTGCCCGTGCCGAAACCAGTCACTCGCTTTTTGATGAATTTCCACGTTTCCCGCTTGCACGACATCGCCAATCCGCACCTTCGCGTTGAAAAAGTCTGGTCCTGCATCCCGGTTTTGTAAACCGACATTCAAAATCTCCACCTCTTTTCCTTTCGTTGAAAGGCATCTCGTGCTCGTGAAAAGAGAATTCGCCCACACGTATTGCAAAAATTCTTCCGTCATAGTAACTCCCTGTTTAAAATTATAGCTTTGTCAAGGGTTCAAAATATAATATTCAAAACGCCGATTACAATATTAGAAAAATTTAATCAAAAAAACAAGTGCTAAATTTTTATAAAATCTAATCCTTTCTCCGTTCTATAACGTTTTATATCTATATTTGTTGAAATGAATAACCAAGCTTTTGTTATAACATAAAACCGAATATAAATATGGAAGAAAAACAACTCATTAAAAGCAAGAAAGATAAGACGTTACTCATCGTCATCGGCGTTCTGTCCGCTATACTGATCGTCCTTTTTGTCTTTTTCATGATCGAGAAAAAAGAAAACCGGGAAAATATGGTTGCCATCACGGCCGAAAAGGAAGAACTTCAACAAGAATTGACGGATTTGAGTCATCACTACGACAATTTAAAAACAGATAACGATACACTGAACAACAAATTGGCACACGAGCAGGAGAAAATAGCCTCGCTCATGGAGAAAATGAAAGAATTCCGTAATAATTCTTACGCCGAGATCAACCGGTACAAGAAAGAAATCGGGACATTGAAAACAGTTCTGAGAAGTTACGTGGTGCAAATCGACTCGCTGAACCAACTGAACCGGAAATTGGTAGCGGAAAACACCGAGGTGAAAAAACAAATGGACTGGGTTCGGGACAGGAATAAAACACTGGAACAGAAAACCGAACAATTGGCGGAAACCCTCGAAAAAGCAAGTACGCTATCCGTTGAAAACTTCAAAGTGTACTGCGTCAATAAAAACGACAAAGAAACCAACTTGAGAAGATGTTTCCAACTGAAAGCAGACTTCTCGCTTGCCCGAAATATCACGGCCAAACGAGGTCCCCGGATGATATACCTGCGGATTACCCGCCCGGACGGACAAGTATTGGCAGCATCCAGTAAATCATTTTTCAAATACCAAAACGCCACGCTGACCTATTCCGCCAGACGCGAAATAGAGTACGAGGGCGAAAAACTGGAAATCGCCATATTCTGGCCGAATGACGGCAGTCTGGAAAAAGGAGAATACATTGCCGATTTGTTCTCGGACAACCAACAGATCGGGACAACAAAATTCATATTAAAATAACATTAACTACACGCGTATGAAAACAGATATTGAAATTGCCAATTCCATACAGATAAAGCCGATCTACGAGATCGCAGATAAGTTAGGAATCGATAGGGATCTACTGGAACCCTACGGAAGATATAAAGCGAAACTACCGTTAAGCCTGATCGATAAATCAAAAATCGACGGGAAAAAACTGGTACTGGTTTCCGCCATCTCCCCCACCCCCGCGGGTGAAGGAAAAACGACCATCTCCATCGGTCTGACGGAAGGATTGAACCGCATCGGCAAACAAGCCACCGTGGTGTTGCGCGAGCCCTCGCTAGGTCCGGTATTCGGTATCAAGGGAGGTGCCACCGGGGGCGGATATTCACAAGTCGTTCCCATGGAAGACATCAACCTGCACTTCACGGGTGATTTCGGGGCTATCGAGAAAGCCCACAACTTACTGTCCGCTTTAATTGATAATAACATACAGAGCAAAACCCACTCGTTGAACATCGACCCGCGCACGGTGACATGGAAACGGGTAATGGATATGAACGACCGTTCGCTACGCCACATCATCGTGGGATTGGGCGGTACATCTGCCGGTATTCCCCGTGAAACCGGATTCGACATCACTGCCGCTTCCGAGGTAATGGCTATCCTCTGCTTGTCGGACGACTTTGAAGACTTGAAGAACAGACTCGGGAACATCTTCATCGGTTACACGTTTGACAAGAAACCGATTTACGCCCGTGATTTAAACGCGCACGGGGCTATGGCAGCCTTGTTGAAAGATGCCATCAAACCCAATCTCGTGCAGACTCTGGAAGGCAACCCCGCCATTATACACGGTGGTCCTTTTGCCAATATCGCGCAAGGAACGAACTCTATCATCGCCACCCGCATGGGCTTGACTCTTTCCGATTACGTGGTCACGGAAGCCGGATTCGGTTTTGACTTGGGCGCGGAGAAATTCTTCGACATCAAATGCGTGAAAGCAGGATTGAAACCCAGTGCCGTGGTCATGGTGGCTACCGTGAGAGCTTTGAAATATCACGGGGGAATGAAACTCGACCAATTGAAAGAACCGAACCTCGAAGCCTTGAAGAAAGGTATCGGCAACTTGGAAAAACAAGTCGAGAACATGAAGAAATTCAACATCTGCCCCGTTGTAGCGATCAATAAATTCGTGACGGACACAGACGAAGAGATTGCGTTCCTTGCCGAAACGTGTAAAGCACTGGACGTACCCATGGAAGTCGCCGAAGTCTGGGCAAAAGGCGGTGAAGGAGCCGAAAACCTTGCCCGACTGGTATCCAAGGTGGCAGAGCAATGCACTTGCAGCATGAAACCTCTCTACGACTGGAACTGGAGCGTGGAGAAAAAGATTGAAACCATTGCCAAAGAACTATACGGTGCCGCCGCGATAGACTATTCGGCAGAGGCCAAAGCCGACCTGAAGAAAGTAATGGATCTCGGGTTGGACAAACTTCCGGTGTGTATCGCCAAAACACAAAAATCACTCTCGGACAACCCGAAATTACTGGGACGCCCGAAAGATTTCGTGGTTACCGTACGCCAGATCGAGATAGCATCCGGAGCAGGATTTATCATACCGATCACGGGTAGTATCATGCGAATGCCCGGTTTACCGGATATTCCCGCCGCGGAAAAAATAGATATTGACAACAACGGTAAAATTACCGGCCTGTTCTAAAACATTATACCGACGTGTCAGGTGAAAATTGCCTGACACGTCTTATTTTCTCTCATATCATGGATATCATTGAAATAAAAAAGTTTCCGGAAGTAGCGAGTAGTGAAACATTACAGGCTCTAAGCTATCACCTAGACCGAGAATGTAACCGAATAAACTTGAAGGAAATCAATTGGCCGGATGTATATCCATACAAGCCGGAAGTTTATTTCCGGATTGCCTACAATGAACACCATCTTTTCTTGAAATTCGACGTGCAGGAATATGAATTTCGTGCCACGGCGCTCACGCCTTGCTCTCCCGTGTGGGAAGACTCATGCGTCGAATTTTTCATACAACCGGAAAAATGCACGGGATATTACAACATCGAGCTCAACGCTATCGGCACGGTACTGGGAGCCTTCGGCACCAGCCGGGAGAAACGAAGACCCATACCCCGCAGACTGGATAGCGATATTCTCCGTGACTCCACGATAAAGTTCAACAACGAGAACCCGGACGAAGCCTACTATCAATGGTCGCTCATGGTGAAAATACCATACACCGTTTTTTTCAGACATAAATTCCAACCCAAACCGGGTACTACCATCCGAGGTAATATCCACAAATGCGGTAACAAATTGCCACACCCGCATTTCGTGACATGGCACCCCGTGAAAACACCCAAACCGGACTTTCACCAACCGGAACATTTCGGTACACTCATTTTTAAATAAACTGACATGAAAACAGGACTGTTCATACTCGTTGCCGGACTTCTCTGCGTGTTACTGAATGACTCGCTACTCTATTTGCAAATCAGACGTTACTTGAGAAAACGAATTTACACTTGTCTATTCTGGGCACACTCCTTGTTTTTCATGGCCTGTATTTTCGTGTACCATTTTTTTATTCCCACGTTGAAAGGACCGGAAGCCTATTTTTGGGTAGGCAAAGGCGTTTCCGTGATTTTACTTTTTTATACCCCGAAAACACTATATATCATTATCAACGCGTTTGCAATCCTGTTACGAAAATTAAAATGCATTCCGGCTGCCCGTATTATAAGCAGAACAGCTTTAGGCATCGCCCTATTCTCCTTTTTAGTCATTTTTTACGGTATCACGTGGGGACGCTGCAACTACAAAATAGAACGCCAGCAAGTATGCATTAAAGAACTTCCCGACAATTTCAACGGGTATCGTATCGTGCAACTAACCGACCTGCACTTGGGAAGTTACGGGGAGCATTATCCCGGTATTAAAAAACTCGTGGAAGAAGTCAACGCGCTGAACCCCGACCTTATCGTGTTTACCGGGGATATGGTCAATAGCTTTGCCTCGGAAATGAACCCGTGGATTGACCAATTGAAAGAACTGAAAGCTAAATACGGCGTCTACTCCTCCACGGGTAATCACGACTACGGTACATACGTGAGATGGGCTACCCGGGAAGAACAGGCGGATAACCTGAAACAATTCTTCAAGAACATGGAAGCGGCAGGCTTCCACATGCTAAACAACACCAATGTTCCCCTCGTTATCGGTACCGATACGATTTATCTTGCCGGAGTCGAGAATTGCGGACGTCCACCTTTCCCCTGTTTCGGGAACCTTCCACAAGCCCTGCAAGGCACGGAAGGACACACGGTGATACTCCTCTCCCACGACCCGTCACACTGGCGGGACGAGGTAATCCGCTATCCCGTGGCTCTCATGCTGGCAGGCCATACCCATGCCATGCAAATCGGGATACAAATCGGCAGCTTCCGGTGGAGTCCTTCAAAATACATCTACCCCGAATACAACGGATTGTACGAAACGAATGGACACCAATTATACGTTTCCCGCGGCGAAGGTTACCTCGGCTTTGCCGGACGCATCGGTCAACGACCGGAAATCACGCTGATAGAATTAACGAACAATTGTAAATAAAATAAGTTTTATGAGATAAGAATATTCAAGTATTTATTAAAATGTGTACTAATAAAAAATGTTGTGTATGGCAGGATGGCAAATTACTACTACTTACGAGAGTAAGTTAGTAAGGAGGAACTGGTTGTTCCGTCTTTTTATCCTGGGTGTATTGGGTTACACTCTGGCGTTTCTAATCCCATGGGACATTCATCAGGAGGCGTGGGCGAACATCGTGTTCGCATCCTCTATCCCGGTGAGAGGAGTCTATTTTTTGAATTTGTTCCAATCTTTAGTCGTGGTATTTCTGGCTTGCGACAGGTCGAGGGCTCGAAAGAAAGCGGATAGCCGGGAAGTGCTCTCTATTCGGTCACTAAGTAATAGCCAGATTTTCGGGGCGGAATTAGCGGGGCTGGTCATTCCTTTTTTGGTCGTGGATGTTATTTTCATGGCATTCTGGCTATTTATTAATTTGATTATTCCGGATTCGCCGGTGAACCCGTGGGTGTATCTGTCCTTCTTGTTGAGAGATGTGTTGCCGACGTTCGTGTTCGTGACGGGGATGTCGTTACTGGTGAACAGGATATTGCGACATCCTTTCGTGAGCTGGTTCGTGCTGACCGGGTTTCTTTGCATATCGTATCTTTACCTGACGAAGCCACTTCACGGGATACTGGATTTCCGGGGAAGTTTGTTACCGGAATCTTTTTCCTCGATCGTGGGATTTATGCATTCCGGCGTGTGTCTGTTGCAACGGGGGACCTTCTTGTTACTGGGGCTGGGATTACTATGTCTGGCAGTTCCTTTCACGAGGCGGTTACCCAACGTGCCGGGACGGAAAGCGTTTTATCACGCGACAGGTGGTCTGTTACTGGTATTAGCCGTGGGGATGGGATATATTTACATCGATAAGTTCCAGACCCGCCGGGAGAACCGAGAGGCGTACCGGGATACATTCTCGCGGTACGAGTCATATCCCAAGGCAAGAATCTTGACGCATGACATCACCTATATGCCCGAGGGTAAGAATTTCTCGGCGGTGAGCCGGATGGCGGTGGTGAATCGGAAAGCAAAGAACATGGAAAAGTTGCTCCTGTTCCTGAATCCCGGACTAAAAATCAGCCGACTGGAGTCGGAGGGACGGGAAATACCTTTTCAGAGGGACAAACAAGTGGTTGTCGTAGAGCGGTCGTTGACTCCCGGAGATAGCGTGGTGTTGGAAATGGAGTACGCCGGGTATATTGATGAAGATATTTATCAGGTAAATATCGATGATAATAGATATTTCGCTCCCGTACGGCAATCGGGGCAAATAGAGCGGTACGGGAAGCATTCGGCGTTCGTATCAGAGGATTACACGCTGCTTATACCGGAGGTATTATGGTACCCGGCGACTGTAGCACCGGTAGCCTTACAGCCGTCGAAAGAAACGAATTTCACGGATTACACATTGCACGTGAAGAATCCCGACGGGCAGGTGGTGTTGTCGCAAGGCATACCGGAGGAAAGACAGGACGAAGTGACGTTCCACAATTTACAGGCTCTAACCGGATTGTCACTTTGCATGGGCAATTACGTGAAGCGGTCGGTGGTGGCGGATTCCATCACGTTGGAGTTCTACACGTACCCGGGAAATGATTTTTACTTGAAGCCGTTTGACGGTTGGATGGATGAAATAGCGGGGTATCCGAACGCAGAGGAGTATTGGGAGGAATTGGTAAACAAGTGCCGTAACCTTATAGAAGGAACTATGCCTAACCCGTATCCTTTCAAGCTTCTAAAATTCGTGGAGGCACCTTCTTCTTTCCTTAATGATTATTATTTCCATAATCATATACAGCCGGAAATGGCATTTTTCGGGGAACGGTTGTTAGAGAAAGACTATAAACCAGGTCCCCCTTCCGTTGACGAACTGGAGTACACGAAAGTGCAAGAAGATATGTTATTCAATGATTTTCTTTATTTCTTGAAGAACATACATGCGGAACGACTTTTCTCGGATTTCCACTGGAGTGTTGCTTCCGACAGGTACGCAGGGATAGACATGTTGTTCGGTAAAATAGCAAACCCGACACTTGACAAGTTTATTTTATTCCCACCGATGCTAGATAGCATTGCGGCAAAGGGATTGGAAAGGATAATCCGGGGAGAGTATCCGAATGGATACAATAAGTTGATTAGCATAAAAGTTTCGCAGTTACTCGCCTACCTGACAACAATTGCCAGTTGGAATTCGGTGTGCGCTTACACACGGGAGTTCTACGAGAATGCCCGTTTCCGGGAGGTGGATTTTGACGTGTTCATGGAGGGATTCCGCGAGCGTTTCGGGCAGGACATCAAGCCATTCGTGGAGGATTGGTACACGACGCATGATGTACCGAGGTTGGCGATAAGGGATTTGACATTCCGGCAGACAGAGGATATGCAGTCGGTTGATTTCAAGGTTGGCAATATCGGTAAAGTGGATGGTTTGATTTCGGTAATCAGTAGTTATCAAGATGATTACGGGAAATGGGTTATTGACAATTGGCGGAGCTACTTGGTCAAACCGGGAGAATACAAGCGGATTATTGCCCACGAGACTAATAGGACAGATTTTTTTGTATCTACTAATTTCGCAAGGAGCGTACCAGAACGAGTTATGTTGGGCGGTCATGGTACCCCATTGTGGAAGGGGGATATTCCAGCAGAGTGTGTCGAATCCCTTGACAAAAATCAGTTTTATCCTCCCGGGGAGATTATAGTTGATAACGAGGACGAAGATTTTCATTTAATCGATTCGTCGGGAAACAGGTTTAAGCGGTTAGCAGATCGATTGACGGAAGAAGACAAGGAGGGATATAGAATTGGTCTTGATTTCAAGAAGAGCACGTGGGGAAGACCATTTCTTGACCCAGGTGGAGTTTACGGGGATGAGGTGCAGAGTGCCTTTATCAAGATTTCCGGGAACGGAAGTTGTAAGGCAGAGTGGATAGCGAATCTTCCGGAAGCGGGCAAATACGAGATTTTTATTTATCAATCTCGTATTAAAAAACTAGCTAAGGGGATGAGGTGTGAATCAAATTATCCGGGAATGAAGAATTACTATACAGTCTATACCCCGAAGGGAAGCGAAGAAATCGTGATCGAGAGGACTGGGGACGATACCAATGAGTGGATTTCATTAGGGAAATTTGAATTACCAGCAGGAGAATCCCGTGTCGTCTTAGATGATAGGGGTATTCCCCCGTTTGAGGTGACAGAGAAATGGGGTGAAGAAAAGTACTCTCAGTTGGTAGTGGCAGATGCCATGAAATGGGTGAAAGTGAGTAGGTAGGTTTAAGCGGAAGATTATAATATAAAAAGCCAACTAATTCATAGTTGGCTTTTTATATTATAATCTTGAAAAATTATTCTATTCTTTGATTAAGATAACTTCACTGGCTTCAGAATGAGGACCTTCTCCTCCTTCGTTTACAGCACTAACACGAAATTCAACTTTAGTACCTTCTTTAAGATTACGAACTGTTACTTTGCATTTATCTGTTTCAGCCCCCCGTACCCAACGTCCTCCCTTTATATCTCTATAATCAACAAGATAAGAGGTTATAGGAGACCCCCCGTCACTTGTTGGGGGAGTAAATTTAATTGTACACCAATCATTCCCAACGTCGACCATTTCGGGTTTTCCGGGTGCTCCAGGAGGATCATACGGGTTTGCTGCCCCCATAAGCATTACAGCCATTAAGCCCACACAAATAAACATGAATGGCTTAAAAAATTTTCGATTAATTTTCTTCATAACTTGACGATTCAATAGTTAGTATTTCTTTGTTACGAAGATATAAAATTTATTGCAAATTCGCAAATTTCACAATTAAAATATTTTGATACAAGAACAAAACTCAATTCACATTACTTTTATTCGCAACAATCAGCATATTAATTGCATATTTTGTCAAACTCACGAATAAACCTATATTCTCAATGCCTTTCCTTGAAGTCTTGATCGATAATTTGTAAATAAGCCTTCAGCAAGGCTTCATCTCTAGGATTAGTATTCGCCCCGATATCCTTTTTAGACTTCAAATCATAAATATAGGCTCCATTGCTTGTCACCACGGCTGCCGCATTGGTAAAGGCATAGAAAGCAAAAGGTACGGCACTCGGGTCAAGCAGATTCTTGCTGTAATGATAAGCCGAAGCATCTATTCCCAACTGTACCAACATAGTAGCTACCATATCTGTTTGCGAACCCAAGGTATTCACCACCGAATCCTGCACACTCATAGCCCCCCCGGTAAATATCATCGGTATACGATAAGTTTCCGGCGCATGAGGTTGCAGGTTTCCCACGTGCCGAGTCCCGTGGTCGGCAATCAACACAAACAACGTGTTATCCCAAATCCCGGACTTTTTACACTTTTCAAAAAATTCACCCAAACACTGGTCCGTGTAAGCAATGGCATTTTTAAACTTCGAACCGGTATCACTTCCCGGAATTTTCGTTTTCATGGGTACGACAAACGGTTCGTGACTACTCATGGTAAATGCCATATACATGAACGGAGTTTTCGCCACACGCAAATCTTCATACAACCGCTCCAGCATATAACCGTCATGTACCCCCCATTTGAAGCGGTTCTCGATAGCTTCCCCGGAAAAATCATTCTCCGTCACGCTACCTTGAAAACTCATCGTCACGTAGGAACGAAATCCCCCGAAATTCAAATCCCCCGCGTAATAAAACCGGGTACTATACCCGTTAGCCTCAAAATCCAACGGGAAACGAGGATGAAGATACGTTTTATTCGGGTACTTCAGCATGGACACCTGCGGGTGGGCGGGAAAACCACTGATAACCCCCAGTATTCCCCGGTCGGAACGATTTCCCGTGGCGTATATATTCGAGAAGAAAATGCCTTCTTTCGCCACCGCCTGCAAATTAGGCATGGCGTCCCAAGCGTTCAGTGTAAAACTTTCCAGCAAAAGCACCACCACGTTCGGTTTATCCGTTTTCAACACACTCGGGAAAGTACCCGTTTCCGTGTACACGCTGTCCACCAGCTGTCTTGCCTTATCTTCCGGCATAAAAACGAAGTCGCTTTTAATCTTGTTGACGTGTGCCACCTCGTACAAGAAATTCCATACCGGATTCACTGCCGCTTGATTGGCATACATATTTTTGTTATTAAAAAACACGAAACTCACGTTCATCGGAGCCACGTTGAAACCGCCCCTCACCGGAATAATCATCAATCCACCCAAAAGGAGATAAACGACGCTCTTCCAAGCAGCTTCCCGGACCGGCTTCAAGGAATTTGCCACCCAATGGCGATAAAGGCTATAAAATACCCCTACCATAACCGCGCAAAGCAAGACCAATGCCAATATCAACCACGTGGGAGTCGAAGCCATTGCCTCTCCCGGCGTTTTCAAATAGAATAGCGGGGTCGCGTCCATGTGATAGCCCCAGTTTTTAAACAACTCCAAATCTCCGACAACAATCAGACTGGATATAGCCAAAAGTATCAAGGTTATTACCGAATACACGCGTTTCAACCATTTGGGCGGCAGGAACACACCTATCGCCATAATCACGCAAGCCAATACCATCACGTATCCCCCGAAAGAGAGATCCATACGCAACCCTCTCGTGAACAACATCACGTAATCGTACCCGGTGAGTGTCGCCGTTTCTTTCCACTGGTAAACCAGAAAGATCACCTTTGCCGCGATCGAGAACACGACCCAAAACACGTAATACTTCAATAAAAACCTGACCATTTATGATTTTAGATTTATGATTTATGATTTTAGATTGAACTCCTCCGCCCTTCGGGCACCTCCTCTATAAACAGAGGAGGAGATAGAATAGTTATCGTCTTCGGGAATCCTTTCATTTTCAATTTTCAATTCTCCATTTTCAATTATTAGAAAGGTGCAGCCCCACTGTTACCACCGCTCTCGAAACTCTTTCCCCCGTCCCGGAAATCCGTATCGAGGGGCGGCATTTGCGGAGCGGCATCCTCGTTCATACGGGAACCGAAAGTAACGGTTTTTACCGTTGAACCACCGGATGCAAAAGGAGAAACCTCTTCCAGATCGCAGAACTGAGCCAACTCGTTACGGAAGCGCAATTGAATCTCCCCCACGGCACCGTTACGATGCTTGGCGATAATGATATCGGCAATCCCTTTCAAGCTGTTTCCCATACTGTCTTCCATGATCCCGTAACGTTCGGGGCGATGGATAAAAAGCACCATATCGGCATCCTGCTCGATGGCTCCCGACTCACGCAAGTCGGACAACATCGGTTTCTTGGCATCTCCCGTACGTTGCTCCACGCCGCGGTTCAACTGCGACAAGGCAATCACGGGTATATTCAACTCCTTGGCGATAATCTTCAACTGCCGGGAAATCATACTTACCTCCTGCTCCCGGTTTCCTCGCATATCGGCTCCCGCCGTCATCAACTGCAAGTAGTCGATAATCAACACCTTGATACCATAACGCTGCTGCAAACGACGGCATTTTGCCCGTAACTCGAAAATAGAAAGAGCCGGAGTATCGTCTACATATATAGGAGCCTTTATCAACGCTTTGATTTTCGCGTGTAACTGTTGCCACTCGTCTTCGGACAAACGTCCGTTCCGAATCTTTTCGGAGCCCAACTCGGTTTCACTGGCAATCAAACGATTGACCAACTGCACCGAAGACATCTCCAAAGAGAACAAGGCGATAGGCTGGTTATGGTTTACCGCCATATTCCGGGTCATGGACAACACGAATGCCGTCTTACCCATAGAAGGACGCGCGGCAATAATCACGAGGTCGGAAGGTTGCCAGCCGGAAGTAACTTCATCCAATGCCGTGAAACCGGAAGGCACACCACTCAATCCGTCGGGACGATTCCCGGCAATCTCGATTCCCTTGATGGCTTCATCAATCAAAGCGTTAATAGCCGTCGTCTCCTTCTTGATGTTTCCCTCGGCAATCTCGAATACCTGCTTTTGTGCCATATCCACCAGGTCGGCAACATCCGTGGCATCGTCATAAGCCTTATTCTGGATATCCGTGCATACGCGAATCAACTCCCGCTGGATATACTTTTGCACGATAATGCGAGCGTGAAACTCAATGTGGGCGGCAGAAGCCACCTTGGAAGTCAACTGTGCCAGATAATAATAACCGCCAATCTCTTCCAGTTCTCCCAACCGCTTCATCTCCTCGCTCACGGTCAGAATATCCACCGGCTCGTTATTCAAGGACAGATTCTGGATTCCGCGATATATCTTCTGGTGCGCCTCTTTATAGAAACAATCCGGCTTCAAAAAGTCGCTCACGGTAATAAAAGCATCTTTTTCCAACATCAGAGAACCCAGTATCGCCTCTTCCAAATCAACCGCTTGCGGCGGCATCTTCCCGTAATCCGATTGTAATGATTTATAATTATATTCCTGCTTTTTAGCCATACGTTTTTTTATTTATTTTCCTCACATCACCTTGAGTTCCTTCAACTTCCAGAAACACCGCACGGTAGCCCTCACGTCAGCCAACGCGTCATGAGCGTTCTCGAATCCCTCGCCGAACAACACTTGATGCAACTCGGACAACTTCGGGGACTTGAATCCTTGCTTCCCGCCCGGCAGCTTGCAATATTTCGTGGATGATTTCATCGTGCAATACTTCGGCTTCAAAAACATCGAACTCATGATTCGTTTACGCTCAAACTCCGCGCCCACGATACACTCGTCGAAACTGATGTTATGACCGACCATCGCGTACGCCTCGTCTATTTTATCTGAAAAAACTTCCAGAACAGACAGCAGTTCTTTACCTTCGGCCTGCGCTTTCGCCGTCGTTATCCCGTGCACCCGGGACGCTTCTGCCGGAATCAAAAATCCTTCCGGTTTCACAATGTCACTCCGTTCTTCAATAATATTCCCTTTCTCATCGCACATAATCCACGCCAACTGCACCATACGAGGCCAATTATCCAAGTCGGTTATGGGAGCATTCCACCGTTGTGGAAGTCCCGTCGTTTCCGTGTCAAAAAATAAAAACATCTTTTCTATATCCGATTTATGATTTCCGATTTATGATTTTCTACTATCACAAACCGGAAATCCGATTTTATTTTGAATTATCGTTTTCAAAACTCTTGTTGTACTGGTGCATTGCCCGATAACTCATACCCATACTGGAGAATCCGCCGTCATGGAAAAGATTCTGCATGGTAACCTTGCGGGTAAGGTCGGAAAACAAGGTAATACAATAATTGGCACATTCGTCGGCATCGGCATTCCCTAGCGGGGACATACGCTCGGCAAAATCAATCAACGAATCGAAACCTTTGATACCGCTACCTGCCGTGGTCATCGTCGGGGATTGGGAAATCGTGTTCACGCGTACCCGCTTTTCCCGCCCGTAAATATACCCGAAACTGCGGGCAATAGACTCCAGCATCGCTTTGGCATCCGCCATATCGTTGTACTCGAACATGGTTCTTTGCGCGGCCACGTACGAGAGCGCTACCACGGAACCCCACTCGTTCATGGCATCCAGCTTCTTCGCGGTCTGTAATACCTTATGAAACGATACGGCTGAAATATCCAACGTCTTCTGCAAAAAGTCGTAATCCAAATTATCGTAAGAGCGTTTCTTTCTCACGTTCAAAGACATTGCCACGGAGTGCAGGATAAAATCAATCTTTCCACCCAACAAATCCATCGACGCTTGAAACAATTGTTCCAAATCCTGCTCGCTAGTAGCATCTGCCGGAATCAAAGGAATATTATTCTGTTCCGCGAACTCCTTCACCTTTCCCATACGAATAGATAATTCCGTGTTCGTCAAAACGATTTGCGCCCCCTCTTCCAAACATTTCTCCGCTACTTTCCAAGCGATAGACATCTCGTTCAACGCGCCGAAAATAATTCCTTTCTTTCCTTTCAATAAATTGTAACTCATAAATATTAAATTAAAATTGTTCCCGTAATAACCGGGCATTTTCCAAAGCTGCCTCACTCACCACGCTTCCGCTAATCATCCCGGCTATTTCGGTCACCCGTTCTTCCTCTGTTAAACGGCGAATCCGCGAAATAGTTCCCGCGTGATCATCTTCCTTGTACACTTTAAAATGACTATCTCCCGCCGCCGCTATCTGGGGCAAGTGCGAGATACTGATTACCTGCATACGGGCAGCCATTTCCTTCATCATGGCAGCCATCCGGTGGGCAATCTCACCGGACACACCCGTGTCTATCTCGTCAAAAATAATAACAGGCAACTGTTTCGTCCGGGACAATATATACTTCAAAGACAACATCAAGCGTGAAATCTCTCCCCCGGAAGCGACTTTTGACAATTCACCCGGCTCTTGATTCTTGTTCGCCGAGAACAGGAAAGTAACCTCATCTTTTCCCGTCGGGGTAAAATGCTCCACGGGAACAATCCCGACTTTAAACGAGGCGTGCTTGATACCCAACCCCACTAACAACCCCTGCATCTCCTCCCGCAATTTCCCTTCCGAATCCACCCGGGCAGCGTGAATCTTCCGAGCCAGAACCTCCATTTCCGCTTCCAACGCGGCAATTCGCGTATCCAACTCTTCGACGCGGGTAGAAAAAGATTGTATACCTTTCAATCTCTCCCGCAAAGTGTCTTTCAAAGCGATTAAATCCTCCGTCCGTTCCACTTTATGCTTGTGCAGAAGGTCATACATCACCCCGAGCCTGTCATTTATCACGTCCACGCGTCCGGGATTATATTCCACCCGTTCGGCAACCCGTTCCGCCTCATCAGCGATATCCTCCAACTCGACAATCACCGAATGTAATCGCTGACCGTAATCCGTTGCCTCCTTCACCACTTCATCCAAAGCGGCTATTCTATTCCGTATACCTTTCAATGTTTGAATAACAGGCGCATCCGACTCCGTCAACGCGTAAGTAGCCTCGGAAAAGACACTTTTTATAGTTTCGGCATGATTCAAAACGGCCAATTCGTCTTCCAACTCCTGTTGTTCCCCTTCCCTCAAATTCGCCTCATCCAGCTGGTTAAACTGGAATTTCAAATAATCCTCCTCCTGCTCGGCTTCCCGTGCCTGCCGCTTCACCTGTTCCAACTCCGAGAGCAACGACTGACGGGATGCATATTTCATCCTGTACTCTTTCAACAAAGACTGATTGCCGCAAAAAGCATCCAGAATCTCCAATTGATATTCCGGCTGCCCAATCAACAAAGACTGGTGCTGGGAATGCACGTCAATCAAGAAACTCCCGAATTCCTTCAAAACCTTATTATTCACGGGCGTATCATTGATAAACGAACGGGACTTTCCGTCCGCGTTCAATTCCCGGCGTACCACCACCTCGTCATCATAATCCAAGTCATTATCCTCGAACCACTGCCGCAAATGATACCCCGCGACATCATACGTGATTTCCACGATACATTTCTTGTCCTTATCCATGATAGCCGAAGCATCGGCTCGCTGTCCGAGAGTCAACCCAATAGCCCCCAACAAAATAGATTTCCCGGCACCTGTTTCCCCCGTGATAATCGTAAACCCTTTCTCCAACTCCAGATCCGTCTTGTCAATCAGAGCGTAATTTACTATATGTATATGTCGTATCATCTTTAATCCTTTACTGCATAATCCGTGCGAAAGTAACGAATAATTTTCAATTATCAATTTCCAATTTTCAATTAAATTCGTACTTTTGTGCCCGATATAACAATAGTTCTTTATAAAATGACAAGCAGAAGATTAATTAGAATTAAAGTTTTACAGCTTTTATATTCTTACACGAAGAAAGAGGGAGTGACAATCACGGAAGTGGAACGGGATTTGTTCAAGAGTATTACAAAGAGTACAGACTTGTATTACCACGTCTTCCTTCTGATTACAGAGATCCAACGTCACGCGTTTCTAAAAATAGATGCCGCCCGCAATCGAAAGCTTGCATCCCACAAGGACTTAAACCCGAACACCCGGTTCATTGATAACCCGGTAATCAACCAAATAGCCGAAAACCGGAAATTCAAAACATACGTTTCAACCAATCTCGTTTCATTAAACGAGTGTCAAGACGTGGTAGTTTCCTTACACAACAAACTGGTAGAAACCGACTTCTTTAACCTGTACATGAACAAACCGACCGTTACTTATGACGACCACAAGCAACTCGTGTTGGACATGATTTCAGAACTTATTGCCGTTGACGAAGACTTCGAGCAGGCAATGGAAGAGAAAAACATCTTCTGGAACGACGATTTCGAACTGGTGTTAAGCATCGTCTACAAGACAGTTAAAAACATGAGAGAAAGTTATTCGGAAAACACCGTTTTCTTTATCTCGTTATATAATGAAGAAGAAGACTTGGATTTTGCCAAAACCCTGTTCCGGAAGTCTATCCTCGACATGAAAGAGAACATGGAAATCATCGATCAGTTTACCGCCAACTGGGAATTAGACCGTATTTCCGAAATGGATAAATTGATCATGGACATCGCCATCGCCGAGTTAAAATATTTCCCGTCTATCCCGGTAAAAGTTACTCTGGACGAGTTTATTGAAATATCCAAAAACTACTGTTCGCCCAAAAGTAGCAGTTTCATCAACGGGGTACTGGATAAAGTAGTTATCTTGCTCAAAGAGAAAAATCAAATCAAAAAGATTGGTAGAGGATTAATGGAATAAACAAGAAGCTATCCGGATAATACCACGACTAGGGCAAACGCGTCAAAACGCTTTTTGCCCTTAGGTTTATTAAATTACGGGTACGCATAATACGTACCGCATACAAGAGGCATTTTTCTACGCCTTTCGTTATTCTACCGGGCTAAAATTGTTTTATTTTAAACCAGTGCCTTTCGCTATTTTAAAGCGGACAACTTTTTTCTCCGGAATCGTCATAATTTTCTTTGTTGCAACATTATAGCCATTGCGAGCATCATATTTTTTTATGGAAAACTTTCCAAAATTCAACATGGATACAGCCTCATCATTTCTAAGACTCTCTAAAATTGTTTCAAGAATTGACGATACAACTATTCCTGCTGTTTTCTGTGACACTCCGCTCTTTTTAGCCGCAATCCTAATTAATTCATGTTTGTTCATATTATCCTCACTTTTTATTATTTCATTTTGCAAACTTAAATATTAAAAAAGAAAAAACAAACGATTTTGTTCAATATACCCCTAAATAGTGGTCAATACTAAAACCAACCACGTGTTCATACCGAAAATCTAAATCATATTATTTCACGCCAAATTAATAAAGGGTGACCAAAATCACCCTTTACATTCTAAACTAAACTAACCAAACTTTTGTATCACTACAATAGTCAACTCATACGCTATATTAGCACTGTAAATATAGTCCATAAATATTAAAAAAACAACTATTTCCTAATATTTACTTGAAAATTCTTTCGCCTTGTATTTTTTAATATAAGCCAGGGCTTCTTCAACATCATTCACGACCGTGTACAAACCATCGTAAGCATTTGATACAAAACCTTCTTTTCGAATATTATTGATAAACAAAAAAAAGTATTCATAGAAATCATTCGTGTTAATAAAGACAATCGGCTTGTTGTGAACACCTAATTGTTTCAAGGTAATTACCTCCGTGATTTCTTCCAAAGTACCCCATCCGCCGGGCAAAGCGATAAACGCGTCGGCTTGCTCCCGCATCATACTTTTCCGTTCTTTCATATCGGGAGCAACTATCAATTCCGTTATCCCTTGAGCCGACACGCCGCGGTCAACGATACATCGCGGAATAATTCCCGTTACCTTCCCTCCTGCTTTCTTCGCCGCGTCCGAAACCTCCCGCATCAACCCGCAATTCGTCCCGCCATACAGCAACTCCCAGCCATTCTTCACGATCTCCTCCCCCAATTCGGCCGCCGCCTCGAAATACACGCTCTCCATCTTTTCAGAAGAAGCACAAAACACACAAACTCTCATAAAACCAGATATATAGAAATCAAATACTAAAATTACAGGTTGCAGGACAGTCACAAACCTGTAACCTGTCAACCTGCAACCTGTAACATTGACACCCTAGGCGTCAATATTCGCGTACGTGGCGTTCTGCTCGATAAATTGTCTACGAGGCGGCACGTCATCTCCCATAAGCATGGAGAAAATACGATCCGCTTCAGCAGCATTCTCTATCGTCACCTGACGCAGGATTCGCGCTTCAGGCGACATAGTCGTATCCCATAGCTGTTCCGCGGTCATCTCACCCAAACCTTTGTAGCGCTGGATATGCAAACTGCTCTCCTTTCCGCCTCCCATTTCTTGAATCAACTGCAAACGTTGCTCGTCCGTCCAGCAATAACGTTGCTCTTTTCCTTTCTTCACGGAGAAAAGAGGTGGGGTAGCGATATATAGATAACCACTTTCGATCACGGGTTTCATATAGCGGAAGAACAAAGTCATAATCAAAGTAGCGATATGCGCCCCGTCGACGTCGGCATCCGCCATGATCACGATCTTGTGGTAACGCAATTTCTCGAGATTCACGGCCTTGCTGTCCTCTGCCGTACCGATCGTGATACCCAACGCTTGGAATATAATTTTAATTTCGTCACTCTCCCATACCCGATGAGCCAACGCTTTCTCCACGTTCAGTATCTTACCGCGCAAAGGCAGGATAGCTTGAAATTTACGGTCACGTCCTTGTTTTGCCGTACCCCCTGCAGAATCTCCCTCGACGAGGAATATCTCGCAGTTCTCCGGGTTATTATCCGAACAGTCCGCCAGTTTACCGGGAAGCCCGGAACCGGAAAGTACCGTTTTCCGCTGTACCAGCTCACGTGCCTTGCGAGCCGCGTGACGGGCTTGTGCAGCGAGAATCACCTTGTCCACGATCGAACGGGCATCTTTCGGGTGCTCTTCCAGATAATTGGCCAGAGCCGTACTTACCGCTTGAGCCACCGCCGTACCCACTTCCGTGTTACCCAACTTGGTTTTTGTCTGTCCCTCGAATTGCGGTTCAGCCACTTTCACGGAAATAATGGCAGTCAGACCTTCACGGAAGTCATCCCCGTTAATATCAAACTTCAATTTACTCAACGCGCCGGAATTGTCGGCATACGTCTTCAACGTCTGCATGATTCCCCTGCGGAAGCCGGCAAGGTGAGTACCACCCTCCATCGTGTTGATATTATTCACGTAAGAGAACACGTTTTCCTTGAACTCCGTGTTATAATGCATAGCCACCTCGATCGGGATACCGTTTTTCTCGGTCGTGATATGAATGGTTTCGTCAATCAGTTTTTCACGATTGGCATCCAGATATTCCACGAACTCGCTCAATCCTTTTTCGGAATAGAAAATTTCGGATTTAAACTCGTTCGTGTCGGGATCAATCACCCGTTTATCCGTCAAAGACAAACGAATACCCCGGTTCAAATAAGCCAATTCCCGCAAACGGGCGGCCAATATATCATATTTATATTCCGTTACATAAAAGATCGAATCATCCGGCTTGAAAGTAATCGTCGTACCGGTACGATCGGTTTCACCGATAATCTTCACGTCTTCCAAAGGCACACCTTTGGAATATTCTTGAAACCAGATACTCCCTTCCCGGTAAATCGTGGCGGTTAATTTGATAGAAAGAGCGTTCACACAAGACACACCCACGCCATGTAAACCACCGGAAACCTTGTAAGATCCTTTATCGAACTTACCCCCGGCGTGCAAAATCGTCAACACGACCTCAAGCGCAGAACGATTCTCTTTCTGGTTCATTCCCGTGGGAATACCGCGACCGTCATCACTAACTGTTATCGAGTCATCCTCGTTAATCGTTACTTCGATATTTTTACAATAACCGGCTAACGCCTCGTCTATCGAGTTGTCAACCACCTCATACACCAAATGATGCAACCCCTTCGTGTTCACATCACCAATATACATGGAAGGACGCATACGCACGGCCTCCAACCCCTCCAACACCTGAATACTGTCAGCCGAATACTCGTTATTCATCGGCTCTAATTCTTCATTCATGTTCTGCTCTATTTCTTCACTCATATTTAATGGTTTTCTATATTTTCAAATATCTCTAAATCCCTCTCCGTCAAGCTTTCCATTGTGTTTCCACAAAACGTACAAATATAGTAAAAATATGCCGGAATATCGAACTTTTAACGAGATATTTTCACCCTTTAAACCAACTTTCCCAAACTCGTGACTCACCTCTTTTCAAGTGAGAACATCGCCGCATATTTACTTTCCGTTTTCCGTGCATTAACCGTATTTAACAGTGAGATAACAGTATAATAATATAAATATTCAATGTATTAAATTAGTAGTTTCTTTATATCATCTCCTATTCAACTCCTATTCATCTCCCATTTAATTCCTATTCCAAAGGGATAAAAATAGTATTTTAATAGGGAATGAATATGATTTAATACATATTTGATATATCTTAAATACATATATTATATTAATAATATATAGGTTATCCACGGGTTATACCGGGATAATAGTACAATAAGACCACCATAGACTAGCCATGATGGTCAAAAAAACATTCCGAATTTATAGATTTTTTGTTCTGTCCTTACCGGGAAAATGAAACATATTCCAAACTTATCACCCGCGTAACATTCGGATAATCCCGTCGGTATTGTTCTGTAAAATCCTCTCCCATCCACGCTTGGACAGGTCCTAAGTCTCTTGCAACAGACTTACCCTCGAACAATTCATCCCCGTGAATCATTTTACCCGCTTCGGATTCGCCTCCTTCCGGTAGTCCTTTTACAGGCAACTCGTACACGTGTGTCACGCCATTGTATTCAAACGTCAATCGTTCCGGCTTCACATTCCTATCCCACACGAATGTCCCCGGGTAACTCTCATCGTTTGACGTCCCCGGGTAAACGACAAGTTTTCCTTCATATCGCGTAGAACTCCATTTCTCCTGCATCAATCCATATCGTCCGCCCTCTGAAACCGGAAACTTCGCCCGCAATTCTTCCTCGAGCATCTCTTTTACATCCGCGTCCTCCGTTTCCACGTAAACGGCAACACGCTTGACCTCCAAGGCTCGTTTTTTTGCTTCCACGTGAAGCGGAAGCTTTATTTGTTCCCCGGCACGATCCGCCAACGTAATTTCCGTATCGCCCAGACGATAAGCCCGAACTTCCATCACATCCTTATCAACACTGACATCAGCGATCTCTTTATTCCCGGAAACCACCGAATATTCGCCGTCACCGCCACTTACCCGAATCCAACTTTCCCCGACACTAACATTCACTTCCGTCAATGTATTCACACCGGATGGATCCAAAATCTTCAACGATTCATCCTTATCGTCACTACATGATGTAAATACAAACACCAAATTCAATAAAACAGGTAAACAAACGCCTGCAATTCTCATAACTTCCGATTTAAACCGTCCGGTAAATTCTTGAAATATTGTTCCAAACGAATAAACTGATCTTTTATCAACGAGTAATCCATCCCCTCGACCTTTTTCCGGTACATGGAGAAAAGTTCCAATGTCCTACGCCTGTCCCTCGTCTTGATATAATGCAGGCATATCCCGTGCAGAATGCGCTCACCTGTCCATACCGACAAAGCCGGACAACCGGACACGTTATATATATCCAATACCTTCTCCAACTTCTCGTAATCGTTCATCTCCTTGAAAAAAGACAAACCCACGCTCTCGAATTCAACGATCCATTTCTGCACGATAGAATCGAGTTTGGCGATTCTCATTTCAAACCACGGCTTATCTTCCAACGGAATCCCCAGATATTTATACGCCCATCCCACGTCGAGCACACCACAAGTCGGCATACATCCCGACTCTAAAGTTGCCTCGCTAAACAAACGGGAAACTTTCTTGCTCGTCACAAAATACTCTGTTCGCAATGATACATGATCGTCACCCCAATCCGTGAAACGCAGATTGCACTCGTTTTTCCATTCCCTGTTCTCGTGAACAAACGAGTTCTTTGACCTTAGAAAATGGTAACCGTGCTTTTCCATGGTAGGAAGGATATCCTCTATAAAAAGTTCCTTAATACCCTCGATCTTAATTTTCATGTGCATATGCTAACCCCTATTTATTGCCAGATCCGTAATTCATTATCAAGTACAAAGAGAATAAAATTTTCTTTATTTTACTACATAAAAGATTATAAAGTTTACAAAGTTTATTTTTTCTCCACGATTAATTCTGCCACGAAGCGACTTTCTTCATCAACCGGAGTCAGATTGATATACCCTGAAACGACCTTCCCGTGATGAATTTCCAACGGAAACATTTTCCGTCGCTCTTCTGCGGAACCGCGGATTTCTCCCGCCTTGGCTGAAAAACGAATACAGAAACGACCTTCCGCTCCCTCCGCCAAATGCCGTTGTAACTGTAAAGCGACAATCCCCATGTTGTAGCGTAAATTGATTTCCACGCATGGCTGTACCCGGTATCGTCCCTCTTCGTCTTGATAAATCATCATATCCACGCCCAAATATCCCGTGTATATCCCTCGATACTGTTCGAGCAAGGCTTCCGTCAAAAGTTCCCGGACACGTTCCAATACCTCCTCGTCCGCGTAAGCCGATATCATGCCCCGCAATCGGCTTTCCGACGCGACGACATTTCCCTCGTATTCCCCCCGCTTACCGGTTTTAAACACGGAAAATCCTAAATATTGCAATTGAAAATCATTATCCATCTTGAACTCCATGGCGAAATCAAGTATTCGATTCAAACGCTTCTCGACCATCACGAATCCTTGCTTATGCAACATTCCGGAAACAATCTCTTCTTCTTTCTTCGTGAACTCTCCCCGCGGTATAAATAATATACCTTTCCCGGAAGACGACCATGGTGCCTTCACCACTACACTTTCCTCGCCGGTGATCTCCCGAATGGCATCCAAGGAAGAACATTGCCGGGGTACGACCGTCGCTTCGACCAACGGTAACCGTTGCCGGATAAACTCCAAACATTCGCGAGCCCTTTGCCTGCTATACAACTCCCGTCGTTCATCGTTCCATTCCGCCATAACACCTTGCCGGAATCGCTCACCGCAACGGGTTTTCAACTCGCCCAGTAAATTATGTACCCTAGGACTCCACCCCCACGGGCGAACTTCCCGGAAAGACAATAAACACGCTCTATCCCAAAGAATCGGCTTGCACGTCAAACCGAATACTTCCCGTCTTCTCTCCAAGAAATCATATCCCGGTAGCCGGGATACC
This sequence comes from Butyricimonas hominis, assembly GCF_014287455.1. Taxonomy (NCBI): domain Bacteria; kingdom Pseudomonadati; phylum Bacteroidota; class Bacteroidia; order Bacteroidales; family Odoribacteraceae; genus Butyricimonas; species Butyricimonas hominis. The sequence continues at coordinate 217,322 of NZ_JACOOH010000003.1, forward strand.
AGAACATAATCCTCTTCCCCCGTCAAATACGCCATCAAAAAAGAAAGATTATCCGCCATCACAGCGATATTCGCTTTCGGCGTGTAACCATTGGTGCCGTTAGCAACAGAAATCTCGTTATCCGGATTAAACAGGTACAGATCTTGCATATATTCCAAAATTTATAGCAAAAATAATACTTTCGGATGAATATAGAAAGGACGTAGAGTTTATAAAGTTTATAAGGTTTATAAGGTTCATAAAGTTCATTGACCCTGCGGGCGCTTTGCCCACGGCAGCTCACGCTGCCGTTAAGCTTTGTCCGAAGGACACCCGTGACTTTATAAACTTTATGAACTTTATGAACTTTATAAACCTCATAGACTCTATCTGTCTTTATTCTAGCTCAATACCCCCTTCCATAAAGCCCTAAAAGCAATCATTTATTTATAAGAAATTGAAAGTTTGGCATACAAATTGACTATATGCATTTGTTAATTTTAAACATTATAATATCTATTATCGGATTATTATTTTAACGAGAAAACCTTTTATTGTAACTAATTGTTGATAAAAATGTGAAACCTTCTTGTTAAGAAAACCGTAAAGTATGGGTGTTGAAATTAGAATAATTGCATTATTAAACATTAAAATAAAGAAAAGAGATGATTTTACAATTAGCTTTCGTTTTAACGGCAATCATCATCGGAGCGCGTCTAGGCGGTGTCGGGTTGGGTGTTATGGGCGGAATCGGGCTGGGGATTTTAACATTCGTGTTCGGACTGCAACCAACAGCCCCTCCTATTGATGTCATGCTCATGATCGTGGCGGTAATATCAGCCGCGGCCGCCATGCAAGCCGCCGGAGGACTCGATTTAATGGTTAAGGTCGCCGAACGCTTACTCAGAAAGAACCCCGCGCACGTGACGATTTTAAGTCCGCTCGTGACTTACGCCTTTACATTCATCGCCGGAACAGGACACGTGGCTTACTCCGTGCTCCCGGTTATCGCCGAGGTCGCGACAGAAACGAAAATCCGACCGGAACGTCCGCTCGGGATTGCAGTCATCGCGTCACAACAGGCTATCACGGCAAGTCCTATCTCGGCTGCCACGGTTGCCCTACTCGGGCTATTAGCCGGTTTCGATATTACGTTGTTCGATATTCTGAAAATCACGATTCCCGCCACCTTGATCGGCGTGCTTGTAGGGGCATTCTTCTCCATGCGGGTGGGTAAAGAGCTTGTTGATGACCCGGAATACCAAAAACGTTTGAAAGAAGGTGTATTCAACGATAAGAAATACGAGTTGAAGGACGTGGCCAACAAAAAGAAGGCAAGTCTATCCGTTCTCGTGTTTATCCTCGCTACCGTATTTATCGTGCTTTTCGGTTCATTCGACAACTTACGCCCTTCCTTCATGATTGACGGGAACCAAGTATTACTGGATATGCCGGCAATCATCGAGATTCTGATGCTGTCTGCCGCGGCGCTTATCTTGCTGGTAACCCGCACGGACGGGTTGAAAGCCGCGCAAGGTTCCGTGTTCGGGGCAGGGATGCAAGCCGTCGTGGCAATCTTCGGTATAGCGTGGATGGGTGATACATTCCTGCAAGGCAATATGGCTGAATTGAAATCTTCCATCGAAGAAGTCGTAAGACAGATGCCGTGGTTGTTCGGTATAGCCTTGTTCGTCATGTCTATATTACTGTATAGTCAGGCTGCAACAGTCCGCGCTTTGATGCCTCTCGGGATCGCGTTGGGTATATCGCCTTATATGCTAATCGCCATGTTTCCCGCAGTAAACGGGTATTTCTTTATCCCGAACTACCCCACCGTGGTTGCCGCCATTAACTTTGACCGGACGGGTACCACCCGCATCGGGAAGTACGTGCTGAACCACTCGTTCATGATGCCCGGACTCGTTGCCACGGTTGTAGCCGTCGGGCTTGGATTGCTTTTTATTCAGATTTTCTAATAGTCTATATTATAGTAAATTTAAAACACAAGTTATGAAAATGTTTAGAAATTTAAGTTTGCTGGTAGCCTTGGTGCTATTTTCTGTTGCAACAACGTTTGCACAAAAGTTGCCTAACATACACATATTGGCAACAGGGGGTACTATCGCCGGAACAGGTGCCTCTTCTACCGGAACAAATTACACTGCCGGACAAGTAGCTATCGGGACATTGCTTTCAGCCGTTCCCGAAATTCAAAAGATTGCTAACGTAACCGGGGAACAAATCGTGAAGATTGGTTCTCAGGATATGACGGACGACGTGTGGTTGACTCTTGCCAAGACCATCAACAAATTATTGGCTAGAAAAGATATTGACGGTATCGTCATCACTCACGGAACCGACACGATGGAAGAAACGGCTTACTTCTTGAATTTGGTAGTGAAAAGCAACAAACCCGTCGTTCTTGTCGGGGCAATGCGTCCCTCTACCGCCCTCAGCGCAGACGGACCGTTGAATCTTTACAACGCCGTAGTTGTTGCCGGAGCGAAAGAATCCATCGGTAAAGGCGTACTGGTTGCCATGAACGGACTCGTTATCGGCGCGCAAAGCGTGCTTAAAATGAACACTATCGACGTGCAAACGTTCCAAGCACCGAACTCAGGGGCTCTCGGGTACATTTACAACGGTAAAGTATTCTATAACCAAGCCACGTTGAAAAAACACACCAGCCAATCCGTGTTCGACGTGACCAACTTAAACGCGCTTCCGAAAGTAGGTATCGTTTACAGCTACTCCAACATGGAAGGCGATGTTGTTAAAATGATGGCTAACAGCGGTTACAAGGGCATCATTCATGCCGGTTTGGGTAACGGTAACATTCACAAGAATGTATTCCCGGAACTGATTAGCGCGCGGAACAAAGGTATTCTTATCGTTCGTTCCACCCGTGTACCGACAGGTCCTACCACCCTTGATGCAGAAGTGGATGACAATCAATACAAGTTCATCGCTTCTCAAGAATTGAACCCCCAAAAGTCCCGTATTTTATTAATGTTAGCGTTGACGAAAACCAGTGATTGGAAACAAATCCAACAATACTTCAACGAATACTAACCAACTGAAAACAATACAGGTAGAAGGTCGTAGCCGCGTATAACGACACGACCTTCTACCATAACAAAGCAGAACATGAAAAAATTAGCCATATTAATAGTCGTTATGGGGTTCGGCGCGAGTGCATTCGCGCAAAGCTCTCCCAAGGAAAAAACACTTTTTGAACGAGTAAGCAATGTCGAGAAAAAAATCGACTGGTTCAACTTCTACCTGAATATGCAAGGGTCATTCGATGCCAGCTTCAATTATGACAGGAACGGATTGAGCGAAGCAGCTTTCAAGATGCGTCAATTCCGTATCGAGGCAAAAGGTAACATTACCCCGTGGTTGTCCTATCGCTGGCGGCAACGTTTGAACCGCGGTAATAACGGTAGCGGTACGATTGACAATATGCCGACCTCTATCGATATTGCCGGTATCGGGGTAAAACTAAACGACCAATTCTCTTTCTTCGCAGGAAAACAATGTGCCGCTTACGGGGGTATTGAATTTGACCTTAATCCTATTGAAATCTACGAGTATAGCGACATGATCGAGAACATGAGCAATTTCATGACCGGATTGAACATCGCTTACCAAGTTGATGATAATCATCAGATACAATTCCAAATTTTGGATAGCCGTAATAATTCATTTGAAGATACTTACGGAAAGAACCTTGAAGACGGAAGAGCCCCGTTACTTTATACCATAAACTGGAACGGTAGTTTATTCGACGGTTTCTACAAAACCCGTTGGTCTGCATCCATTATGTCCGAAGCAAAAGACAAACAAATGTATTACTACGCGTTAGGTAACGATTTTACCTTCTCCAAGAAAGTAAACGCATTCGTGGATTTCATGTATTCCGACGAGGACATTGACCGCAAAGGTATCATGACCGGTATCGTGGGACTAGAAGATGAACACAACGCTTTCAATGCCAAATACATGTCATTGGTAGCCAAGGTAAACTATCGTTTCTTACCGAAATGGAACGTTTTCATGAAAGGAATGTATGAAACCGCATCTATCTTCAAAGCTACCGAAAATGTAGAAAAAGGTAAATACCGCACCTCATACGGTTACTTGGCAGGTGTTGAATTCTACCCGATGGAATCCAATTTGCACTTCTTCTGTACTTTCGTGGGACGTAGCTACAATTTCACCGATCGCGCTAAAGTACTCGGTAAAAATAACTACAACACGCAAAGAGTAGAAGTCGGGTTTATTTATCAATTACCGATGTTCTAATACTTTAGTTTATAAAAAACAAGGAGGTGTGTCTGTGACATACCTCTTTTTTTATCCCCTTACCTTCACTTTATTTTGAAATTATTAAAATGGTATTACTTTTGCGGAGAAATTAACGAGTGAAACCAACATTTCAAATTAAATACATATGAAAAGGACTAATTTATTCACCATTTTAGCATTGAGCGGAAGTATCATTCTTTCCGGATGCGCTTCCATGAGTAACACGGGTAAAGGTGCGGCCATCGGTGCCGGTGGCGGTGCGGCACTTGGCGCAGGCATCGGTGCCTTGGTAGGTAAAGGCAAAGGTGCGGCTATCGGTGCAGCCATCGGCGGTGCAGTGGGAGCCGGAACGGGAGCCTTGATCGGGAAGAAGATGGACAAGCAAAAGAAAGAACTGGAAGCTATCGAAGGAGCAAAAGTAGAAACAGTTACCGATGCCAATGACTTGCAAGCGATCAAGGTAACTTTCGACAACGGTATTCTTTTTGCCACTAATTCCAGCCAATTAAGCAATTCATCCCGCGATGCTTTGACGAAATTCGCCAATTCACTCAAAAATTCTCCAGACACGGATGTTACAATCTACGGGCACACGGACAACACGGGTACCCGTGAAGTAAACGAAAGAATATCCAAACAACGCGCGGACGCGGTAGCCAACTTCCTCGTGGGCAACGGTATTTCTCGCGCCCGTATCACAACCGAGGGACTTGCGTTTGACCAACCCGTCGCGGACAACAGTACAGCCGAGGGACGCGCGCAAAACCGCCGGGTGGAAATATACATCACGGCTAACGCCAACATGATTAAACAAGCAGAAGCAGGAACATTACAATAGAAAACTAAAAGATAAAAGTTAAAAACTAAAAGTTTGAGATAGCTTGAGGCTACTTCCCAACTTTTAGTTTTTATAAATCCTCACCACCTTTACCTCGTCTTTTCCTTCATCACAACGGTCTATCCACTCCCCGTCCGTGCCGACTATTCCCGAATCCCCGGCATAATACAATCCATTCGAGTCTGTACCCGCGCAATTTACTCCTATCACGTGAGCTTTATTTTCTTTAGCCCTTTCCCGCAACAGTTTCTGCCAGTCTTCCCGACGGGAAGCCGGCCAATTCGCCACGTATACCGCCACGTCGTACCCCGTCGTGTTCCGGCTCCATTCAGCGAATCGTAAGTCATAACAAATATAAGTGGCTATCTTGAATCCCTTGTAATCAAAAATAAGTTGCCCTTCTCCCGGCGAGAAAGCTCCTTTTTTAAAACAGTTGTGCTTGTCGTAATACAAACACTTCCCGTCCGGGAAAGCCGCAATCAACCGATTGTAATACCGATCGCCTTCCGCGAATATCGTCGAACCCATCACCACCGCTTTTTTATTTACCGCCCACTCTTTCAACTTTTCACGTATATCCCCGTACCGGGCGGCAATCTCAGCTTTCTTATCCCCGCCTCCTTTCTTCATCTCGCAACCCGATGCAAACAACTCCGGGAACACAATTACGTCCGCCTCGCCACATCTCTCCACCCTCTCCCCGAACGCTTTCAGGTTTCCGTCCACATCACCCCATTGCAAGTGTGCTTGAATAAGGGCAACCCGTAAGGATTGCCCTCTCTCTGTTCCGGCGTACCCGGATACAACAAAAAACAACACACACATGAAAATCGTCAGTCGCATCATATCTTTAAATCATGAAAAGGCTTTCGCGAGTCCGCCTTTTCCGATAATTTCACTAAATTCCTTGTCCATTCTCGGGAGTGGGTATTCTCTGTCATTCAAATACGCCACCCGATTCTCCCAGTCGAATTTCAATGATTCACCGGAAGTATAGGCATCCGCGATAGCCCAGTCTACCAGAATCAGCAAACCGTGATTAATCGCCATACGATAGAAATCATGGTTTACCGATTTCACGATAACCAATTTCACCCCGACAGCCACCAACCCCGTGGCGGCGTGTTTCACCAACGGTCCGCGACCGAAGTTCTCCCCGGCTATGATAATATCACCCGGTTTCGCGTCCGTGGCAAAATTCTTATCCAACCCGGCGAACAGGTAAGGCTTGATCTCCTCCACCTGTTCCAGTGTCAAACGGTACATCAATTTCTCCGCGAAAATCTGGTTACTCGAGATATTATCCACGTCCGCATAATTCCATACCCCGTTCACCCTACGATAATCATAGCCGCCCAACATCACCGGCTCAACGGGTTTTACCTCGTATTTATAACGCGCTCCCTCGAAATGAATCACCGACGAGAGCTCCCCGCGCAAAGCGGTCATGGCAATCGTGGCGGGAGAAGCAATATATTTCTCAACACCGGAGGCATTCGCACCCCCGATATACATGCTGTTCGCCGTCGATATCAAACGACTGTTCCCTGCCGAGGCAACGTGTCCGACACCGAGGCACGGTCCGCAACTCGAACCCAATACCATCGCGCCCGAGTGTACGATCTTGTCAATAATGCCTTCCTCTACCGCTTTCAAATAAATATCCCTTGAAGCGGGTACCACGAACAACTGGAAGCCGTCAGCGATACGCCTCCCGTCGAGAATCATCGACACCAATCTTAAATCTTCCAAACGTCCCGACGCACAAGCCCCGATCAATCCCTGTTGTATTTTTAAACCTTCAAATTCATCCACGCTTCGAATCTCTCCTTTTCGGGTATTGAATATCAAAGGAAAGACTTTCGCCAAATCAATTTCTATCGAATGGTCGTACACGGCTCCCTCGTCAGCCCAAACACCTCTCACGGCAGGCTCGTTGAAATAATCCGCCAGCGTGTCATCCGGTGGGAACGCGGCACTCACCACGCCCATTTCGGTAGACATATTGGCTATCGTCATACGGTCATCTATCGTCAACGACTCCACGCCCTCGCCGTGATATTCTATCGCCTGCCCGTTCACGTCAAGTTCCCCGAGTACACCTTTAATCCACAGTGCCAAGTCCTTCGCCAGAACACCTTCCGGCAAGCGGTTTTTCAACACGATCTTTACTGTTTCCGGAACCCGGAACCACATTTTTCCCGTCTTCCACAATACCGCAGTTTCAGTTTTGTTGATTCCCAAGGCAAACGCGTTGAAAGCTCCCGCTGTTGCCGTGTGTGAATCACTTCCCACCACCAGCATGCCCGGTCGCACCAGCTCCGCCAATATCTGGTGACTGATCCCGCTATCGCAATCGTAGAAATGTTCAATTCCCTGTTCCTCCACGAAATCCCGTATCGAGTTATACTCGAACGACAACTCGTGCATCAGCCCGGAGGCTTTCCCGTCCAGCACGATTACCACCCGCGACGGGTCGTGTACCTTCGTCCCGTGAATCCGCTCGAAAAGGAATCTGACCCTTGCCGAATTATCATGACTCATCACGTAATCCGGTTCCCGAATCACAACACTTCCTTTTTCCGCGTTTAATATTTTCTCTACAAATGTACGCAACATCGTCTTCGCTTTTAGTTTACCCTTTTATTTTATTTTAGATTTTAGATTTTAAATTTTAGATTGAATGATTCAAGGATTTACGATTACCCGCGCGCGAGCCGCACTCATTTTAAATTCTAACACGGGCTTCCGGCGTCCTGCAATTTAAAATCTAAAATCTAAAATCATCTTTCGCTTCTTTCACCACCGCCTCTATCTTCTCCACGTCGCTGTAATACTGCTCGTATTCCGGCAATCCCGGTACTCCACCCATTGACACGTCCGGGTTACGGTACACCATCCGGCTATCCCTGCCGCTCTTGCCGCTCAAATGCACGGCATCCACCCCCGCGTCCAGTAACGAACGTGTATTCGCGGCGTTCACCCCGCTTCCCGCCATGACCTGTACGCGTCCGGCTGCCCGTTTGGTCAATACTCTTATTTGCTCCAGTCCTTCCGCCACCGTGTTACGCCCTCCCGAGGTCAACACACGATAACATCCTGCCCGAATCACGTCTTCCAAAGCCTCGTTCAAATCCCGCGTCATGTCTATCGCCCGGTGGAAAGTAACTTTCAACGGGGCGGCAAGCTCCACCAGTTCACGGGTACGTTCCACGTCCACCGTTCCGTCAGCCTTCAAAATTCCCAGCACGACACCGTCCGCACCGCTCTCCTTCACGTGCCGTATCTCCTCTTTCATCAACTCAAATTCTTGCCCGGAATAAAGAAAGTCCCCGCCTCTCGGGCGAATCATCACGTAAAGTTCTATGGACAACAGTTTCCGTGCCATACGGATTATCCCAGCCGACGGTGTCGTCCCCCCGTCATACATCGCCGCACATAACTCTACCCGGTTAGCACCTGCCGTTTGGGCATTCATGCACGATTCCAATGAAAACGTGCAAACCTCAACCTCAATATTTCTCTTCATTTCCTTACAATCTTCTTAACGCGAAATCCGTTTCATAACACGAATATAAAGAAATAATCGACAACCTGCAAATAATTCAAGAAATTAATGCTCCTGTCGATTCCGTGATCCTATCAATTCAGTGATTTATTGATTGCCGATTCAGTGATTGAGGAATTTTAGATTTATGATTTCTTGATTTATGATTGGAAAAGTTAGCTGAAGACGGGACTGTATTCCAGCTCTCCCTCTGTTTATAGAGAGAGTACGGCGGAGACGGGAGGGAGTTTGTCGATTCTGTAATTCTATAATTTTAGATTGAATAATTCTAGCTACACAAACGATGCCACATGAATCACGGAATCGGAAATCATTAAATTAAAATTAAAATACTCGTTCTACGTAGCAAGACAAGGGCGTCAGTTAGTTATTCAATCGCTCTTGTAATTCACGTTCACGTTCTTGTTCTCGAAACGGGTAGCTATTTCTTCCCATCGCACCCGTTGGTCGGGGTGCAAGGTCAGGGAAAGCGATTGGTCGTTCCCGTCACTTCCCGTTTGCTTGCCACACACGAGGTCATAATCCGCCGGATCTGCCATGGTGGAAGCATCGAGCGCCGCAATCCCGGCCTCGCTACAATCCAGAATCGTTAACGCCGTGCATCCCGTCAAGTCCAGCGTTGCGATCCGGGTTTTGTTGCAATACAATGTCGTTAACGCCGCACGTCCAGCCACGTCCAGTTTGGCGATCGGGTTGTTGCCACAAGCCAATTTCGTTAACGCAGGACATTCCGTCAAGTCCAGCGCCAGTATCTGGTTAAAGTGACACTCCAGCCTCGTTAACCCCGTGCGTCCCGCCAAGTCCAGCGTCGCGAGCAGGTTACCGTTACAACACAATGTCGTTAACCCGGTAAAGTACTCGATCCCTTTCAACGTCCAAATGTTCTGGTAATCCACGTTAAGCTCGGTGACGACCGCAGCTTTTTCCTTGATGATGTAGCCCTCGTTGTCGGCATAACCTTTCATGATACAGATGCGACGGAAACTGACGTCGGGGATGTAGAGGTCAAATTCCTTAGCGGTGACGGACACGGAAAGATTGACGTCGGGGCGCAATGTGCCGGCCAGGTAAAGGATGTTGCCAATGACTGCGGTGTTCCGGTCCCGTTCGACGGGAATATCGGCGGGGACAGTGAAGGAATCACCGCCCGCAAGGGTCATGACAATCTCGCCGAGTGCGATATGCGCCGGGCGCAGCGGGGCAAAGATATAGTCCTCGAGCAGGAGTCCCGTCTCGGTGGCGGGGGCAGCGACGGTGGGATTCACCGCAACGAGGTCGGCGGCGGGGGTACCAGTGGCAACGTTAAAGCCTCTCGGCACGCTGTACGCAAATGTGGCGGCGACGGACACCATGTCGTTATTCGCAACGTAAAGTCGCCCGAAAGGTCGGGTGAGGGTGACCGTACGGCGGCACGCACCATACTCTTTCTTGATGTCGAGGCTGGCACAGAAGGCGTCACGGGCGGAGTCGTTCACCTTGTAACCGGTGCCCGCTTTCCGGATGGCTACGGCGGTAAGGAGATTCAAGGTATTATAGTACAGGTCGGCGTAGTGGTTGAAAGTGACATCACCGGGGGAAGCGCAGTGTACCTCCACGCTCGTGCCGGTGTTCTCCTTAATGAAATCCGCCCATAGCAACGCCTTGTAGTCACTAGTACCGGGAAGCTGGAAGGCAAACTCAACGTTCTCGCCCGTATCGGCGATTTTCTCCTCGCGGAGGATGAGGTTTGCCGGGGTTTCCGCATCCCATGCTTCCACGATGTAGCGCAATTTGTGTCCCTCGGGTATAGCGATCGTCCCGGCAGGCGACGTGCCGTTATCAATGGAGACGGAGAGGGTGACACTGTAGTCAGGCTGCACTTTGTCTTTCCCGCAGGATGCCGCAAGAAGGACAAGCAGGGTGATAGTGATAGCCGTTACTGTTCTTTTCATGGTTTTCAATTTAATAATAATTATTACATTGTAGCCCGCTGTAACCGGGAATAACTGTCTTTTTCACGCCGAGGAGCCGCACGTTAACTCTCTAAAAACGATCGTTTAATTATACACAAATATATTGATATTTTCAATAAAAACAATAGTATTTTATTTTGTCTATTGAGTTACACGAATAATTACAAGAATCACGGGATCCGCAATCATTGAATCACTGAATCAACAAATTCCATCCCGAATAGTTCCATGAAATACCGTTTCACGGCGTCTTTCACCTCTTGCATCGGCACGTCGTGTCCCAGCTCTTTAGCAATGGACGTCACCCCCTTGTCAACGAAACCGCAAGGATTGATATAATTGAAATAGTTCAAGTCCGTGTTCACGTTTAGCGCGAAACCGTGCATGGTCACGTAACGGGAGCACTTTATCCCGATGGCACATATCTTACGGGCACGGGGCGTACCCGTGTCAATCCACACGCCCGTGGCTCCCGCCAGCCGTTCCCCGCAGATACCGTATTCCCCGATGACACGAATCACGACCTCTTCCAGACGCTCCACGTAGTCTTTCACCCCCACCCCGAAATTAGCCATGTCCACGATCGGGTACACGACCAATTGTCCCGGTCCGTGATACGTGATGTCGCCGCCCCGGTTTACCTTCACGAACTCGGCATGCGCCGCCTGCAACTGTATCGCGCCGATCAGCATATTCGCCTCGTTTCCGCTTTTCCCAAGCGTGTACACGTGGTTATGCTCCACGAAAAGCAAATAGTTTTCCGTTTCCTCCCCTCGCAACTTCGCGGCAATCACCCGCTCGTGCAATTCTTCCTGCTTCTCCCATACCGGCATGTAACTTGCCGTACCCAAGTCAAGAAACTTTGTCTTTTTCATGTTTAGTTTATAAGGTTTATAAAGTTTATAAGGTTCATAAAGTTCATGGTATCTTAATAGACTTTATGAACTTTATGAACTTTATAAACCTTATGAACTTGATGAACTCATTTTACATGCTTCTCCGCGTGATAGCTCGACCGCACCAACGGACCGCTCTCCACGTGGCGGAATCCCTTTTCCAGCCCGATACGCCCGTACTCCTCGAAAGTCTCCGGGGTCACGTACTCTTTCACTTCCAAGTTCGCGGATGTCGGCTGGAGGTATTGCCCGATGGTCATCACCTTGCATCCCGCGGCACGCAAATCGTCCATCGTCTGTAATATCTCCTCCCGCGTCTCTCCCAGTCCCAGCATAATACCCGACTTGGACACGATTCCCGACTCGCTCACCTGCCGGATCACTTCCAGCGAGATATCATATTTCGCGCGGCTCCGCACGCTATCCGACAATCGCCGCACGGTTTCCAGATTATGGGATATTACCTCCGGACGGACGTCTATCACCTGTTGCACCAGTTCCCGCCGTCCTTGAAAGTCGGGTATCAAAACTTCCATCGTCGTGTTCGGGTTCTCCCTCTTCACGGCTTCGATCACCCGCACCCAATGCCCCGCGCCCAAATCTTCGAGATCATCGCGATCCACCGAGGTTATCACGGCATGTTTCAATTCCAGCAACTTCACGGAGTTGGCTATATTCTCCGGTTCCCGCGGGTCAAGCGGAGCCGGACGCCCTGTCGCCACGTTGCAGAATTTGCACGAACGCGTACACACGTCGCCCCCGATCATGAACGTGGCAGTACCCGCTCCCCAGCATTCCCCTTGGTTCGGGCACATCCCGCTCGTACAAATCGTGTGCAAGTTATGTCCCCGCACGATGTTCAAAACTCCCGTGGACAACTGTCCCATCGGTAATTTAATTTTCAACCATTCCGGTTTACGTCTATTATTACAACAAGCCATAACGCTTCATTTTTTACAATCAAACGCGAATATACTTTTTTTTCTCCTCCCAACGCAACCTTTTTATATTTCCTGCATCTATTGAATGTGACTAAGTAATAAAAATGGGTTATAAAAAAGTGGACTCACGAAGTAGTTCCAATTTTAGGGTTAGTAGTAAATAGTGGTAAAGAAGGTGTGTTAAAAACACACCTTCTTTTATTCCAAGACAATCGGTATCCCCTTGTAATAATCCAATATCTTCAACCGGAAGAGATAGTCGTACTTCGCTTGAATACGATCGGAAACGGCTTTTTGCAAAAGGGTTTTGACCTCGTTAAATTCAACCCCGGTAGCCTTGCCTTCCTCGTATTTCCGCTCCGTGAGGCGATAGGATTCCTCGGCAGCTTCCACGGCGGTGGCACTGGAGAGGTAAGTGGATTGGGCGGCAATGGCACTATAATAGGCTTGTTGTATCTCCTTGAACAGAGCTTTCTTGGCGGCATCGAGCATAAACGATTGGTTCTGCATCTGCAAACGGGCACTCTTTACCTTGTCACGCGTTTCCATACGGTTGAAAATAGGAATGGTCAGCGTAAAACCGAACGATTTGTTCATGTTGTTGGTGAACTGGCTGCTGAACGAGGGGCTGTCGAAATTCGCCACGGTGTAGTAGCCCGTGGTAATCCCGGCGGCAAATTCCAACTGCGGGTACAAGGCACTTTGGGCAATACGGATACTCCGTTCGGCTCCCGCCACGCGATGTTGGGCGGCACGCACGATAGGTTTCGACACGACGGCAATATCGTAAATATCCTGTGGCGGGGTGAGCAACTCGAACGTGGGCTCCATGTCGGGAGCGACAATAGCGAACAGCTCCGGCGAAGACAGTTCCAGTATCTGGCTAAGATCGAGCAAGGCGAGTTTACGATTGTTCTCCGCTTGAACGGCAGTCACCCGATCTTGTGCCAAGCGGGATTTCGTTTCATAGAACACAGACGTGGAAGCTTTGCCCACCTCGTGCAAGCGTTTCATCCGGTGGTGCTGCGCCTCGCTCACTTTTAACTGCGCGGCGGCAACCTTACTGATTTCCTCCGCAAAAAGAACTTGCAGGAAAAGGGATGTGACCTGCATACTGACATCTTCACGCGCTTTTTTGAGGTCTTCCATCGCGGCATCGAGGTTGAGTTTCGCCAACGCTATATTGTGAGTGATCTGCATCCCGGAGAAAAGGGACACGCTGGTTGCCGCCTCGAAACTGGTATTACGGGTGTTACGGTCGAAATAGGTGTTATCCAGCGGGGACGCCACGCGCCCATAGCTGAACGACTGTCCCGCCCTCGCCCCCAAGTTCGGCAGGCGGCGGAATTTGGCGGTATGAACTTCTATCTCTTGACGGTCGAGGGCAATCTCCCGTTGTTTGATCTCGATATTGTTGTCAAGGGCGTGTTCGACACATTGGCGGAGTGTCCATTTTTCTTGTGCCCCCGCCCCGAGGCTGACCAGCATCGCCACGATTACAAATTTCGCTTTCATCATCATAGTGTGTTCGTTTTTTCGGTGCCGCGCACTTTATCGTCGGCGGTGATACCCTCTTTTACCTCTATCTTGATGCCGTCGCTGATGCCCAGCGTGACGGGACGACGCTCGAATACCTGCTCGGGACGCGTACCGGTAAGGACATGAACGTAGTTTTTACCGTCCTTGAATTCCACGCAACTTTCCGGCACGGTCAGCACCCGCGGCGACCGCTGCAACACGATCTCGGCGTTGGCACTGTACCCGGAACGTATGTAAACGGAATCGGGTATGGTGATAGCGGCTTTAATCTCGAAGAGGTTAGCCCCGTTTTCCTCCCTTGCGCGCGGGGATATGTACTCCAGACAGGCGTCAAACTGCATATCCTGCAAGGCACCGATCGTGAGCTTGATAGGCATCCCCTCGTGAACGCGTCCGACCTCGGTTTCATCAATCTTTCCCTTGAAGATCAAGTCACTCATGTTCGCCACGATAGCGATAGTGGTTCCGTCGTTGAAAGTGTTGCTCATGATCACGGAATTACCGACTTTCACGGGGACGTCGAGAATCAACCCGTCGATCGTGGAACGAATCATAGTGTTGCTCGCCGAGGCACTCTTGCGGGAGATACCGTCACGCACGATATCAAGGGCATCGGCGGCGGTTTCCTTCTCCTCCTTGGATTGCGACAGGGCAACCTCGCATTTCTCGAACTCCTCTTTACTGATCAGGTCGTCCTTGTACAGCGTCTTCATGCGCTCGAACTCCTGCACCGCCTGCCTGTAATTGATGTCGGAAATACGCAGGCGGCTCTCGGCGGCACTCAACTGTCCCATTTCGGGGATTACTTTCACTTTGGCAATCACTTCCCCGGCACGAATCGGCTGTCCCGCTTCCTTGTAGACCTCGGCGATGATACCCGATATCTGCGGCTTGATCAATACCTCGTTACGAGGCTCCACCTTACCCGTCGCCACCGTGTTTTTCTCCACGTCAGTGACAACGGGAGTGACTATCTCGTACACCTTCTTTTTAGGTTGCGACTTCACGTACAGGAACCCGAACGTCCCGATAAATACAGCTACAATCAAAAGTAGCACAAAGATTTTAAAGAGCTTTTTCATATTTTAGATTTTAAATTTTAGATTTTAGATTTAAACTCCCTCCCGGCTTCGCCGTATTGAGCTATCGCTCGAACTGACTCTCGCTCGGTAACGTGGAAACAAGTTTCCCCGCTACTCTCGCTTACTCGCCAGTTTCCCTCTATAAACAGAGGGGGAGCTTAGTTACTCACCGTCTTCGGTTACTATCACCAGCTCCTCCTCTGTTTATAGAGGAGGTGTCGGCAAAGCCGACGGAGAAGTTCATTTTCAATTTTCAATTCTCCATTTTCAATTGTTTCATTCTTCCCGAATCGCGTCGATCGGTTTTATATTCATGGCACGAAACGCGGGAGCCAGTCCCGCGAGGCTGCCGAGCAATAACAGGATGAAGGTTGCACCGACAACCGTCCAGAACGAGATTTCAAAACCGGCATAATAGCCCTTGGCAGAAGTCACGCCGACGTTCATCAGTTCGAGGACGTAGACGGCAAGGGAAATACCCAGCATACCCGCCAGTCCGGTAAGCACCATGCTCTCGCTGATAACCTGCCCCATGATATCGTAAGGACGGGCGCCGATAGCACGCCGCACACCAATCTCCCCGGTACGCTCGCGCACGGTGATCATCATGATGTTGCTCACCCCGATCACTCCCGCCAACAAGGTTCCCAAGCCGACAATCCATATCAACAGGTCGATACCTATAAACAGGTTCTCGTACAACTTGTATAACTTCTCCGCATTTATAAGGAGTACCGCCTGCGCATCATTCGGGGCAATCATGTGGTTCTGCTTGACGACGCGTTCCGCCGCCGACTCTATCGTCTGAATCTTCACGCCCGGCTTGCCCGTCATGGCAATAAGGTGTACCGAGTTGCCCGTCTGATAGGTATTCTGCATGGTCGTGAACGGCAGGATAACGGTTTCTTCGGCATTCCCACCGATATTGATGTCACTGTCGATCGTTTCGACCACGCCAATCACTTGGTAATACACGCCGTCCACGCGGATATACTTGCCCGTGGGATCTTCTCCCTTGGCAAACAGCGTTTCGTAAATACGAATACCGATCACGCAAACTTTACGCTGCTCGTTGACATCGATGTCATTGAGAAAACGCCCGTACACGAGAGATTGATGCTCAATATTCTCGTAATCCTTCATCACGCCCTTGACACCCCCGGTAAAAAACTTGTCTTCATACAATATATTATTATCCCCCCGACGACTGAAGAGCATCGGGACGATGTAAGCAATCTCCGGAATGTTGGAGCGCAGGATATCGACGTCTTTCACGTTGAGGCTCCAGTAACGTCCCTTGCGGAATCCCTTGTACGCCTCGCTTGTCGGGTGGGAACTGACAAAACAGGAGTTGGTGGCAAAACTGCTGAACGAACGCCCGATAAGTACCCGCATCCCGTTTCCCCCGCCAATCAGAACGATCAACATGAATATCCCCCAGAATACCCCGAACGCCGTCAGTATGCTCCGTGTCTTGTTGCGGGTGATCGTCATCATGATCTCTTCCCAACGGTCTAAGTCTATTATATTTCTCATAGTTAATCGGCTCTAAGTGCTTCAATCGGTTTAATTTGTACCGCCTTGCGTGCCGGGAAGAATCCCGCCAGCGTACCCGCGATGACGAGCAGCACGATAAACGAAAGGGCGGTGCCCAATCCCACGGTGGGGTCTTTAAATATGGTGAATTGCAGGAAATCGGTAGACTCCGCCACGGCTTGGGCGTCAAACAGGCGGGCTCCCCATTCCGTGAGAGCGATACCGCCGACCATACCGATATACCCGAAGAAGGTCGTGATAATGATCGACTCAAGGATTATCAGCCACAGGATTGACGCCGGGGACGCACCCAAAGCCTTGCGGATACCAAATTCTTTCGTGCGTTCCTTGACGGTGATCAACATGATATTGCTCACCCCGACCACACCGGAAAGCAACGTGAATATCCCGATCACCCAGATTGCGATCTGTATGATCTGTTGCGCGTCAAGGAATTGCAGGAAAAACGTGAAACGGTTCCACAACCAGACAGCACTACGGTCGGTCGGGTCGAAACGGTGGTGCGCGGCAAGTACTTCCTTGTAGCTCTGCTCGAAAGCATCGCCTTTCTCCCGTGTATCCAATCCCTTGGTGGTAAATAGAATCTGGTCGATTTTGTCACCCTTGATATAAACGTTTTGCGCCGTGGTAAAAGGGACAAAAGCGTCTTGGTCATTGCGTTCCTTATTCTGCACGTAGACTCCCACGACCTTGTAAGCGATGCCGTTCACGTTCACGTATTCCCCGACGGCGTTCCGTCCCTTGAACAGGGTTTCCGCCGTCCGCGGATGAATCACGATCACCTTGCGCCGTTCGTCGAGGTCTAATTTATTAATAAACCTGCCGTTATTCTCCGCTACCCGGTACGGCTCGATTTCCACGTACGAGGGCTCCACGCCGACAAGACTGCACACGACGTACTCGTCGCCCTTGGAGATCGTACGATTGTTCATCTTGAGGATAGCCCCCGCCACACCCACGTGCGCGGGGAACTTGGTTTCCGTGTTCAGCATATCGGTGTTATCAAGTTGTATCACCCTTCCTTTCTGCATCCCCTCGAAAGTCTTGCTCGTGCGGGAACCGTATACCTTGATGGAATTTGTCGCCCGATCGGCGAAGTTACTCTGAAAGCCATTCATCAGCCCGTTGCCGGAGCCGAGTAACACGATCAGCATAAATATTCCCCACGCGACGGAAAAGCCCGTGAGGAAGGTACGCAGCTTGTTCCTGCGGACGGTACTGATAATCTCGTACCAAATGTCAAATCTTATTTTCATGTCGTTCGGTTTATTTCATGAGATCCTCTTTGCCGAACACCAACACGTCGTGGTTACGGTTGTCTTCCACCGCCTCGATCACGCCGTCTTTAAGGCGGATAATCTTGTTTGTCCGGTTGGCAACACCACTCTCGTGCGTCACGACAATGACCGTCATACCCGTGTCGTTGACCTCTTTCAATATGTCCATCACCTCGACCGACGTCTTGCTGTCCAATGCCCCCGTGGGTTCGTCGGCAAGAATGATGCGAGGCTGCGAGATCAACGCCCGCGCGATCGCCACACGCTGTTTTTGCCCCCCGGAAAGCTCGTTAGGCATGTGGTGCCCCCACTCCTTCAAGCCAAGACGGTCAAGATATTCCAACGCCAACGCGTTACGCTTGCGACGGCTCACGTTCTGGTAGAACAATGGAAGCGCCACGTTCTCCATGGCATTCTTGAAAGAGATCAAGTTAAAAGACTGGAAAATAAAACCGATCATCCGGTTACGGTATTCCGCCGCTCTCGTTTCACTCAAGTCACGGATCAATACCTCGTTCAGATAATACGCTCCCGTGTCGTAATTGTCGAGAATCCCCAGAATGTTGAGTAACGTAGATTTGCCGGAGCCGGACGAGCCCATGATTGATACAAATTCCCCCCGCTCGATGTCGAGGTCTATGCCTTTCAGCACGTGCAACGGCGCACCGTTGTAATACGTTTTGTTTATGCCTTCTAAGTGAATCATCCCGTTAGTTGTTTAGTTTAGTGAATTGCTTTTTCTCATATATATACATTTTTTCTGAATAAATATTCGCACAACAATTAGCATTCCTTATCAATACACATGCCATTTTATCAAACAATTACATCTACAATTCATGGATGTATTAAATTTAACAACAATTCAATGGATTGTTAAAATTGCATATTTATAACTTTTTAAAAACTTTATAACACATACTTCCAAGAACCGTCACACTCGTCAACGAATGGAATACGCATTCATGATGAAGAACGAAAAGGCAGGAAAATCGGGGTACAAGAAATTGAAAATTGAAAGTTGAAAATTGAAAATGATTACCGAAGTAAGACTGTAATTCAACTCTCCCTCTGTTTATAGAAGGAAACTGGCGAGTAAGAGAGAACAGACAGAGAGCTTGCTCGTTGTCTGTCGAACGAGAGCCAGTTCGAGACCGCTTCGGGCTCAATACCCCGAAGGGGGGAGGGAGTTTGTCGATTTAGTGATTCAGTGATTGCCGATTCCGTGATTAATGAAGTGTTGCTTGTGCGGCTGGAATCATTCAATCTAAAATCACGAAATCACTGAATCCATAAACTCCTCCGTCTGCTTCGCAGCCACCTCCTCTATAAACAGAGGAGGAGCTGGAATACAGTCCCTAACGCAAATAATTAATTGGGTACTCGCCGAAAGCGAACAAATCATTTTCAATTTTCAACTTTCAATTTTCAATTGTCCGGCAACCCAATCCCTAATTTTAACGTATAAAAAGCGTATTTTATAAAAACTAAGGTACTCATGGAAACATTGAATAATTGGATTATATCGGTAAATGACTTTATCTACACGTACATATTAATTGCCGCACTGATCATCATCGGGCTATATTTCACGTTCAAGAGTAAATTCGTGCAATTTCGGAATATCCGCGAGATGTTCCGGTTGCTCGGTGACGGCATCGCAGGCGGTAGCCACAAGAACTCGGTTTCTTCCTTTCAGGCTTTCTGTATTGCAACCGCTTCGCGGGTAGGAACGGGAAACCTCGCCGGGGTGGCAACAGCTCTTGCGCTCGGGGGACCCGGAGCTATTTTCTGGATGTGGCTGATCGCTTTGGTGGGTTCTGCCTCCGCCTTTATCGAATCGACACTGGCACAGATATACAAGACGAAAGGCGAGCGGACGTATATCGGCGGTCCCGCTTTCTACATGGAACGGGGACTGAAAAAACGGTGGATGGGTATTCTCTTTGCCGTCATCATCACGATCACGTTCGGGTTGGTATTCAATTCCGTGCAAGCGAACACGGTGACTTTCGCCTTTAACGAAGTATTCGGGGTAAACCGCATGTGGTTCGGGATAATACTGACCACACTCACCTTCCTCGTGATATTCGGGGGAATACACCGTATCGCCGTTATCTCCGGGATACTCGTTCCACTTATGGCTATCGCGTATATCCTACTCGCCGTGTACATCCTGTTCACGCACCTCGGCACATTGCCGCACGTGGTCGGCATGATATTCTCCAACGCTCTCGGTTTCGAGCAATTCGCCGGTGGCGGACTTGGGGTTATCGTCATGCAAGGCATACGGCGGGGATTATTTTCCAACGAGGCAGGAATGGGTTCCGCGCCGAATGCCGCCGCTACCGCCGATGTGAGCCACCCGGCGAAGCAAGGATTGATACAGGCATTGAGCGTGTTTACCGACACGTTGATTATATGCAGTTGTACCGCTTTCATCATCCTGCTCTCGGACGTGCCGCTGGATGGCTCGATAAAAGGCATTCAACTCACGCAAATGGCACTGACACACCAAATCGGAAGCGCGGGCGGACAATTTATCGCTATCGCCATACTGCTTTTCGCGTTCAGTTCCATTGTCGGCAATTATTCGTATTGCGAAACGAATCTGCTCTTTATCTCGAAGAACAAGAAATACCTGCAAGTATACCGTATCGCCGTGGGCGGCATGGTGATGTTCGGTTCAATCGCCGCGCTCGATCTCGTGTGGAATTTGGCGGACTTCGCTATGGCAATCATGACGATCATCAATCTCGCAGCTATCGTGCTACTGGGTAAAGTCGCGCTGAAAGCCTTGCAGGATTATCAGCGGCAACGCCGTATCAGCAAAAAAAACATTGTCTTTAAAGCATCTTCTATTCCCGAATTGAAAGATTCGACAAGTGAATGGGAATAGAAACAATTTTTTTCTTAACTTTGCATCAACAAGATGGAAACGTTAAACGTGACAAGCGACATGGAAATATCCGGATTGCCGCGGCCTCTCGAGGGACACGAGAGCGCACTTTAAAACATAGAAAGAGTTAAAAAAGATGAGATTTGACGAGCTGGAACTAGAGGATGAAGTATTGCAAGGATTGGATGCAATGAATTTTCAGGAAACAACACCTATACAAGAATTAACTATACCCGTTATACTGGAGGGAAAAGACTTGATTGCCTGCGCGCAAACAGGCACCGGCAAAACAGCCGCCTATACCCTCCCCATTCTGAACAGACTGGTGAAAGACGAGAAGAAAAACGACGCGGTACAAGCCGTAATCATGGCTCCCACGCGGGAACTGGCACAACAGATAGACGTGCAATTCGAGGGATTCTCTTATTTTCTTCCCGTATCCACCGTAGTGGTGTACGGCGGCGGTGACGGGGCATTGTGGGATCAACAGAAAAAAGCGTTGCGCATGGGTGCGGACGTGGCTATCGCGACACCGGGGCGTCTGATAGCCCACCTGCAACACAGCGATGTCGATCTCTCACAGGTAAAATATTTTATACTGGACGAGGCTGATCGGATGCTCGACATGGGATTCTTCGACGACATCATGCAGATCGTGAACAAGTTGCCCAAGGATCGACAAACCATTCTCTTCTCGGCGACGATGCCACCGAAAATCAGACAACTGGCACAAAACGTCCTCCGGGACCCCGTGGAAATCAACGTTGCCGTATCCAAACCCAACGAGGCGATCATGCAAGCCGCCTACATTTGCCGCGAGTACCAGAAGATGGGGATCATCGAAGAATTGTTCAACAAACCGGTGTTACACAAAACACTTATCTTCGCCTCTTCCAAACAAAAAGTAAAAGACCTCGCTTTCACCCTGAAACGTAAAAAATTCAACGTGGCCGCCATGCACTCCGATCTTGAACAACCGGAGCGGGAAGCCGTCATGATGAATTTCAAAAACAATAAAACAGACATCCTCGTTGCCACGGATATCGTGTCACGTGGCATAGATATTGATGATATCGGATTGGTTATCAACTTTGACGTACCGCATGACCCGGAAGATTATATCCACAGAATCGGGCGTACGGCGAGAGCTGATGCCGAGGGCGTGGCTTTAACTTTCGTTTCCGAAGCGGAACAGGGCAAGTTCTATCGTATAGAACAATTTATAGGGGAAGAGGTCTATAAAATTCCCATTCCCGCCAACCTCGGAGAAGCACCCGCGTATAACCCTAAAGCATTCAATCACGGATCGTCAAAAGGGCGGGGAGGCAAACCCGGTAACCGTTCTTTCGTTAAAAAGAAGAACTACGCCAAACGAGGCGGAAGCCCACAAAATTAAACTGATAAAAAGAAACGCTTATGACTTTAGACGCTGGAAACATCTTACTTATTGGATCTATTTTATTATTCGTTAGTATTGTTGTCGGAAAAGCCGGTTTCCGATTCGGCGTCCCGGCGTTGTTGCTCTTTCTTGGAGTCGGTATGCTCTTCGGGACAGACGGATTGGGAATCGAATTCAACAATCCCCAGACAGCACAATTCATCGGTGTTATCGCGTTAAGTATTATCCTGTTCTCCGGTGGTATGGATACCAGTGCCTCGGAAATAAAACCCGTTCTGGGGCAAGGAATAATACTTGCTACCGTCGGGGTGATGTTGACCGCCCTGCTCACGGGATATTTTATATATTATATCACTAACCTGTGGGACAGTTTTATCAACCTCACTTTCATTGAATCGCTTTTACTCGCTTCGGTGATGTCGTCCACGGATTCGGCTTCCGTGTTCTCGATACTCCGGTCGAAACGTCAGGGACTAAAAGAAAACCTGCGTCCCATGCTGGAGTTGGAGAGTGGTAGTAATGATCCGATGGCGTACATGTTGACGATTCTATTGATTCAAATGATCCAATCCGGGGAAAGTAGCCTCGTGAATACAGCGTTACAATTCGTGATGCAAATGAGCATCGGTGCCGTGGCAGGATTCCTGTTGGGAAGATTGGCAGTTTACAGCATCAACAAACTGAATATCAATCAATCACTCTATCCTGTTCTCTTGTTGGCTTTTGTATTCTTTATCTTCTCCTTCACCGACTTGTTGAGAGGAAACGGTTATCTCGCCGTTTATATCGCCGGACTCGTGGTGGGCAACAAGAAGATGATACATAAAAAGAGTCTTACGACATTCTTCGACGGTATCACGTGGCTGTTCCAAATCGTGATGTTCCTCACACTGGGATTACTCGTGAACCCGGCAGAACTGTTGCCTATCGCTTCGCTGGGTATTTTAGTCGGGATATTCATGATTATACTGGCCCGCCCGCTTAGCGTTTTCCTTTGCCTTCTCCCCTTCCGGAAGATGACCACCAAAGCACGGGTGTATGTTTCATGGGTAGGATTGCGCGGAGCAGTCCCTATCATTTTTGCCACATACCCCCTCATCGCGAACGTACAGCACGCTTCACTGATATTCAACGTCGTGTTCTTTATCACGATCCTGTCGTTAGTAGTGCAAGGGACAACCGTCAGTTTCATGGCTAAACTACTCGGACTGTCTACCCCGGAAACCCGCAAGAATGTATTTAACGTGGAATTACCCGAAGAGATCAAAACCGCCATGTCCGAAATCGAGGTGATCCCCTCCATGCTCACGAAGGGCGATCGGCTGATGGACTTGATATTACCGGACAACACGCTGGTAGCCCTTATCAAAAAGAATGACGCCTATTGCGTACCCAAGGGTAAAACCAAACTCAACACGGGCGACAAACTCCTCGTGATCACTGACGACGATGAAGCCCTCAAAAAGACTTACGAGAGTCTTGGCATCACGGACTATTCGATTCAGAAAAACGCATAAGGGTTTATAAAGTTTATAAGGTTTATAAAGTTCATAAAGTAACGGGTACCCTGTGGGCATTTTGACGAGGACACCCGTGACCTTGCAAAACATACCCTCAGCCACTTTCTTTCAGGGAGTAAAATTATTATTTTATAATTCATCAGCAAATGCTATATTTGCAGTGGATGAAAAACACCGGAAAACATACAACCTTTCACTTTAGCTCGCGACACCTTATAATCGTGAGTTTCATGTTCATGATGTCAGTTTTTCCGACCGGGAAGATATTCGCGCAATCGGATTACAATAACACAGAAAAAAATGACACGGTACCTTCTGACAAAAACCGGTACATCTACTTGAAGAAACGATTACAGATTGATTTCGATATTACTCTACAAGCACACCAACAAACTTATTTCGGCCCGTTGCTACAAATCAACTCGAACGAAAACGAGTATTATAACCTTTTTCTGGATTACCGGAAAGGGGAATTACAACAATTAATCGTGTATTCCAGAGAGAACCTGAGAAAGTTGCCTATCCCCTCTTCCTCTCCGAACCCGGAATTTAAGGTAAAGCTGACCTTGTTCCAACAGAAAAAAGAATTTACGATTCAAATCGGCGATACATTATACACGATCAACAACCTCGGGTTCGATCCCAAGGCGGGGTATAAATTTGCTTTTATCGCCGACAAAGAGAAAGTACTCGACCGGGACGGAAAACCGGCATTACAGATCAGCAATATTCATTTTATCGAAACCACGGACAAACAATTCTCCGCTACTTTCTGGTATTGGTTTATCTTTATACTTATCGTGGACTTACTCGTGTTCGGCGGTGTACAATTGCGTAAAAGGCTTTTGCGCCGGAAACAATCCGCTTCAGCATCCCGGCTGGAAAATGAAGTTACAATCGCCAACAACGAATCTCCGGTACACATACCCCAAACGGTAAACGCCGTTTACCTGTTCGGCGGCTTTCATATCTACGATGCCGAAGGAAACAATATCACGAAGAAATTCACCCCCTTGTTGAAAGAACTTTTCTTGTTGTTATTGATACATACACCGGAAAAAGGCATCACCTCCGAGCGATTGAAAGAATTACTATGGTTCGACAAGACCGAACAGAGTGCCAAAAACAACCGGGCGGTGAACATTGGCAAATTACGAAGCCTACTGGATACCCTCGGGGAAAACGAGGTCAGCAATAAAACCGGAAGTTGGATTCTCAACCTTACCCCGGAACAGATATACACGGACTATTACGATTATCTCTCCTTGTCGGCAAAAGGTAAATTAACCGCCCGGGAAGATATTCTGAAACTGCTGCAACTATCCAAGCAAGGCGCCTTCTTGTTCGACACGGATTACGAGTGGCTAGACCGCTACAAATCGACCGTATCGGATTACATTATCGATACCCTCGTGAGTTACACGGAAACTTCCGTGAATATTCAGACAGAACCCGATCTGGCATTACAGATAGCCGATTCGATCTCCCTTTGCGATCAACTTAACGAATACGCGCTCCAATTACGGGTAAACGCTTACGCTGCCCTAGGCAAACACTCCCTTGCCAAGAAAAGTTACGAGAAGTTCACGAAAGAATACCTCAATGCCTACGGCGAGAAGTTTTCCAAGTCGTTTACCGACATTCGCTAATCAACGCCTCATCCATAAAGTTCACCGTACCCCGCGAGTCTTTTGTCCACGGCAACTCATGTTACCGCTCCCCCCTTTTCAAAGGACATCCCTCACTTTATGAACTTTATAAACTTTATGAACCTTATGACCTTACTTTTTATTGGTTTAGATAAAAAATATTACTACTTTCGCATCAATTTACATGACAAAAAAATGCGTAGTTACGATTATATTATTGTCGGAAGTGGTTTAGCAGGTCTTTATACGGCCTATCGTGCGTCAGCTTACGGGAAAGTAGCATTGTTAACCAAATCCAATATCAGGGAAAGTAATTCTTATTTTGCCCAAGGTGGAATTGCTGCCGTTACCGGAGAAGATGATGCCCCGTTGTTTCACTTCCAAGATACGATCACGGCAGGAAGAGGTTTGTGCGACTATCCTGCCGTTCATGTTTTAGTAAACGAAGGACCCGTTCGCATACAAGAATTGATTAACGACGGTATGCACTTCGACACGGAGAACGGGGAACTTGCACTCGGTCTGGAAGGCGGACACCACCAAAAAAGGATACTACACGCCGGCGGGGACGCGACCGGGAGGATGATTACCAATTTCGTGATTGATAAAGTGGAACATTGTCCCTCGGTGGAAGTATTCGACAATCATGCTGTTATCGCCCTGTTACAAGACGAACACGGGTGCTACGGCGTCAGATGCTGGGATTTTAACGAAAACCGGGAAGAGGTATTCACGGGACACAACGTGTTACTCACCTCCGGCGGGACCTCCGCGATATACAAACGCACGACCAATCCCCACACCACGATCGGTGACGGACTGGCTCTCACGTTCGAGGCAGGATGCGAAATCGCGGATATGGAATTTATCCAATTCCACCCCTCCGCTATCTACACGCCCTCGGGAGAGGCTTATCTGGTCAGCGAGGCTGTCCGGGGAGAAGGTGCCCACCTGTTGAATCAACAGGGCGAACGCTTTATGGTAGGGAAACACGAGCTTGCCGAACTTGCCCCGCGGGATATCGTGGCGCAATCCATATTCCTGCAAATGAAACAGAACGATCAGGACTACGTTTACCTGTCATTGAAACATCTCGATCCGGAAAAGATAAAGAAACGCTTCCCGAATATATTTGAAAAGTGCGCGGAACTAGGCATCGACATGACTGACCGCATACCAGTCGCACCTGCCGCCCACTATACCGTGGGAGGTGTCAGAACCGACTTGAACGGGCGGACAAATATCCCCCACCTTTACGTGTGCGGGGAACTCGCTTCATCCGGCATCATGGGAGCCAACCGACTAGCATCCAATTCACTCATAGAATGTCTGGTATACGGTAAACGTGCCGTGGAAGATTCCGTGCGGAACAAACGGGAAGCCCCGGTTCCGGAGATCACTCCCCGATTCCATTTGGATGCGCGAAAACTCGACGCTTACCTGCAACTTAAAACCGAAGTCGCCGACATCATGACACGGGAAGCCGGAATCATCCGAAACAAAAGCGGATTACAGGAAGGCTTGAACCGTCTGGAAGCATTAAAAGCAAAAGAAAATTTTGAAGCAAACGAATACTATTCACTGGTTAGTAAAAACCTGCTCACCGTGGCGGAATTAATTATCCGTTCCGCCCTCTTCCGCGAAGAAAGCCGAGGCGGACATTTCCGCTCCGACTACCCGAACCCGGAAGATGCTTTTGTATGTCACATCATTCAACAAAAGGAAAAGGAAATCAGGACATTACCAGTACAATTGAAAATGACCGGTTCCGTGCGGTTGGAATCTAAAATTTAAAATCTAAAATCTAAAATTCAACAGGTTATGTACGACTCGCTAATAGAAAGACTAATCGACCTCGCCATTGAAGAGGATATCGCCACGGGGGACATCACGACCAATGCAATCATTCCCGTGCAGGCAAAAGCAGTTGCCGAGATGAAGGCAAAAGCCGACGGAGTTATCTCCGGGTTGGAAATCGCTAAACGAGTATTCGAGAAATTTGAAAAAGATATCGTATGGGAACCGTTAGTAAACGACGGAACCGCCGTGAAAAAAGGAGATATCATTCTACGAATCGAAGCAAGCTATCGTACTCTTTTGTTAGGCGAGCGATTATCGTTGAACATCTTGCAACGGATGTCCGGTATTGCCACGGAAACAGCCCGTTACATGAAAGAACTGGCAGGAACGCGTACCCGCTTGTTAGATACCCGTAAAACCGCACCGGGATTGAGAGTGCTGGATAAAATGGCTGTACACCACGGCGGAGGCTCCAACCACCGGATGGGATTATACGATATGATTATGTTGAAAGACAACCATATCAAGATTGCCGGAGGTATCCCCAACGCCGTGAAAGAAGCGCGTGCCCATCTCCCTCTCAGCATCAAACTGGAAGTGGAAACCACTACTTTGGAAGAAGTACAACAGGCACTTGACGCAGGAGCCGATATCATCATGCTCGACAACATGAGCAACGAAGCGATGACCGAAGCGGTAAAACTCATCGCGGGCAGAGCCAAAACCGAAGCATCGGGAAACATGAGCATCCCCCGTCTGAAAGAAGTTGCCGCCACCGGGGTAGATTACATCAGCGTGGGAGCGTTGACACACTCGGTCACGGCAATGGACATTAGCATGAACATCAAAATGAACTAATACACGGTTATGACACACAAGGAAATTGTCGATAGGATACAACAGTTGAAGAAAGAAAAAAACGCTATTATTCTGGCGCACTATTATACCCGCCCGGAAGTTCAAGACGTTGCCGATTATTTGGGTGATTCACTGGGCCTCTCCCGCATGGCAGGAGAAACGGATGCCGATATTATCGTTTTCTGCGGGGTTCATTTTATGGCTGAAACCGCTTCCATCATCTCCCCGAACAAAAAAGTACTGATTCCGGCAGAAGGAGCCGGTTGCTCTCTGGCAGAAGGCGTCAGCGGGTACGACTTGCGGGAATGGAAAAAGGCAAACCCGGACGGTCTTATCGTCAGCTACGTGAACACGACCGCCGAGGTGAAAGCGTACACGGATTACTGCTGTACTTCATCCAACGCCTTGAAAGTCGTACAAAGCCTGCCGAAAGACAAAAAGATTCTGTTTGTTCCCGATAAAAACCTCGGTGCTTACATCCAAAAGGTAACGGGACGGGAAATGGAAATCTGGAATGGCGATTGCTGCGTGCATGACCGTATCGATGCCCAAATGATATTGGATAAACTGGAACAATACCCGGATGCCGACGCGTTGATACACCCGGAGTCCAGTTGTTCACACGACGATCG
Source organism: Butyricimonas hominis (assembly GCF_014287455.1). Lineage (NCBI taxonomy): Bacteria > Pseudomonadati > Bacteroidota > Bacteroidia > Bacteroidales > Odoribacteraceae > Butyricimonas > Butyricimonas hominis. The sequence goes on from NZ_JACOOH010000003.1 coordinate 246,016, forward strand.
CGTATTGAATCATCCCAGAGCTTTCATGTATTCCACGGCAGGAATCATCAAACACGCCAAGGAATCACCGAAGCAGCAATTTATCATCGCAACCGAATTGGAAACCATTCATAAGTTACAGGCGGATAACCCCACGAAAGAATTTATCCCCATTCATCCAACCGCAATCTGCGGACAAATGAAAAAAGTAACCCTTGAAAAAGTCCTCGACGCCCTTGAAAAAGAACAACACGAGGTACGCCTCCCCGAAGATTTAAGGCAGAGAGCGTGGTTACCGATCCAGAGAATGCTAGATATCAATTGAAAATGAAAAATGGAGAATTGAAAATGAACTCCTCCGTCAGCAAAGCAGACACCTCCTCTATAAACAGAGGAGGAGCTGGTGGCACTAGTCAAAGACAGTGATTAGAAATTAAGAGTGTAGAATTTGAAATAAAAGAAGTGTTGGCAAGTGGGGAGAAATCTAAAATCTACAATCATTAAATCTAAAATGGATAGAGGGAGTTCAATCTAAAATCATAAATCATAAATCATAAATCTAAAATTAATATATGAACGTATCACTGAACTGGTTGAAAGACTATTTGAAGATAGACCAAAGCACTGAAGAGATTTGCAAAATACTGACAAGTATCGGACTTGAAGTAGGCGGCTACGAGGAGTTTGAGGCCGTGAAAGGAGGATTAAAAGGGCTGGTTATCGGTAAAGTACTGACTTGTGAAGAACACCCTGATTCTGACCACTTGCACGTGACCACGGTTGACCTCGGAACGGGAGAACCGGAGCAAATCGTGTGCGGTGCACCCAACGTCGCTGCCGGACAAAAAGTAGTAGTAGCTACTGTCGGTACAACCCTCTACAAAGGTGACGAAGAGTTCGTGATAAAGAAATCAAAAATCAGAGGAGTTGCCTCTAACGGAATGATCTGCGCGGAGGATGAAATAGGTATCGGCGAATCGCATGACGGAATCATGGTATTGCCGGAAGACACCCCTGTCGGGATACCCGCGGCAGATTATTTCAACGTTTACCGGGATACCGTTATCGAGGTGGATATCACCCCGAACCGTATCGACGGAGCCTCACACCTCGGTGTAGCCCGGGATTTGGCAGCCTACCTGCAACAGACACAAGACATACGGTACGCGCTTCCTTCCGTGGAAGGCTTCAAGCCGGACAGCACGGGAGCCAAGATATCGGTACGTCTGGAAAGACCGGAAGCCTGCCGTCGGTATGCCGGAATCTGCATTGAAGGCGTTCAAGTAAAACCCTCTCCCGAATGGTTACAGAACCGGATGAAAGCGATCGGGTTGCATCCCATCAGCAACATCGTGGACGTGACAAACTATATCCTGTTCGGTCTGGGACAACCCCTGCACGCTTTCGACAAAGATAAAGTAAAAGGAGATGAAGTGATTGTCAAAAGTGTTGCCAAAGGCACGAAGTTCACCACACTGGACGGCGTGGAAAGAGAATTGCACGAGGACGATCTGATGATCTGCAACAGCGAGGCTCCCATGTGTATTGCCGGAGTATTCGGGGGACAGGAAAGCGGCATCTCGGAAACCACGACGAACGTATTCCTTGAAAGTGCTTGTTTCGATCCGGTATTCGTTCGCAAAACGGCTCGTCGCCACGGCTTGAACACGGATGCATCTTTCCGTTACGAACGGGGAACAGACCCGAATATCGTGATTTATGCCTTGAAACTGGCAGCCATGATGATCAAAGAAGTAGCGGGCGGAAAAATCACATCCGACGTGATAGACATCTACCCGACACCCGTGGAAGATTTCGAGGTGACCGTGAAATTCGACCATATCGACCGTCTGATCGGTAAAAAAATAGATCACTCCGCCATCAAAAACATCCTTCGTTCTCTCGAGATGAAGATCGTGAAAGAAGACGAAGAGGGTATGTTATTACATGTCCCCCCCTACCGCGTGGACGTGAAACGGGAAGCCGACGTGATCGAGGACATTCTTCGCATCTACGGCTTCAATAACGTGGAAGTACCCAATAGCGTGAAGTCCACGTTAAGTTACAGCGAAAAACCGGATGATTACCAATTGAAAAATATCATTTCCGACCTGTTAGCCGCCAACGGATTCAACGAAGTAATGAACAACTCGTTGACCAAAGCCAGCTATTACGAGGACCTCACCTCCTTCGACCCGACACGGACGGTCATGCTGTTCAACCCGCTCAGCGCCGATTTAGGAGCCATGCGCCAATCCCTGTTATTCTCCGGGTTGGAAAACGTAGCGTACAACATCAACCGGAAGAACCACAATTTGAAATTGTTCGAGTTCGGGAAAGCGTATACCTTCCACAAGAAAGAAGGTACCGACGATCCTCAAAAGCAATACAAAGAAGAAAATATGCTTTCTCTTTTCATCACGGGTAATAAAAATATCACGACATGGAACGCCAAAGAAGCCAAAACAGACTTCTTCTACCTGAAAGCCTATTGCGAAATGATATTGAACCGGCTCGGGTTGCAACCCGATAACTTGAAAATAGAGGCAAGCGACCGGGATATCTTCCGCGAAGGATTGACTTACAAGGCAGGTGACAAACATATTGTTTCCATGGGTATCGTGAGCAAAACACCCTTGAAGAAAACGGATGTAAGCCAAGAAGTCTATTACGCTGAATTCTCGTGGGAAAATATATTGAAAGCGATCAAAAACCAAACGGTCACTTTCGTGCCGCTACCGAAATTCCCTTCCGTGAAACGTGACCTTGCCCTTTTACTGGACAAGAAAGTGACATTCAAAGAAATCAAGGATACCGCTTTCCGCACGGAAAAATCTTTCTTGAAATCCGTCACCTTATTCGACGTTTACGAGGGCGAAAAACTAGGTGCCGACAAGAAATCATATGCCGTAAGTTTCACCCTGCTTGACGAGGAAAAGACGCTCACCGACAAACAGATCGACAAGATCATGAACAAGTTGATGGGAACTTACAAACACCTCTTCAACGCTGAAATCAGATAGTCACAAGTTAGCAGGTTACAAGTACAGGCAAAGCCTCTAACTTGTAACCTGCAACTCCCTATCATTTTCAATTTTCAATCCTCAATTTTCAATTGTTATGCGTTCCCTTCTCCCCTCTTTTGTACTGATTATCCTGTATTTCATAGCCGAAGAATTTTTTGGCCCGCGAATCGGTTTGATTGCCGTCATCATACTTGGTGCCGGAGAATTTTTCTACTCGTGGATAAAAGAAAAGAGAATAAACAAAACGACTCTCGCCAATACCCTATTTTTCATCGCTTTGGGAGTAATCGCCGTGTTATTGGAAGGAACATCTTTTGAAAGAATACAACAAACCATCGTGGAAGCCGCCATGTGTGTATTGTTAGGCGTTTTCGCTTTCACGAAAGCCGACATGACGAAGACATTGCCCGAATCATACCGGAACACCTTACAAATCACCCCGGAACAGCAACAAGCCATGCACAGGATGCTCGGATTGTTATTCTATCTGCTTGTCATTCACACGGCTGTCGCTTTCGCTTCTGCCTTTCTCTGTAATGAAGAAGTACACGGTTTTATAGAAGGACCGTTATTATACATCCTGCTCGCCTTATTCTTCCTGACCTTCTTTGTCAAAAATCGTCTTCTAGCCAAAGCGGCACGTGACGACGAATGGTTGCCCGTGGTCAACGAGAAAGGGGAAGTTGTCGGAAAAGCCACCCGCCGCAGTGTACACTCCGGTTCCATGCTCCTCCACCCGGTAGTCCATCTCCACATCATGAATAAACAAGGAGATATCTACCTGCAAAAACGAAGCATGAAAAAAGACTTCCTGCCGGGTATGTGGGATACGGCAGTCGGCGGACATGTCGGGTTCGGGGAGAAAATTGAAGATGCCTTAAAACGGGAAACACAGGAAGAACTGGGAATCACTAAATTCAAAGCCCGGTTCCTCGGTTCTTACGTGTGGGAAAGTCCCCGTGAACGCGAACTCGTGTTCTCGTTCCTCTGTACCGCACACGACGCCATAGACATCCATAACGAAGAAGTTGACGAAGGACGTTTCTGGACTCGCGAAGAAATCGAGAATCCTGACAACACCTCCATATTCACCCCCAATTTCTTGCACGAGTATTATCGGTTACTGAAAAAATAACCTTACACTTGCAAAGTTGTTGCACGCCCCGTTCTTCCCCCTTGCCTACCCCCAAAGAGGCTATATTTACATAGCATAAACACATCATAAACGCAAATTTACGTTCATGCTACGTCCATGATACGTCTTTGAGGTTAAGCAAGGGTAACGTATGGTTCTGTAAAACACGGAGAATCCCACAACACCTGCAAGGAAGATTATACAAAAAGGATTGTCTAATTTCTTAGACAATCCTTTTTATTCATTACAACCATCAATTAATACTCATCCTCGTTAAAGAAGAAATCATCTTTACTCGGATAGTCCGGCCAAATATCTTCAATACTCTCGAAAATCTCCTCGTCATCTTCAATATCCTGAAGATTTTCAATCACTTCCATAGGCGCCCCAGAGCGAATGGCGTAGTCGATCAACTCATCTTTTGATGCAGGCCAAGGTGCATCTTCCAATTTTGAGGCTAATTCCAGTGTCCAATACATAGTTATATCGTTTATATAGTTTTTTCTATTTTGCCGCGAATATATACTTTATTTCTAATAATACAACCTCTTTACAATATAGAAGGAATTATTTAGAAACATTACAAGTAAAATATTTCACTCACTAATAACGGGAATACGGCTAAATAGTTACATATAAATTCTATTCATCATCGGAGAAGTGAATTAACACTTTACGGTAAGTATTGAATATCTTTGCTTTAGACACGAAACCGAGATATTGATGATCTTGTAAAACGGGCAAATTCCATGCCCCGGAATCCTCGAACTTTTTCATGACAACCTCCATCGAATCATTGATATCAATCACCACGGAAGGCGTCGTCATAAAATCCCTCACGTAAGTCTTGGAATACATATCCTGATTGAACATCACCTTACGAATATCGTCCAATAACACGATGCCCAATAATTGCTGTCGATCATTCAACACGGGGAACAAGTTCCGGCTCGATTTGGATACGACTTTTACCAGATCCCCCAACGTGGCATCCACCCCGATGGTTTTAAAATCCGTTTCCACGACCTTGTTCAACTTCATCAAAGTCAACACGGCCTTATCCTTGTTGTGAGTCAGTAAATCGCCTTGTATAGCCAACCGACGGGCATAAATAGAATAAGGTTCCATGCCTTGACTCGTCAGATAAGAGATAACTGACGTCAGCATCAACGGCAGGAACAAAGCGTATCCCCCCGAAATTTCAGCGATCAGGAACATCGCCGTCAAAGGTGCTTTCATTACTCCCGACATCGTGCCCGCCATACCCGCCAACACGAAATGGCTCGGTTCCACGTGACGGATACCACTCAGGTTTATCAACATGGCAACCAAGAATCCGGCAACACCACCCGTGAACAAACTCGGTGCGAATACACCACCTACTCCACCGCTACCATTCGTCAGTGCCGTGGCGATCACCTTCACGAAAATTAAACCGACCACGAAAAGAATCAACATCAACGTACTATCCCGAAAACCGAAAAAATACGTGTTATTCAATAATTTATCGGAATGCCCAGCCATCAAATCATCCAACGCCGAGTAACCTTCACCGTATAGCGGGGGAAAAATAAAAATCACCACTCCCAATAACGCTCCACCGATAGCCACCCGTTTCCAGATATTTTTCACCCGCCCGATCAACTGCTCTATCCGGATATTCATCCGAACGAAATACACGGACAATACCCCGGCAAAAACACCCAAAATAACATAGTACGGGAAATTAGCCATCACGAACTTATCGGTAATCTGATACGAGAACACGAAACCGTCGCCCATCAGGAAGAAAGTCACGACATACGAGGTAATAGCGGTAAACATTAAAGGTACTAACGAAGCCATCGTCAAATCAAGCATCAGCACTTCCAGCGTGAACACAATTCCGGCAATAGGAGCCTTGAATATTCCGGCAATAGCACCGGCCGCACCACACCCGATCATCAATGTCATTACCTTATAGTTCATCCTGAACATACGCGCCAGATTCGAACCGATCGACGCCCCGGTCAATACAATAGTTGCCTCCGTTCCGACAGATCCACCGAACCCGATAGTCAACGTACTGGCAATCATTGAGGAATAATTGTTGTGCGGTTTTATCATACTATTCCGACGAGAAATAGCGTACAAAACCTTCGTCACCCCGTGACTGATTCCCTCTTTCACGAAAAATTTCACGAACAACGTCGTGAGCAGAATACCGATAACAGGGTACACGAAGAAAAACAAGCTACCGCTATCCACCTGCATCCGTTCCGTGAAGAACACGTGAGTGTAATGTACCATATTTTTCAACACCACTCCCGCCAACCCGGTTACAATACCCACCAAGATACTCAAGATCACGATGAACTGTTTCTCCTTGATATTGCGAACACGCCACACCAAGAATCTCCCAAGTAACCCCTTATCGCTTACCTCCGCCATAAATAGAATTGTAAATACCTGAAATTATTTTTTTATCACACTTTTCAACGAACCGTATAGCGGATAAAATTCAAGGGCTATCCCCTCGTTATTGATCACATCCAACGGGAATTGCTTGATCACGCCTAACTGTGGAATAACACCGCTTACCGTCATTAGTACTTCTTTACCTTTCAAAAGGTAAATGTCAGCGGTTGCCGGCTCTCTGTAAAACAACGAGGGAACCGGACGGGCAGACTCTTTTTGTGGTGCGTCTTGTTTCCGAACCAACAAATTACGAAGTTCCACGATATAAGGCTGTGCCGAAACATTATTCTTAGCCGTTATCCCGTCTTCCGCGGAAAAACGGAATAAAACAACAGCTTCGTCCGCTTTCTCGGGTACAAAGGTAAATGTACGAACAACTTTACTCCGCACCTTCTTACCCATGAAAAGACTCATATAATCCTGTTCCAGTTTATCCAACGCTTTTAGAGCCTCGGCAGTAGCCGTTCCGTTGGTTAAAAGTTCCAATCTCTTTTTCCGTATGGCAAATAAATCTTCCGTGATTTCGCTCACGTAATCTTTTTCTTCCTTCAGCACATGACGCTCGATCGGGTCCCATACTCTACGAATCTCTCCCTCTACTTCCATCTCCGTGAAATTGGAATCCAACACCTCTTTTTGCGTGGAACGCAACCCGAAACGCACGTAATCAATATCGGCATCCGCGGCTTCTTTATCCGGCGCGTACACCATTTTCCCGTCGTGACTATTATTGGTAGCCCCGCTTCCCAATCCGGCCAAAAAACCTTCCGGGGTCACGTTGACCGTTATCGAATTATATTCACCCGCGGCATTCAGCGTGTACATCGCTTTGGTATCCGGCAACGCTTTCGGCACGAAACGGATATTCTTGATCGTCCATTCCTCTCCCGGCGTCATGATTTCCGGCTGCACCCCCAATTGCTGCATGGCATATTTACGGAAAGGTCCCGGCACAGCCTCCACACACTCCATCGTGACCACTATATCATAACCGATCTTCGGCAAGGCATAATTCACAGATACAGGAGTCGTTAATTCTCTCTTCTTCTGTCCTAAAACAGACAGGGATACTAATCCCATCAACCCGATAATCAATAAAAGTCGTTTCATTTCGTTTATCACTACTTAGCAATATTATATGTTTCCAACGTTTTCCACACCAACCCCAGCTTATCCGCGATGTCGCCCGCCCGGACTCCCCTCATTCCAAATTCCGCGGCTGCCAGATCACCCGCCTTACCGTGCGCGTAAACACCGATAACGGCTGCATCCAACGGCTCGTGTCCGCTTGCCAGCAACGCGGCAATGATTCCGGTCAACACATCTCCTGCCCCTCCTTTTGCCATTCCCGGGTTTCCTGTCATATTAAAATAACAATTACCGTCGGGAGAGGCTATCACCGTGCGCGCACCCTTCAATACTACATACAGTTGGTGTAGACCTGCAAAGGTGCTTAATTTATTTAATCTATCAAAATCATTTTCACTTTTTCCTGCCAATCTCTCGAATTCTTTCGGGTGAGGCGTCAACACGGCTCCCCGGGGTACCATACTCAACAATTCCGCGTCGGCAGCAAGCAGATTCAAGGCATCGGCATCAATCACCATTTTCCCCCGCCATGCCTTCAGCAACCGACGCATCCCGTACCTCGTCACATCACTCGTCCCTAAACCGGGTCCGATCCCGACAGCCTGTACCCTAGACAAATCGTTCACGCCCGAGAAACAGTAGTCACTCGAGTCCACCTCCACCAATGCCTCGGGTACGGCAAAATGGATCATCTCTTTCACGAAACGAGGCACATGCACCGTCAACAATCCCGTTCCCGAACGAATGGCTCCTCTTGCCGCCAACACGGCGGCACCCGGCATCGCGGGAGTCCCCGCTATTAATAAGGTATTCCCCAAGGTCCCTTTATGGGAAAACTTTTCCGGCATCAGCAAACGGGAGGCCACCGCTTCCTCGGTCAAAAAATAATAAGAAGAATCCCGTTCCCGCAAAATACCCGGATGCAAATGAATATCCAATACCTCTACTTCCCCGACATACTTCCCGTTCTCCGGGAACATGAATGCCAGTTTAGGAAATTGAAATGTAAAAGTGTAATCAGCCTCCACGATAGCCCCGTCATTCTCCCGGTTATCTTCACCGAGTAAACCGGAAGGAATATCTATTGCCACAACTGTATTAGGCAACTCGTTCACCTTTCGAATGACATCCCCCAAAAATCCGGTTACCGGACGATTCAACCCGGCACCGAAAATCGCGTCAATAATAACACTGTTTTCATCCGGCAGAAAATCTTCCGCTTTTTCCACCTCGATACACACTCCCCCGTTTCGTACAAAACGCTCCCTGTTCACGGCACAGTCGAGCGATAATTGCTTCCCCGGACACAAATCGAACACCTTGGTTATCAACCATTTTTCATTCAACAACCTAGCCACGACATACCCGTCGCCGGCATTATTCCCGCTCCCCGCCAGAATGTTAAAAATATGACCACGTGAAAAAAAAATCAATAATTTTTGTGTCAATAAACTAGCCGCCCTTTCCATCAGATTTAACGACGTTATCGGCTCATTATCAATCGTATATTCATCCAATTCCCGCAGTTCGGATGTCTTGAAAATTTTTCTATATTCGTTCTTCATAACAGAGTTCAAACGTTTTCAAGGACTAAAGATAAAAAAATAAATTATATTTGCGTGCTGTTAGCGTGAATGAAATAATTTTAATATTAATCAATACGAATCAAAAACAAAAGTTATGTTTAAAAATCATCCTAAAGGGTTGCTTACCGCGGCTCTAAGTAATATGGGAGAACGTTTCGGCTACTACATCATGAATGCCGTACTCGTGTTGTTCCTATGTTCTAAATTTGGTTTGAGTGAAGCTGCCAGTGGTACTATCTACTCTTTCTTTTACGCCGGTATATACATTTTAAGCCTTGTCGGAGGTCTTATTGCTGACCGCACGCAAAACTACAAGGGTACCATTAAGACCGGTCTTGTAATTATGGCATTAGGATACATTATCCTGTCCATTCCAATCCTCGCTACCGCGGCAAACACGACTTGGTTGTTGACGCTCACTTGCGTTGCCCTGTTCCTCATTGCCTTCGGTAACGGTTTGTTCAAAGGTAACTTGCAAGCTATCGTGGGTCAGATGTACGATAACTTCGAGGCAGACGCCGCCAAACAAGGTCCGGAAGCTCTCAAAATCGCGAAAGACAAGCGGGATTCAGGATTCCAAATCTTCTACGTGTTTATCAACGTGGGTGGTTTGATTGCCCCGTTCATCGCTCCGGTTTTACGCCAATGGTGGTTGGGAACAAACGGATTCACTTACAACGCACAACTCCCGGCACTTTGCCACGAGTATATTAACAATGCTGCCGCTATGGCACCGGAAGCTCTTGCCAACTTACAACAACTTATGGTTGCTGCTGGTGGAGCCGTTTCCGACCTGACCGCATCTTGCAGCCAATACCTGCAAATTTTCAATGAAGGTATTCACTATTCATTCATTGCATCTGTTGCAGCCATGCTTATCTCTCTTGTTATTTTCTTTGTTTCCCAAAAGACTTTCCCGAATCCCGCGAAGAAGGCTACTGCCCAAAGCGTAGACTACACCCCGGAGGAGAAAGCTGCTATGGCTAAAGAAATTAAACAGAGAATGTACGCGTTATTTGCTGTTTTGGGTATAGTTATTTTCTTCTGGTTCTCATTCCACCAGAACGGTATGTCACTTTCATTCTTCGCCCGCGACTTCGTGGATTCCTCTGCTGTCGCTCCTGAAGTATGGCAAGCAATCAATCCCTTCTTCGTGATTGTCCTTACCCCCATTATCATGGCTATTTTCGGGGCTCTCGCAAGACGCGGTAAAGAAATTTCAACTCCCCGCAAAATCGCTATCGGTATGTTCATCGCGGGTATGGCCTTCTTGTTCCTTGCAATTTTCTCCTTGATGAAAGGTTATCCTTCAGCAGATTCATTCAAATTACTGCCTATCGCGGAGCAAATGGCAAGCAAGGCTCACTGGTGGGTTCTTATCGCCACTTACTTCTTCTTGACAGTTGCAGAGTTGTTTATCTCTCCTCTTGGATTATCCTTCGTGTCAAAAGTTGCTCCCAAGAGCATGCTCGGTTTATGTCAAGGTCTATGGTTAGCGGCTACCGCTCTCGGTAACCTTCTACTTTGGATTGGTCCCCTTATGTACAACGCGTGGCCAATCTGGCAATGCTGGACTGTATTCTTGATCGTATGCCTTGTATCCATGGGCGTTATGCTTGGTATGGTGAAATGGCTTGAAAGAGTTACAAAATAAGCAACAACTTTATTCATATAAAAAGAGGCTGCACGATGCAGCCTCTTTTTGTATCTTTGTAACCGCCGTAACAGTTACGGCGGTTACAGAATAATAATTATCATCGTTGGCTTTCTGGTTCGCATGAACAAGTGTAATCCTATTGAAGAGCCACTGTAAAACCGCAGTAAAGCTACCCTTCTTACCATTCTCGTTCCGTTCGTGCATTTATGTTGCTCCATGTAAGATAGGGGCAATATAGATGCACAAACACCTCAAGCACGGTAAGAACAGTAGCTTTAGGATTACTTCTCTTCGGCTTTGCGGTTAAAGTAAGGATAATTAAACACGATTATTGAACTAATCAAGCCAATCCCTTGTATTTAGATTGCTCTAAAGGACAGACATATTTAATAAAAGTACATTATTGCCTTACTTCCCTATGATTATTCATTCAGTTCATATCGTCATTCTCGTATAGAATTAATAGGCTTTTTCGATGCGGCATATAATAAAATTCCTTCACCTACTGTTTCAATTGAACGTCTGCAAGCAACAATTGAGCGATTGCAAGAAGAAAACAAAAAACGTGGAATACGGTGCCTTGCAAGCATTCCGTATTCCACGTTTACACAAAATCTTGGTTAATCTTCCTAGAAATGAATCTGCAACCCCACTCCCAACACTTCTTTAAACTGAACCCGCGGTCCGGCGGTTCCGTCTTTCTGCGCGATCTTCACATCATTATCATACAGCAAGTTGGTAGACAACGTGGTTGAAAACCATTTATTGATAGCCATATTCAACTGCACGTCCCAACGGACATCAATATTCTGCGGGTCTTCCAAGTAATTGGAATACAATTCCAATCGGGAATAAATCGTCATGTTCTGCAAAAACTCGTAGTTTACTTCGGCCTTCAAGTTGGCACCGAATTCTGATAGCAAATGTTTTCCCTTGTCCACGCCGAAAGCACCTTCATCCGACAGGCGTTTGTTTGCCACGATAGTTCCCCGCCATGAAGCAGGGGTAATGGTCGCCGTAAATATTTTATTCGGACTCCACGTGGCACCAACACCAATCACTAAATACCCGGGCGCCAAGAATTTAGATATAAAATCAGAATCCTCGATATTATAATCATAACCCTTGGCAAACTGCGTGTTAAAGTTCAACAAGGCACTCCAGTACCAAGCTTTATACATCTGATAACCGTATGTAGAGGCGAAATAGATCTTAGCGTTTGTCTTCCGGGCGCTTTTCCCGTCATTCTTGGTCAAACCGTATCCCAATTCCAAACGATTTTGCCATAATTGACGATCGCGTTTAAAATCGGCACTGTACGTTATCTGGCTATCAAATGCCATCGCGGACTCACCTCCGGCAGACCAACTACTCAAGCTAACCTGTGTCAATTTCAACCCGAAATATCCCGCTTTAGTCCAAGCCGTATCCCTTACGGGCTGCGCATCCAATTGCCCCCATCCCAACAGGAACAAGGCAATACATAAAAATCCTCTCATCATATTCTTTTTAAATAATTCGTGATATAATTCTACAAAGTAACTTTATCACATGAAACGTGAAACAATGAAAATTTGTTACACGTTAAGTTCATAAACTCAAACTTTAGCACAAAATTCGGATATCTTCACGATCAATTTAACCGCATTCTCCATGGATGACACGGGAATATACTCGTAACGCCCGTGAGAATTATGTGCCCCGTTAGACAAATTCGGGGTGGGCAATCCCATGAAAGACAATTTCGAGCCGTTAGTACCTCCCCGGATAGGCACAAACAAAGGTTTGATGCCTAACTCCACCATGGCTTGTTTGGCGATATCCACGATGTACCGTACAGGTTCAAGTCGTTCTTTCATGTTCGCGTACTGATCCTTCATATCCAACAATACCGGCAAATCGTATTTTCTGGTAAACTCCCGAACACCGTTCTCGATTACCCCTTTGCGCCACTCGAAAGTTTCTCTATCAAAATCACGAATCAATATCTCAAGTACTGTTTCTTCCACGGTTCCTTTTATGGAATAAATATGGAAAAAGCCTTCGTAACCGGAAGTATACTCGGGAGCCTCCTTTTTCGGCAGACTTGCCATGAACTCGTTGGCTACCTTGATAGAATTAACCATCTTGTTTTTAGCGTAACCAGGGTGGAAATTCCTTCCCTTGAACGTCAAGCGAGCCAAAGCCGCATTAAAATTCTCGTATTCCAATTCCCCGATCTCACCCCCATCCAAGGTATAAGCGAACTTAGCCCCGAATTTCTTCAAATCAAAATGGTCAACTCCTTCTCCAATCTCCTCGTCCGGGGTAAAGCAAACGGCAATTCTCCCGTGTTTGATTTCCGGATGCTGAATCAAATACTCCATTGCCGTCAAAATCTCGGCAATACCCGCTTTATCATCCGCTCCCAAAAGAGTATTCCCGTCCGTCACGATCAAATCCGTCCCCACGTAATTCTTCAACTCGGGGAAATCATCCGGCGACAAAGTAAACCCTTTTTCTTTATTTAAAAGAACATCTGTACCCTTGTAGTTCTCGATTATCTGTGGTTTCACGTGTTTACCCGTCATATCCGGGCTAGTATCCATGTGGGCGATAAACCCGATAGATGAACACTCCTTGTCCGTGTTCCCGGGCACAAATCCCATCACATACCCGTAATCATCTACCGACACGTCCTGCATACCCATTGCTTGCATCTCCTCTGAAAGGAGATAAGCAAATTCCAATTGTCCCGGTGTGCTCGGAACCAACCCGGTTTCCCGATCCGATTCCGTGTGTATCTTCGCATACCTGAGAAAACGCTCAACTACTGGCAACATAAAACAATTTTAAATTTTAGACTTCAAATTTTAACTTTTAAATTATCCAATTTCGACTCAGACTGCCATTGCAATCTAAAATCTACAATTTAAAATTTAAAATTAATAAGCTCTCGCTATCAACACCCTCCTGCGCGACGGCTTCCCTGTCACCATGCACTTGCCTTCTTCCTCGGGAGCATCAAACGGGATACAACGAATCGTGGCTTTCGTCTCGTTCTTGATCTTCTCCTCCGTTTCCGGGGTTCCGTCCCAATGACACAAGAAGAACCCGCCTTTCGTGTCAATCAACGTTTTGAACTCCTCGTAAGAATCCACTTTCGTGATCCAATTGTTACGCCGCTCCAGTGCTAATTTGTATATATTCTCCTGAATCTCGTCCAATAACTTCTCGATGTGTAATTCAATACCTTCCAAGGGTAACGTTTCCTTGGTCAAAGTATCGCGGCGAGCCACTTCAATCGTTCCGTTTTCCAGATCACGCTCTCCCATGGCCAAACGCACGGGAACGCCCTTCAACTCGTAGTCGGCAAATTTCCAACCCGGTTTTTGCGTGTCCCGATCATCGAACTTAACCGTGATTCCGGCTTTCTTCAGTTTCTCGATCAAACCACTAACCGTTTGACGGATTTTCTCCAATCCCTCCATGCTCTTGTAAATCGGAACTATCGCCACTTGAAGCGGAGCCAGTTTTGGCGGCAACACCAAACCGTTGTCATCGGAATGAGCCATAATCAACGCTCCCATCAAACGGGTAGAAACTCCCCAAGATGTAGCCCACACGTACTCTTGTTTCCCCTCTTTCGTGGTAAATTGCACGTCAAAAGCCTTGGCAAAATTCTGTCCCAAGAAATGAGAAGTACCCGATTGCAGAGCCTTCCCGTCCTGCATCATGGCCTCGATCGTCAGTGTATCCAAAGCCCCGGCGAAACGCTCCGTTTCACTCTTGTGTCCCATGATAACGGGCATTGCCATCCATTTCTCGGCAAACTCGGCATACACGCGTACCATCTTATGAGCCTCCTCGACAGCTTCTTCTTTCGTGGCGTGAGCCGTGTGACCTTCTTGCCACAAGAACTCGGCAGTACGCAGGAACATACGCGTACGCATCTCCCAGCGCATCACGTTAGCCCATTGGTTACACAAGATCGGAAGATCCCTGTACGACTGAATCCAATTCTTGTAAGTATTCCAAATAATCGTCTCGGAAGTCGGACGAATAATATATTCTTCTTCCAACTTAGCAGCCGGGTCAACAACTACCCCGCCCCCGTTGGGATCATTTTTCAATCGATAATGAGTTACAACCGCAC
This sequence comes from Butyricimonas hominis, assembly GCF_014287455.1. Taxonomy (NCBI): domain Bacteria; kingdom Pseudomonadati; phylum Bacteroidota; class Bacteroidia; order Bacteroidales; family Odoribacteraceae; genus Butyricimonas; species Butyricimonas hominis. Next base: position 261,080 of record NZ_JACOOH010000003.1, read on the forward strand.
ACTCCTTGGCAAATCCCTCCACGTGGTCAGCTTCCTTGGAAAAGAAAGATTTGGGAATCAACAATGGGAAATAAGCATTGCTATGCCCGGTGTCTTTAAACATCTGGTCCAACTGACGTTGAATCTTCTCCCATATGGCATAACCGTAAGGTTTTATCACCATACATCCTCTTACTGCTGAATTCTCTGCTAATCCGGCTTTCACGACCAGATCATTGTACCATTGTGAATAATTCTCTTCTCTTGAAGTTAAAAACTTAGCCATCTCATTATTTTTTGATAAAACAAGCGCAAATTTACAACAAAAACTAGGATTTCCGATTTTTATTTTCTATTTTTATCATGATAATAGGCATTTTGCCTTTTATTCGTGCAAAATGCAACCGACAGATTGACAAGTTTATGACTTGTTAGCATGAAAGTAGGAGAAATAAACATAGCGTGGTACGCAATTTGTTATATTATAGAATAAACCAAGACACTCAAAAATTGTCATACAAGAAAGAAATAAATTTACAGCCATGAAGATAGCGTTATACATTTCAGCATTAGCAGTCATTTTCGGTGCCTGCTCTTCCTCGCAAAATTTCACACGAGCGCAGGAAGACGATATCTACTATGTTCCCGGGCAGCGTTCTCTTTTCGCGCAGGAAATCAAGAAGAAAACGGGCGTGGACATCGTAGCGGACAAGAACTCATCTTCCAAAGAGAATACAGCAAACGATAAAGTCTATCCTAAAGAACAAGACAACAGCGTGAATCCTAAATCTCACGCCATAGGAATGGCACGTTACGCTACTGAAAAACAAGTACAGAAAGAAGAAGAAAGAACGGGACAACCCGTGACAAGAATTGAAGTTTCGGAAGGCGACGGGTATTGGATCGGGGGCTTCAGAGGCTCCGATAACGACTTGGAAGAATGCGTGCGCATCATGAACCGTTACCCGGAAGGCTTTGCTTATTTCGGCAACGGGTATGAAATCGCCCAAAACCTGTCATTCAGCTCCGACTGGAACGTTTTCACGTTAAACGGTCGTTACTGGTGGTTCCCCAGCAACTCGAATATTTCATTATATAACGAAATGATCTTCGGTAATTACCCGAAATACATTTGGACAGTAGCATGGAACGATCCCCGTTTCGACAGTTTCGCGTGGAGCAACCGCGTGGCATTCGGTTGGGATCGTTGGGGATGGAGAGGTTCTTTCGGATGGGGTAACTCGTGGGGATGGGATCCTTATTGGAATAACTACGGGTATTATCACGGGTATTACGACCCTTGGGGTTGGAATTCATGGGGCCCAAATTACGGTTACTACCCGGGATGGGGTTATCCGCACTGGGGACATCGCCCGGGATGGGGACACCACGGACCGAACTGGGGACATCATCGTCCGGGTTGGGGTGGTGCAGTGGAAAGACCAACGGCTTCAACAACCCGTTACGCTCCTAAAAAACAGTACACGACAAATCGTAACGCCCGGTCATACAGCACGTACTCCCGCTCTTCGAGAAGTTCCGGCACAACCAGAAGCAGTAGCTTCGACCGCGGTAATTCAGGCTCAACCTACAATCCGTCATACAGTTCCGGAAGTTATTCCAGAGGCAATAGCAGCGGCGGATCATATGGTAGCAGTTCCAGTTCCCGCTCAAGCGGTGGCGGTAGCGGACCAGTTGAACGTACAAACACGGGCAGCAGAAGATAATTCTAAATTAATACTTTTGGATATGAAAATATTATATATACTCCCGGTTCTATTCCTCTTCACATTATCAGCTTCAGCACAAAACGAGGAAGATGCACTTAGATTCTCCAGAATAGTCCCATTCGGTTCCGCAAGGGTTACTGCAATGGGTGGAGCTTTCACAGCACTGGGTGGTAATTTAACAACCTTATCAATGAATCCCGCCGGTATAGGGGTGTTCCGTAAATCCGAGTTTAGCTTTACTCCGATGATGGATTTCGCCCATGCCAAAACAAAAGGAATTGATAACGAAAAAAACATGTTTATCATGAGTAATGCCGGATTGGTATTATCCTTTAGTCCTAATAATAGAATATTAAAGAATTTCAATGTCGGTTTCAACTACTCGACCTTGAATAACTTCAACAGGAATATTTTCCAAGGATATTACGAAACAGACGGTAATTCATCCTTAGCAAACGTGTGGAAAGAAGAAGCAGACGGAAAATCGCCTCAACAGTTGAACGATTTCACTACAGGATTAGCTTATGACGCTTATATGCTTTATTTAAGCAAAGAAGCTATCGAAAACAAGGATTATAATTACGAGAATCCCATTCGGGAAACAGATCAACTGCAGCACTATAAATACACGAGGGAACGAGGATTCCAAGGTGAATATGCCATATCGCTCGGTGGTAATCTCAGTGATAAATTCTATTTCGGGGCAACGCTCGGAATTCAATCCCTGCACTATAAATCATATTCAGTTTATACAGAAGAGATAATTGGAAAAGACATAACAAATAAACTGGAAAAATTCAGTATGTATCAAGATTTCACATCAAGCGGTACTGGATTAAATTTCAAAGCAGGATTTATATTCCGTCCGATTCCGGCTATTCGTATCGGTGCGGCAATTCACACCCCGACATACTATAATTTAGATGCATTTGCGCAAAATAATGTATCGGCTAAATTCTCTGAACTACCAGTAGAAGATGCAGAACCAAAGCCCGGCTTTGAATATGGATGGACTGCCTATACAGATTATTCATACAAGCTGAAAACCCCATGGCGGGTAATGGCAGGCGTAGCTATCGTTCTCGGGCAACGGGCAATCATTAGTGGTGATTACGAGTACGTGGACTACACGGCAGCAAAATTCACAAATGATGATGCAAAAAATGAATACTTAGAAACCAACAACGCAATCAAAGACATCTACAAAGCCACCCATAATTTTAGAGCAGGTGCCGAGTTTAGACTCAACAGTGTTTTCTGCCTCCGTGGCGGATACGCTCTTTCGGCTTCTCCTTATAAAAAGGGTGAAATGAATGAAGATAATGACATTCAAATATATTCAGGCGGTTTAGGGGTAAATCTCGGTTCATTCTATGCCGATGCCTCTTACATGCACAAGAAGTCTGACATCAACGGGTTGTTCTATTACTATGAAGCACCTTCCGGTGTAATTGAATCCCCGGAATTCAACACGAAATTCAAAAACAACGAATTCAGACTTACATTAGGTTTCCGGTTCTAAATAAAGAGTTGTAATATAATAAAAATGCCGTCGCAAAGATTGTGACGGCATTTTTATTATATTGTCAGTTCCTAGAACTTCCATCCGGCAGATAACTGGAATACACGGTTTTGGTTATTACCGTAAGTTTTATCCTTTTCAACCACGTTAGTCAATCCCAAATTGTAACGAGCCGATAAAACCAATCCCATATCGAAATCATAGGACAATCCCATTCCGAAACTCAAATCTACCGTATTCAAATGTTTTATAGTGGATTTCGTTTCAGTTCCTCCATGCTTTGTTTTATGCTTTCCATTCAAGGCAAATCCCAATTGCGGACCAAGATCAACACTCAAACCTTCCCACACGTAGAACTTCGCCAAAACGGGAATATTCAAATAATTCACCCTCATCCAATATTTAGTACCTCCCTCTTTCCCTTTATCACCTTGCCGGGAATAGATCAACTCGGTTTGCAAACCAAATAAATCATTGAACTTGAATTCGGCAAAAGCTCCCACAAGGAAACTCAATTTACTTTTATTCGGGCCATCACTTATACCGGCCACGTTGAATCCGAATTTCGGACCGAAATAAAATTCCGTACCGGTTATACCTTCGACTTTGCTCTTGAACGCGGTCTGAGCATGAACACTTCCTAACGTGACCATAGCGATCACCACTAATAAAAACTTTTTCATTCCATCAAATTTTAGATTATTCAATTACAATAGCTCACAATGTATTAACACTACGTAACAACTCTATCAAAAAACAGACCAAAACAATACTTATTTTATTGTATTATTATAAGTCCCATCCTGTAAAGTCTTTACAGCCGCGTTTAACACTTTGTTCTGCTCATTGGAAATCTTGTATAACTCTGTCATATTCCACAAATCCCGAGCAATCAAGGATTTCACGAATAATTTTATTTCCGGAATAACCGGAGTCAACAGTTTCTCGTCCTTTTTCACACCCTGTTTCTCCCCTTTCTGCACAATCTCGTTCACCATGGCGTCGGTCACTTGAAAATCCTTCTTGAACATCTCGAACTTCGGGTATTTTTTCTTCAAAGCATCCCGGTTCTTATCCACGTAATTCAAAGTAAATTCACCGATAACACCCTTCGCCAACAAACGATTGAAATAACTGTAATTCACGTTCGTGTCAATCGGCACGAACACGTCGGGAATAATACCACCCCCGCCATAAACCAAACGATGCTCCTTCTTCGTGTAGTATTTCGTGGAATCCGTCAATGCGATACTGTCGGCATTCAGCAACTCCCCGTTAGCGTAACGTTCATACAATTCTATCTGGTAATCTTTTCCCTTGTACGGTTTTTGGATACCCCGTCCGGACGGGGTAAAATAATGGGATATCGTAAGGCGAATAGCAGACTTGTCTGCCAAAGGGTATTGACGTTGCACCAATCCTTTACCGAAAGAACGGCGTCCGACAATTAACCCGCGGTCCCAGTCCTGCACGGCACCTGCCAAAATTTCACTGGCAGAAGCGGAGTTACCGTCAAGAAGCACGACAACCCGACCATCTTGGAATAATCCAGCGGGAGTAGAAAACTCTTCAGCCCTGCCATAAGCGGGACTATCCGTGTACACAATCATTTTTCGCCCGTCCAACAAGTGGTCGGCAAGACCGATAGCCGCCCCCATGTAACCGCCGCCGTTACCTTGCAAATCTATAATCAAATCTTTCATCCCTTCTGCCTGCAATTGCTTCACGGCCTTTTCAAACTCCTCGACAGTCGTGGCAGCGAAACGGGCAATCTTGATATACCCGATATTCTTGTCAATCATGTACGCAGCATCGACACTGTAAATCGGAATCATGTCCCGCACGATATTGAAATCAATCCATTCATTCCCTCTCTTCACCTTAACCTTCACCACGGTTCCCTTCTCCCCTTTCAAACGCTTCCTCACGTCCGTGTTACTGATACCGATTCCGGCTATATTCTCCCCGTCAACCTCCGTAATCCGGTCACCGGCGAGCAACCCGACCTTTTCAGAAGGTCCTCCCGCGACCACGTCAACCACGGTCAACGTATCATGAAGCACGTTAAACTGTATCCCTATACCGAAAAAACCTCCTTCCAAGGGTTCGTTCGCCTCTTCCAACTCCTCCCGGGGTATATACACGGAATGAGGGTCAAGGTCAGCCAACACTTTCACGATAGCATCCTCCGTGACCTTTTTCAAATTAACCGTATCCACGTAATATCCGGCTATCAATTGCATTAATTGTTGATACTTGATAGATTGTTCCCGCACGGCTTGCATATCCCGTTGTGCCGAAACACTTTGCCAACTCAAACAAGCGATTAACAGAGCAACCGCTGATAGTAAAACTCTTTTCATATAATATATATTTAGTATTCTCTCTTTTCTACGAGTAACATTTGCAAATGTAACACCTCGAAAGTATTAATTCTATTAACAGAGTCTTAAATTAATTATTTTTCCAACTCTATCAATTCCAGATTCTCAATCCGCTCCCCGTTAATTTCAAAACGCACGGCTGTTCGCACGGTATGGAAACCGAATTTCCCCGCCGCACCCGGATTGATATGCAAACAATCCAACAATTCATCATATTTCACTTTCGCGATATGCGAATGACCGCAAACAAATAATTTAGGTCGTTCCCGTCGTAAAACATCCGCCGCCTTCTTGTCATAATGACCGGGATATCCTCCGATATGAGTCATCACCACCTTCACCCCCTCGCATTGGAAAACCTCCGTCCCCGGAAACATTCTACGCGACAATTCCCCATCAATATTCCCGTACACGGCACGCAACTTAAACCGTTTCGCTAAAGCATCCGTCACCGCCACATCCCCGATATCCCCACAATGCCACACTTCATCACACGCTTTAAAGAACTCCACAATCTTCGGGTCTAACCACCCGTGGGTATCTGATAATAAACCGACTTTCATATTTTAGATTTATGATTTATAACTTTAGATTTATGATTCCAACGGCACTTGCCAAGGCTTTTTTAATCGCAAATCGCGAATCATAAATCACAAATTAATTTAATTGTCAATTATCACAACGCTTCCCCGTTCCGCCGTGTTCTCCACGAACACGCATACCGGTAATTCCTGCTGCATCTCTTCCACGTGAGAAATCAGACCGACAACCCGGTTCTCTTCCCGCAACGACTTGAGTGTTTCAAAAACGACACGCAAAGACTCTTTGTCAAGAGAACCGAACCCCTCATCCAAGAAAAAGAAATTCTGGTCACTCCCCGTCAAATGCCGGATATTATCGGTCAACGCCAACGCTAACGAAAGAGAAGCTTGAAATATCTGTCCCCCGGAAAGCGTGCGGGCGCTACGGGTTCGTCCCTCGTTCATGTAATCCCGGATCACGAAATCATTATCCTCGTCCAACTCCAACTTCAAACGCTGGCGAGTCATCCGATAAAAACGCTCGTTCGCCGCGTTACACAAATTCTGCAAATAAATCGACGACACGAATTTCACGAAATCATTCCCGCGGAACAAACTTTTCAACACCAGCAAATTCCGAAGCCTTGCGTCCAGAACATCCAACTCCTTCCCGATCTTCACCCGTGCCGCAGCACGGTTTTCCATATCTTTGACTTGATTTGCCAACGCACCATGTTCTGCCAACACTTCTCTCTCCCGTAGCCGGTACTCTTCCAGTTGACACACCAATGCCTCATGCTCCTCCACCCGATACTCCACCCCGGCAAGCAACTTCTCCAATTCCAATTTCCTTACCTGCACGACGTGCAATTGTTGATTAAATCGATTTATCCTACTTCGGCTGGCAGGTAAATCCAGTTTCTTGTCCAGAGTTCCACGCACCGCCGCTATATCTTTATAAACACTCTCCCTTAACAACGCATTCAATTTCTCTTCTCCACTCTTCTTTTCCTCTCGGAGCAACACGATTTCTTTCTCTTTTTCCTCCGCGCCGCCTTCCCACTTTCGATACTCGTTCTCCATAAGCTGCAATCGCTCGGTAGCCTCCCGGTAATCTTTTCCCAATTTTTCAAAAACAGTGAGGCACTTCTCTTTCTCCTCCTTCAAACTCTCCAGACCGGCTTCCATGTACACGGTCACGTCAAAGCCTTTCAACTGTTCCCGCAACAACTCCATCTGCGTTTCACGCTGCACCACTTCCCGGTCAATCTCCTCCAACCGTTTACTGTATTTTTCCAAATGACCTCTCTTCAATTCAATCTCCGACTCCGTCTGCTTCACCTCCGCCTCCAACTGTTTCCGTTCATTCCCTAAAGACGCCGCCCTGTCGATCTCTTCCTTAAGATGTCGCGCGTCATCCGGGGCGAAACCCTCCCATACAAAACGGGACAAATGCTCCTGCAATTTATGTTGTATTTCTTCTTGCTTTATCTTCGCCTGTACCTGTCTGTTCAAATTCAAGCGCTTTCGTTCACCCGCGATGGCTAAAACGGAACTCCACCGGTTCAATTCCTCCCGCTCGCGTTCCAACGCCTTGATTCTCTCCGCGGTCAAACGCATCACGCCCTCCATCTCCTCCGCGTGCAAAGGTGCGGGATGTGACAACGCACCACACAACGGGCAAGGTTCCCCCTCGCTCAATTCTTTGGCAAAATCGACTAAACGCTGACGAGTATTCAGATGCATCAATTCATCCCGACAACCCTTTAATTCCCGCTCTATCTGTTGGCTCCTTTTTTCAGATATTTCCAACAACTCTTCTGACGTATCGCTTTCCGCGTCAGCGAAGAAGGAATATTTTTGCTTATGGGACAGAACAACTTCCTTATCTTTCAACAGCTCATTTTCAACCTGCTTCAACTCCTCCCGCACCCGTGTTTCTTCTTCCCGCGAATGATGATACTGGCTATACCACTCCCGAATGTCAGACAATAACTTCATATCCGGGATAGACTGCACCAATTTCTCCAGTCTATCTTTCCGCTCCGCCAATTGACGTTTCAAAACCTCGACTTCCTCTCGTGTGGTAGCCACCATAGCCTCCCCTTTGGCATGCCGTTCCCGTAAATCCTTCTGTTCCACCGTCAAACTTCGCAAGCGAATCACCCCTTCCAACCGCTCCGCCCGCACTTTCAACTGATCCCGCTCCTCGTATCTCAACTTCAATTCATTATATTGTTCTTTAAAACAAGTCAACTCCTGTTGTTTGCCAACCAACCGTTCCCGATACCCGGACAAAGCTTTTTCAGATTCCGCCAAACGGCGGGAACTATCTTCCCAGCGATTGATCGGTTGTTGAAAATATTGCAAACAATACTCGTACTTCTCGACCTGTTTCAATAATTCGGCGATACTCTCTTTTTGTCCCAACAAACCTTTTTCCTCCTCTTCCCGAACACCCCGTTCCTCCACCAGCTGTTTCACTTTTTTCAATTGATTTTCCCGTTCCGTCCCCTCTTGCAACGCCTTTTTCAATCGTTCCGCATCTTCCCGCAATCCCACCAATCGTTTCTTGCTCTCTGCCAATGCATCCTCGCTAACCTCTCCCAATCCGGTCAACTGTCCTTTCAGATCAATCATTTTCTTGTTGGTTTCCCCCTCCAGATAAGCCACCTTACCGCCCAAATCATAACGGCGCAACTCCCCGAAAAGCTCCATCATCATCTCCGTGCGCTCCTTATCCCGAAGCATAAGAAAATCTTGAAACTTACCTTGAGGAATAATCACAACCCGCTTGAAATTTTGCGCGTTAAGCCCTATCGCCGCGATAACATCTTCCCGGGTACACGGCATCCATTCCCCGTCCTTCCGCGCGTGATATAAAAATTTCGGAACAGAGATATCGGTAAACCTTTTCTTGTTCCGCTTACTCTCGACCGTGGCTCTAAAATCCCGTCCCTGTTCGCCCGCCTTGAATTCAAAATCCACGAACAAGCGATCGGACTGAAGATTCATCAAATTATACTTCACCTCGTTGTTCAACCGATCGATCACCCCGTAAATCACGTAAATCATCGCCTCCAAAATCGTCGATTTCCCACTTCCCACCGGACCGAAAATACCGAACAACTTAGCCTCCGTCAGCCGATTGAATTCTATCGTCTGCGCTTCTCTATACGAATATATACCTTCTAATGTCAATCTAACCGGAACCATAATATAATTGAAAATTAAGAATTGAAAATTGAAAATGAGAACTCTTGATTTCGATTTGATAGCTTTTTATAATTTTCCATTTTCAACTTTCAATTTTCAATTGATAAAGTTTCTTTAAACAACGCCATAATCTCGTCATTCGGTTCCTGCCCTTTACGACGACGAAAATACTCGGCGAAAAGAGCGTTCACGTCAGAACGCAAATCATGTATCGACGCCACCCGTTCATCGGAAACCGACGCTTCTTTCACCTCCGGAATCAAACACACGATACCGTCATGCGCCTCGTGTATCGACTTCGTTTCAGCGGCAGTCAGGTAAGTATCGGTCGCTACCGTCAATTCCACCCACGCCTCGGGATGCCCCGCCAACCAAGCCACAGCCTGCTCCACCCCCTCGAAACGCACCCGCACCAACGGACGCCCGCTTGTCAAACGCCGCTTCTCGAAACGCACCTCTTGTCCCGGCTCCGCCTCCACGATCGTGACATATTTATTCTGCTCCGCCTCGCTAAAACTATATCCCAGAGGACTACCGCTGTACACCGCCGGACAAGGCACCGTGTCCACCACTTGCCAGCGATGCAAATGCCCCAACGCCGCATATTGTATCCCGTCGGGTATCAATGACGTGTACACCGCATCCGCCCCGCCGATATTAATCGGACGTTCATCCTCGGGTTCCTCCGGCATATCTCCCCCTTCCCGTGCCACGTAAAGATGCGTCACCAACAAATTCACTCCCGCGTTATCACAATACTTTGCGGCTAACACACCCCAATGCTCCCGAAGCACGGCACGCAATCCCTCCTCCTGCTCCTCGACTCCAAGAAATCGACACAAGCGTAGACTATTGGCATAAGGGGTATGCATCACCCGCAAAGGATACTCGTATCCCGGCAACCGAAATTCGGAAATTCCCTCTTCCGAACGCGATAACTCAATCCCCCCGTCCGTCACCGTGGAATTAAAATGAACCTTCGGGCTACCCACGAAAAAGATTCCATGCTGACGAGCCAACACGTCGGGCGAATCCACCCGATCGGGCGAATCATGATTTCCCGCAATAGCCACCACCAACCGCTTGCCACCGTTCGCCAAACGATGCAACGCGCGATACAACAATTCTATCGCCTCCACCGACGGATTAAACGTATCGAACAAATCCCCGGCAACAACAACAACATCCACGTTCTCCTCTTCCGTGATTCGCACAATTTCATCCATTACTTCTACCTGCTCCTGTATCCTTTCCCGCTCGTTCAAGCGTTTTCCCAAATGCCAGTCCGAAGTATGTAATATTTTCATTTTACAAATCCTTTCAACATCTTGATTTCCTCCGGCCATAACGATTCATCCGGTGTTTCCAGAATCAAAGGAATCCCGTCAAACCGCCCGTCTTGCATGATCCATTTGAACGGCTCGATACCTAACGTTCCCTTACCCAAACTATCGTGACGATCGACACGGGAACCCAACTCTTTCTTGGCATCGTTCAAGTGCATTCCCCGCAAATATTTAAACCCGATCACGTTATCGAAATGCTCGAATGTTTCCGTGAAACCGGAAGAAGTTGCCAAATCATACCCCGCCGCAAACGAGTGACAAGTATCAATACAAACCCCGACACGGGTTTTATCTTCCACCTTATCGATGATATAGGCAATCTGCTCGAACTTGTAGCCCAAGTTAGAACCTTGTCCTGCCGTATTCTCGATCACGGCAGTAACCCCGCGCGTCCGTTCCAATGCCATATTAATCGACTCCGCTATCAAGGTCAAGCAAGCCTCATCGCTAATCTCCTTCAACGTGCTTCCCGGGTGAAAATTCAACCTGTCCAAACCCAACTCCTCGCAACGCTTCATTTCATCGAAAAATGCCTCTCTGGACTTCTCCAAACTCACGGCTTCCGGATGCCCGAGATTAATCAAGTAACTGTCGTGCGGCAATATCTGTTTAGCCGTGTAACCATACTGCTCGCAACGTTCCCGAAACAGCCTTATACTATCTGCCGACAGGGGGGCAGCCTTCCATTGTCTTTGATTTTTCGTGAACAGGGCAAAAGCCGTTGCCCCAATCTCGTGCGCGTTAACCGGCGCGTTTTCAACTCCTCCCGATGCACTCACGTGTGCTCCTATATACTTTTCCATATCTTCCATTTTAGTTTTACAAAACTACGATTTTAAAAGACAAAAGTTAAATTCCACGACAAAAAGTTCGTCCCTTCAAGAGCACCCTATCTCTTCCCGAGACAAACGAGTGAATGCAAGTATCCTTTTTCTCCGGTATTTAAGTTAAAATAAGCCATATAAGATATACAAAATATAAATATCATTTGTAGTTGGTTTATATCATCTCCTATTCAACTCCCATTCAACTCCTATTCATACCCTATTCTAAAGGTAGAATAATAGAAAATTAATTGAAATTGAATAAAATTTGATAACTACGAGATACATTATATCAATACAAATAATAACAAGAAGATTATTGAACACGCCAGAAACTTACCTCATCTCCCCACGCACCCCGGGTATAAATTTAAAATTTATTTCTATCTTTGCACCCGCTAAAATAAAATCTAAAATCATCAAGACAAATGGGTTTCAAGGAAGAGATTTTGAAAAGACGGACATTCGGTATTGTCAGCCACCCGGACGCGGGTAAAACTACATTAACGGAAAAACTATTGTTATTCGGGGGTGCTATCCATATAGCGGGTGCCGTAAAATCAAACAAGATTAAGAAAACGGCAACTTCCGACTTCATGGAAATAGAACGCCAGAGAGGAATCTCGGTTGCCACATCCGTTATGGGTTTTGAATACAAAGACGTTAAAATCAATATTCTTGACACTCCCGGCCATCAAGATTTCGCCGAAGATACTTTCCGGGTACTGACGGCTTGCGACAGCGTAATTATCGTGATTGACTCCGCCAAAGGTGTCGAGAGCCAAACCCGCAAACTCATGCAAGTATGCCGGATGCGCAAAACCCCGGTCATCGTGTTCATCAACAAACTCGACCGCCCGGGACAGGACCCGTTCGACCTGTTGGATGAAATAGAAAAAGAACTTCAAATTCAGGTAACCCCTCTGAGCTGGCCTATCGGCAACGGAGACGTCTTCAAGGGTATATACAATATACACAAAGAAAACTTGTGCCTTTACTCCGCCAGCGTGCAGACCATACAAGACGGGATTGAAATTAACGATATAGATTCCGATGAACTGGATAGCCATATCGGTGAAAGATCAGCCTCCAAACTGCGTGAAGATTTGGAACTCGTGCGTGAAGTCTACCCCGCCGCAGACAGGGAAGCCTACCTGCAGGGGCAACTGGCACCCGTGTTTTTCGGTTCTGCCTTGAACAATTTCGGTATCCGGGAAATGCTGGATTGTTTTATCGAAATAGCACCTACACCCCTCCCGCGTGAAACAGAGGAACGTATCGTGTCGCCGGAAGAAGAGAAATTTACCGGTTTCGTCTTTAAAATACACGCCAACATGGACCCGAACCACCGTGACCGTATCGCTTTCGTGAAAGTTTGTTCCGGTACATTCAAACGTAACACGAATTACCTCCACGTGGGATTAGGTAAAAACCTTAAATTCTCGACTCCGACTGCATTCATGGCTTCCAAGAAATCTATTATCGACGAGGCTTATCCCGGTGACATCGTCGGGCTGCATGACACGGGAAACTTCAAAATCGGCGATACCCTCACGGAAGGAGAAAAACTACATTTCAAGGGAATACCCAGTTTCTCGCCGGAATTATTCAAGTATATCGAGAATGCAGATCCCATGAAATCAAAACAACTGGCAAAAGGCATCGACCAACTAATGGATGAAGGTGTCGCCCAGCTTTTTGTCAACCAGTTCAACAACCGGAAGATCATCGGAACAGTGGGTGCCCTTCAGTTTGAAGTCATCGAATATCGTTTGCTTCACGAGTATAGTGCGGCTTGTCGCTGGGAACCGATCAACCTCTACAAGGCTTGCTGGATTGAAGCATTGGACGACAAGGAACTGGAAGATTTCAAGCTTCATAAAGCACAGTATCTTGCCAAGGACAAATGGGGACGGGACGTGTTTCTTGCCGAATCGCAATACATGCTCCAAATGGCACAAAGCAATTATAAAAAGTTAATATTCCACTTTACCTCGGAATTTTAAAACAAGAAAAAGATGATTGTTTTGATTTGTGTTATTGCCATTTTTTTAATTCTCGCTATTTTACTGTTATGCGGTAAAGGAGCGTTCCTTATCGCCGGGTATAACACAATGACAAAAGAAGAAAAGGAAAAGTATGATTCCAAAGCGCTTTGTAAAAGTACAGGAAAACTCATACTTTCCCTTGTTCTCTGCATGTTATTTATTCTTGCCGCCGATATTTTTAATCTATCGTATCTAAGCCTAACCGGAGGCATTGGTATTCCTCTCTGTATTATTTTTTATCTCATACATACTCGAGGGGGAGAAAAGTTCCGCAAATAAATTTCCAAATTTATTTTTTCATCTCGAATCCCAGAAGCATCCCGTCATACCCTTCCAGTAAAGAAGACAAGGATGAAGATGAATCAGACTTTTTCGCCATCGACGACAACACCTTGACAAACTTCATCAACCCGTCGACATTAAAAAGCATCGAAATCTGCTCTCCCGATTTTGCCAGTTGCACTTCAGTCCGCTTCACGGTGAAAGCGTTTCCCAACTTGTAACTCAATACAAGTACCTTATTTTTCTCGTCTAAAGAATAAGTTCCCTTCAACGTCTTCTTACCGATAACATTCGTGAAAGTACTGTCACTATTAAACGTGTACGAGAACTTACCGGGAACGATGCCCGCTTTCGTGTAAACCGTCGTGATTTTCTTTTCCAAGGCGGAAGACATGAGCGTCCCTCCCACCTCTTTCAATTTGTCATCGCTCGTCATCTTGCAAGCGGGTTCCACGTAATTCCAATTCCCTTGCAAATCAGAAAACTTAATCACGTTTCCCGTGAGCGTATTCACCACATCCTTTACCGCGGAAGAATTCAAAATATCTTTCCACGACTGGGCATTTCCACTTTTTGCCCCAAGTAACACACAACAAGCCAACAGGCTCAAAAATAATCTTCCTTTTTTCATAAACACAAGTAAATATGTATAAATTAGTATATCCAGACTTAAAAATCCGCGTCCTTCTCGGATACAAATGTAATAAATTTACTTGTCACACGAAAATACACCAGTATTTGGATTATTCCAAAGTAAGAATTAATACAAAAATAAAAGAGAGATTGCTTTCAACATAAACAATCTCTCTTTCGTGAGCCAATTTGGGGACTCGAACCCCAGACCTACGCATTACGAATGCGTTGCTCTACCAGCTGAGCTAAATTGGCGATAACGGCTGCAAATGTACGACTATTTTTGAAATTTGGAAATGATAAATCATTTTTTTTCGACTTCTTGTCGCACATTTTTTTATACATTCGCGGTGAGTTTTTAATAATCAACAAGATGAAACAACAGCCTTTCGCGAAAAAAAAATCACTCTGTCTATTTTGTAGCCTATTTTTTCTCTTGAATATAATATTTATCCCCCGTCTATCAGCCCAAAAGAAAGCGATAGAAACTTCCGGTGATATCATTTACTACGCGACTCCTGTCGCTTGCCTAGCAACAACATTATTGAAAAAAGACTACCAAGGCACTAAACAATTCGTCTTTTCCGCCGTGACCGCCGTGGGAGTAAGTTATATTCTAAAACATACCATTCGGAAAAAGCGGCCCGACGGTAGCGATCATCACGCTTTTCCATCAGGACACGCGACAGTTACTTTTCAAGGAGCCTCATTTATACAACGGCGTTACGGCTGGAAATTCGGAATCCCCGCCTATCTCCTTTCGGGATACGTGGCTTGGACCAGAACTCATTGTGACCGACATGACTGGTGGGACATTCTATGCGGGGCTGCCATCGGTGTCGGAAGTAGCTATATATTCACGAAGCCATACGGAAGGAACAGCATCTCCCTCTCTCCCACGATTATCGAAAAACGACCGGGAATACACGCTTGTATCACTTTCTAACAAACTTCTAAATTATTTGTTAAAACAGTATTTAAAGAAATCATAAACCCGCCTTTTATTATGGCTGTTCCATAATATTATATCTATTTTTGTTTAAAATAGAAAAGAAAAATCATGCTACACCATATTTTCAAAATAGCCTTTATTTTACTGATGACCGTTAGTCCCGTGTCACTACTGGCTCAAACGCAGGTAAGGGATACGGTAAGAAAAGATACTGTCAAACAACAGGAAAAGAAAACCGTCGTACACACGATTAAAGGTGTTATCGTCGGGGATTCGGATGACGATACATTACCGGGAGCCCATATATACTTGGGAGCCGAAAAGAAACCTACCACGGTAACGGACGCCATGGGCGAATTCACGCTAAAGGATATACCGGCAGGGGAAGTAATCGTTACCGCCTCTTATGTCGGATTCAGACCCACGACCAAAAAATATCTGGTAAAAGCGGATACAAACGTGGGGATTATTAAACTTTTACCGGAAGAACTGGATGAAGTTGTTATCACGGCAAAACCGCCTCTTATCATCCAAAGAGGCGATACAACCGAATTTAACGCGGCAGCCGTGAAAGTCCCGGAAGACGCGGAACTGGAAGATTTATTAAAAAAATTACCGGGGTTTGAACTCGTGGACGGCAAACTCATGGCAAACGGAGAAGAAGTCAAACGCATCTATATTGACGGCACGGAATATTTCCTTGATAACCCGATGGCAGCCCTACAAACCTTACCGGCAAATATCGTTTCTAAAATCAAGATGTTTGACGGAAAAAGTGAGGAAGCGAATTTCTCCGGTTACAATGACGGTAAGAAATTCCGCTCTTTGAATATTGAAACCAAGAATCCGGATCAATTAAAAATATTCGGTAAAGCCGGATTAGGTTACGGCATATCGGATGATGTCGAAGATTCTTTCAAAAACAACAACTACAATCTGGACGCAAACGCGAACGCGTTCAATCGTAAACGCAGATTCTCTATCCGGGGAAGTTTGCGTAACACGAATCAAGGTTCGGATTTACCTAACGCCTCTTACAAGGGAAAAGGGGGACATAACAGGGGTAAAAACTTCGGCATGGACTTTTTCAATACTTTCAAAAAAGGTCTGGAACTAACCGGCGGTTATAGTGGTAGCGATAACGAATCCTACTCTGCCAGTTCTACCCGACAGGATTATTTCCCATCAGAAAGTTACCAAAGTAAAATTTACGAGAACGAGAATCACTCTTGGTCCGAGAGTTCCAGCCATAGCGTCAATACCCGCTTCAGTTATGAAATCAGTGAAAAAGACAGGATCAGCTTCTCCCCGTCATTCTCGTTACGCAAATCGGATAGCCGCTCCATCAGATTGGGAAATAGTATTCAAGACGGTGATACATTAAATATCACAAATGCCAAAAGCCAAAACCATAACGATTCTTATTCTTTCGGTGGAAATTTCTCGTGGATGCATGGGTTTGCCAAAAGAGGACGGACATTAACGATAAACGGAAATATAAATGTCAGCGACACGAAAAGCGACGGGATACAACAAGACAGTAGTATTATCAACAAAAGAGATACTTTGCGTAACCTGATCAACAGTACAAAAAGTTTTTCAAATTCATTAACAGGTTCCGTATCCTATTCCGAACCTTTGACCGAACACGCCCGTTTATCTTTCAATTACTCGTTAAGCTACAGTCAGGACGAATCGGATAAAGAGAGTATATCTTATAAAGACGCTCTTTTTACCGAAATCATAGGTATTGACACCTCTCTCACGAACAAAATCAGTAATACCAGAATAAATAACAGTATCGGGGTCAATTACAACTATTACAAAGAAAAATTCTCGTTCAACGGGGGTGGTTCCATTAATTTATCCAGTGAAGAAAACAAATACGAGTATTTAAACGCCCCGGATTCACTCGTGAAAAATAATTACTTGAATCTTTCTCCTCAATTCAATTTCAACTATTCTCTGACAGAAAGAAGCAATTTAAACTTTAGCTATAATGGAAATACAAGTTCACCCAGTGCAAGTCAACTGCAAGATGTATTGGACGTCAGTGATCAGTTAAGTGTATCCAAAGGTAATCCCGATTTGAAAAAAACATTTTCACAATCAGCCTCTCTCAGTTTCAGCAGTTCAAAAATTTCAGAAGAAAAATTCAACTTTCTAAATGTAGGGCTTAATTTCAATAACTCGTTCAATAATATAGCCACCGCTACCCAATTTATCGAAAACGATACGGTTATCAATGGTTACGAGATATTGCGCGGAGCCCGGCTTTCCACGCCTATAAACTTAAATGGTCAATGGAGTATCTCCATGAATTCCAGTTACTCGTTCGGGATCAACGCTCTCAAATTAAGATTAAGCCCCTCCTTATCTTACAGTTATTCCAGAAGCCCGTCGATCTACGATAATATCAAGAATATTACCAATTCACACAGGGCCTCATTCAATCTAGGGATCACGAGTAATGTTTCAGAAAACTTGGATTACAATATTCGATCTTCGACCTCTTACACTTCTTCAACAAGCACGACAACGGAAGGGTCCAGTTCTTTCAGTCAATCCGTCAACGCTAACGTTAAATGGGTATTCTGGAAAGAATTCATTCTCGCCGGAGATTATTCTTATAGCTACACGCTAAGTAAAAAAGGCGGGAATATCAACCAATCCAATAGCATGTTAAACATGGAGATCGGGAAGAAATTCTTAAAACGGAAACAACTTCAAGTAAGATTCAAAGCAATGGATTTATTGCGCCAAAGGAATTTATTGAATTACAGCATCCAAGACCTTTACACGCAAACCAGATACAGTACAAATACCCAGAATTATTACATGCTGACGATATCTTACCGCTTTAACACGATGGGAAGTAAAAAAGCCGATAGAAAAAGAGCAGGAGAAAACTCTCCCCCGGGATATTTCGGAGAATTTTAATAAAAAACAAGAGCCATGTTCAAAAATACACGGCTCTTATTTTTTATCGTAGATAACGGTACTGTATCCGTCTTTCAATCTCCGCAAGAGGAATATCTGTCTTCACGTTTATTTTATACGTCTGTCCCGGCAGTATATCGATATAATTATCCGAAAAGAAAGCCGTACTATCCGGCAAAACAAACAGCACGTTACATGCCAATTTATCTGCCGTTACCAAAATATACTTTTGCTTCCCCTCTTCCCGAGCCAGAATCGACAATTCCGGTTCTTGGGGCAAATTCAAATCTTTATGATACTCGAAATACACGTTTTTCTCATCCACGTTCTTTCCTCCCGCTGTCAAACGAACCACGGCAAAGACATCCTTTCCACTAGCCCCCCGAAGTAAAAAAGAACGCTTCATACCCGTTAAAACAGTTGATGTATTAGCCGGAATTTCAACATTGGACTTCTCCGAATAGATAATTTTCCCCGAGAAATCCATCACATCAACACTCAATTCAGCTTCCACGGGTTGCAAACGGTCGCTGACAACATACACGAGCATACTGTCATTCTGCCACTTCGGGGCAACAATGATCTCTTTAAAACAATCACGCATCACGTAATGCGCCGCTTTCCACTTGTGGTAATAATCCGTGGTCGACCAACTGGCGACAGGCCAACAATCATTCAATTGCCAAACAAGCGACCCCATGCAGTAAGGCCTATTCCGGCGATGCGCCTCGATAGCCATTTTCGTCGAAAGCCCTTGCAAGACGTGCGTCATATAAATAAACTGTTCGAAATCAGTCGGAACCCGGTAATACATTTTCATGTAATCCGAAATACGCCCGTTACCGATATAACTCCGCTGATGTGATTTCATCACTTCCGAGTTAATATCATAATCCTCCGGTAAAGCATAGGTACGTATAGTACTCATTTCCGGGAAAGACTGGAATCCGTATTCACTACAAAAACGAGTAGTCACCTCGTCATAACTCTCCAATGGACGGAAACCGTGCCAAACACCCCAATAATGCTGGTCGCCGGAAGTCGTTCCATCCAACCCGTGCTGAGTCGGTTCCGGTCCCGCCATAGGGGAAGAAGGCCAGTAATCGCACCCGGGCATATATTCACTCACCACGCGCGGTAATAAATCGTGAAACACGTCATAATAAGCCTTAAACACGGTATCCTGTTGTTCTTTCGTGAATTGCTGTTTCCATCCCCACCCGCCGGGAGAACCGTGACGCCATGCCAATGCATTTTCATTATTACCACACCACAGGGCTATACACGGGTGATTACGCATCCGCACCACGTTATCAATAGCTTCTTCCCGAACATTATCCAAAAACTCCTTGTTCCCCGGATACATCGCGCAAGCAAACATAAAATCATGCCACACCATAATCCCGTACTTGTCACACAATTCAAAGAAAACATTATCCTCGTATATTCCGCCACCCCATACCCGTAACATATTCATGTTAGCATTCGCGGCATCGAAAACCATTTTCTCGTACACCTCTCGATTCGCACGAGGCAGAAAAACATCATTCGGTATAATATTCGCCCCTTTGGCAAAAACGGGTACACCATTCAATTCAAAACCGAACGATTCGCCCCCTTGATCCTTCTTCCGTACCAATTTCAATGATCGCAATCCGGTCGTCACCTCTTTCTCGGCAATAACACCTTCGACACCCGTCACCCGCACTTTAAAAGAATACAAGTTTTGCTCCCCCAAACCGTTACTCCACCACAACCGAGGACTCTCCACCTCAAAAGGCACGGAAACGTTGTTTTCTCCCCGTTCCAAGCTCTTCTTACCGGAAGCCAAGACTTTCCCGTCACTCGTAATCTCAATTTCGACCTCTTGTCCGACATCCGCCTTCACGCGAATATCCGCACTTAAAGTTGCCAACTCCCTCGTGACCTCCGTTTGTTTTATATACACGTCCTCCACTTTCATACCACTCCACGCCTCGATGATAACCGGACGCCATATCCCCGAAGTCACCAAACGAGGTCCCCAATCCCAACCATAATGATAAGGAGCCTTACGGGTGTACACGCTTACCCGGTCTTGTCCCATTCCCCCTCTTTCACTTTGATCATTATCTGCCGGCAATCTCAAACCGTAACGCTTCATCTCTTCCAATCCTCTCGCAGTGGGAGAAGCGAGTACAACACGCAATTCATTATCCCCGACTTTCAATTTACCGGAAACATCAAATTTCCACGTACGGAACATATTATCCACAGAACCGATACACTCACCGTTCAAGTAGACATCGGCATACGTGTCCAATCCTTGAAAAACGAGATATTGGTTTTTCTTGCCTATCAGCTCATCATCAACCGAAAACTCGGTTCTATATTCCCAATCCTTCTTATCAATCCACTGCAATCCGAGTTCATTCATCCGGTAAAAAGGATCTTCTATTCTCCCGTTTGCCAGCAAATCCGTATGCACTGTCCCCGGAACAGTTGCCGGAAGCCAGTCGCCACTATCCTTTTGACGGAATTGCCAACCGGAAGAAACCTCCGTTCTTATCTCTTTTTCCGAAGAGCATCCGAGAATCCCCCCGATGCTACAACAGAAAAAGGCAAACCATAATATCTTATTCATTCGTTTTCGGCTCCTGCAAAATATGTTTGGCAAAATTATATCCCAAGGCGTCATAACGTTGCGTTAACAACTTGGCTCTATTCAAGAAACCCGAATAATCTCTTCGCGCTTGCGGAGTCCAAGCCACCTCTGACAACGCCGCCATACGAGGCAACAACATGTATTGAGCGTGGCTAAAAGTCGTGATATACTCTGCCCACAAATTAGCCTGCACACCGATGATTTTTGCTGCCTCCTCGGGAGTCAACCCTTCCGTGGGATCCAAGCTATACACCTTCTTCACGGGTACGTAGCCACCGATACCGAAAGGCTCATTCTCCACCGGTTTCGCTTGATAATAATCAAAATAAGCGTAATCATTCGGTACCATAATCACCTCGTTCCCCCTCTTCGCTCCGGCTATACCACCGCTCTTACCTCTCCACGACATAACGATAGCAGTCTTGGAAACATCGCCTTCCAAAATTTCATCCCAACCGATAATCCTTTTCCCTTTCGTCTTCAAAAAAGATTCAATCCGGTGAACCACGTAATTCTGCAACTCGTACTCCTCCTTCATATTCTCCTTTTTCATTCGAGCCTGACATTTCTTACATTTTTTCCACTCGTCCCGCGGGCATTCGTCACCCCCGATATGAATGATATCAGACGGGAATAACTCGGCAACCTCGGTCAACACCCCTTCCCAAAACTCAAATGTCTTCTCGTTTCCGGGACAAAAAACTTCTGGGAAAACACCCCACATCTGGCAAACCTCGTAAGGACCACCCGTGCATCCCAATTCCGGATAAGTTGCTAACGCAGCCAAAGCATGCCCGGGAAGTTCGATTTCCGGGATAATTGTAATATAGCGGTCAGCCGCATATTGAATGACATCTTTTATCTCCTCTTGCGTGAAGAAATACGGCCCGTAAGGCTTCCCGTCATATTTTCCGGTATTTTTACCTATCACGGTTTGTTTACGTTGACTGCCTATCCGAGTTAATTCCGGGTATTTTTTAATCTCGATACGCCACCCTTGGTCATCCGTCAAATGCCAATGGAACACGCTCAATTTATGTAACGCCAGCATATCGATAAAAGTCTTCACTTCATCCACCGTGAAAAAATGTCTACAAACATCCAACATCGTACCCCGGTATCCCAAGCGAGGTTCATCTTGAATCCGTACATTCTGGATTCTTATCTTGTTCATTTTTTCCCCTTTCTCCATCCCGACAGGCATCATCTGCCGCAAACTCTGCATGGCGTAAAACACGGCCTTTGAGCTTCCACCTTGAATATGAATAGCATTCTCACTCACGGTCAACTCATAAGCATCAGCTTTCATGGAAGGATCAACAGTAATGTTCACTGCATTACTCTTGGCAGCACCTTTCTCGATCTTTAAAGGTGTCCCGAAAGATTTTTCAGTCAATGTACTAAGGAAAGTACAAGCGGGAGTCAAATCCTCCGCTCCTTGCACAACGTTAATCACCGTTTTCGGGGATAGTTTGAAACCACCATCCTCAACAGCCACACTCTGGGGTTGAGGAATAATATTCACCTCTTGATTAGGTTCTCCGGCACATCCGGCAAGCAAAATAATACACAATACTACGATTGAAACTAAATTGATCTTTTTCATAAACGTATTTTTTAAACACAACAGCCAAGATAGCCTAAAATTTACAAATACGCAATTCTTTTTAAGACTCTATGATCAAATTTGTAAAATCATCCGTGATACCCGTGTATTGCTCCGGATACTCGAACAAAGCGAAGCGGGATTCCGTGTGCCCTTCCGAGTAATGCCATATAGAAAAATAGTCTTCTACCTCCTCTCCTAATTCCTCCAACTGGCGTAAATATGCCGCGATAGATTTATTCTCCACGATATAAATATCCCCGATATTATCCACACCGGGACTATGTCGACGATTCGCGTCCAAGGAAAAACGTAAAATTCGCTTCCCTTGTTTAGTCAAACCGGCTGTCACAAAAGTCATACTTTTTCCTATCCCCGGCAGATTCATCACGTTCCGGTCGGTAGCCAAGAAGGGTTGACCATATTTCTCTAATAAACGAACCAAACCGGGATTCAGCAATTCCGGACGCTTCAATATATCCAACACCTCTTTCTCCAATTCCGGGGACAAACGACCGTATATTTTTTCTTCCTTTACCTCTTGCATGGAGCGACTGTTCGGGGCAAACAGAGCATAGTTCTCTCCAAAGCCTTTCACGGAAAAAGTATAATAAGTCAAAATTCCTATTTTGTTCAATTCCTCCCTCAACCTTGCCGTGTGTCCCCGGCGGGATGCCGCCACGGTAAACACGAGTTGATTCGTTATAATCCATCCGGCATCCAACAAGCGTCGTACCGCACGTACCACATCTTCCGTGATCTCCAATGGCGATTCAAAATGCGTTTGCACAAAAAATTGTTGTATCCCCGCACGAGTGGCTTTCTCCCGAAAACGTTTCAAGACATCAATCAATCCGTCATCAATCCGACTCGGCAAATACGCCAATAAACGAGAACCCAATCTCACCCGCCGGATTTCGGCATATTTCTCTCCTTTAGTCCGCTCCCTGTTAGCCTCCCGTTTATGAACCGCCATCCGGTAAACGGCATCCAGAATTTTCTCCAACGTCGAATTCTGACTCATCAATGCATCACCTCCCGTGATCAAAATATCCCGTAATTGAGAATCATACTCGTAATAAGTCATCAACCGCTCCATCTTTCTCTCCCATCCTTCTATCGGCTTCAAGCGATCCAAGTTAAAATTCAGATGCCCTTTTTGAAAATCATACATCCGTTGGCAAAGAGCACACAATCCTCCACAAGCACGCCCCATCGAATCCGGAATAAAAATAGCCACTTCCGGGTAACGACGGTGAATATTTGTCGAATTTGGCAATAACCAACCTGCCGCGTTGGGCTTACCGGCTTCCACGACATCCTCTTTCTCCCAAGCCTGAATATGTCCGAAATTCTCTACCAGTTCCCGAGAATAAATCACGTAACTCCGAATCGTGGAATCATCATACCCGTTCTCTTTCACGCTCAACAGGGATAAATAATAAGGCGTCACGAAAAAAGGTATCCCTTTCCGCTTTGCATCATGCAGGATTTGCATCGTTTTGTCAGATAACGTATGATTCAAAAACAGATTCAATTCATCCGGTTCCCGTATTGCCATCGTCAAATGAAATTTATAGTCTTTCCACCATTCGTCTATCAGCCTCATTTTGTCCTCTTCACTCGTTTCCGCGGCAAAACGATAACGGGAATTCATTTTATCCCGTCGCTCTATTTTACGAATTAACAAATAAGATATTCGCTTTCTATTCTCCCGGCGTTCCTCAGCAACATCTTCATCCGTACCTACTTCCCAACGTTCTCTCCAATTCTTGCATTGCTCTTGATCTGACAAAACATCAAAGCTATTTTGAAACTGTTTAAACAAAAAATACCTGTCGATCAAAAAGTCCTGATGCACATCATTATCTTCCCCCCGCAAAGCCTCCCATAACCATTTTATCGGCTCGTACCGGATTTTCTCACCCGTCGAGAAATCATGAATATAACGGGAACGATTCACGAACATGCGAAAAAAACGCCGTATAGAAAGAGGCGAAGGACGTCTGATTAGAGTCGCTCGAATATATTCTTTCAAAAATTGCTCGAAGACTCTCCAATCATCGCTTATCCTTGCGTTATGCAATATACTCGGGAAGTCCTTTTCAAATAAATCTATTAATTCGGTATACGAATATTTCAGTACATTTTTCAGCTCCACGTTCCTCCTATTTCAAAAGTTAAACAAAAACACAACATAAAATGTTGTAGCGTCCGAAAACGCCCTCGAATGCCAAGAAGTGACATGTATTTATACAGAAAGCAAATACCTGAGGTTTACAAATTTAATAAAAAAAGAGAAAAACAGCAAGAAATATTTGGAAATAAGACATAAAAATAGGGCGTATCCTTCTCAAAACACGCCCTATTTATAACTTTATAGAACAGAGATCTAATACTTGACTTTATTCTTTTCCTCACGCCAAAGCTCAAATTCCTCCCCGGCACCCTCTTCTTTCTCGTTCACGAACGGGATAAAACGTCGCGAACCATCCAACATGATTTCCTTATAGATAAAAGAATCATCAAATCCGCCTTCAGCCGCATCCTCTTTCGTACAAGCATAATAAACAGCTTTCGGACGAGCCCAATAAATTGCCCCCAAACACATCGGACAAGGCTCACAACTGGAATAGATCTCACACCCTTCCAGTTGAAAGGAGTCCAAATTTCTACATGCCTTACGAATAGCATTCACTTCGGCATGAGCTGTCGGATCATTATCCGGTACTACCGTATTCCCGGAAGATGCAATAATCTCCCCGCCTTTCACAACAACAGCCCCGAAAGGACCTCCCGTCCCATTCTTCACATTCTCCACGGCAATTCGAATTGCCTCTTTCATGAATCTTTTATCGTAACCCATATTCACTTAGTCATAAATTACTTCGCTTTCAACGGCGTTTTATTTCTCCATACCATATAGATACCCACAAGGACAAAAGGAATACTCAGCCATTGCCCCATATTCAATGTCATCGAAGCCTCGAAAGCCTCTTGATCCTCTTTCACGAACTCGATAAAGAAACGTGCTGCGAAAATCAAGATCAAAAACATGCCGAATAGAAAACCCTGTTTATCTTTCGCGTTCGTTCTCCAATACAAATGCATTAACACGGCAAAACTGATTAAATAACAAATTGCCTCGTACAACTGAGCCGGATGACGAGGTAATTCCGGATTCTCAATCCCATGCCCGTGGATAAAAATAAAACCCCACGGCAAAGTGGTCGGAAGTCCGACTATTTCCGAATTCATCAAATTCCCCATCCGGATAAAAAAACCGGCAAGAGCAATAGGAATCACGGCACGATCCAATATCCAAAAGATTGATTTTTTACTCACTTTCTTGGAATAATACCATAATCCCGCGATAATACCTATCGCGGCACCATGACTCGCCAACCCTTGGAAACCCGTGAATTTAAACGGACTGAGCTGAAATGGCAAAACAATTTCCAATAAATGGTTCTGATAATATTCCCACCCGTAAAAGAAACAATGTCCCAATCGAGCACCGATCACGGTTGCCACGGCAACATATATCCATAATTTGTCCAACCATTGCTGACTTAATCCCTCTGATTTGAACATCTTCTCTTCTACCTTGTATCCGCAAACAAACGCCAACGCAAACAACAAACCGTAATACCGGATAGAGAAGCCTCCTAAATTAAAAATCTCGGGACTGACATCCCAGTTGATAAATAATGAAACCATAATAATTTTAAATTTTTAAATTGTAGATTTTAAATTATTTATCAACAACCTAAAACCTACAATTATATTTTATTCTAAATCTCAATTTTAAACTCAATGCGTCAAAGCAATCTAAAATTTAAAATTTAAAATCTAAAATTAATTTTCTTCTCTACCGTGGCAATTCTTGTATTTCTTACCACTTCCGCAAGGACAAGGATCATTACGTCCCACCTTAGGACCGACTTTCACCGGCTCCACTTTACGAGGTCCTTGATTTGTCTGTGCCGCGGGAGCGTCCGTACGTCCCGTGCGCATTTTGCTCATATCCGTACGTCTTTCCTCGGCTTGTCTTACTTCCTCCGGAGCCTCGAACGGAATTTGTCCTTTCATCAAAGTAGAAACCACACTCTTGTTGATCTTATCCACCATCGTCTTGAACAAATTGAACGATTCGAATTTATAGATCAATAACGGGTCTTTTTGCTCGTACGTGGCATTCTGAACTGATTGTTTCAAATCGTCCATTTCCCGCAAATGCTCTTTCCATGCATCATCAATATGAGCAAGCATAATCGATTTCTCGTAGGCACGTACTAATTCTTCCCCCTCTGTCTTATATGCTTTTTCCAAATTCGTGACCACATTATACATTTTCTTGCCATCCGTGAAAGGAACCACGATATTCTTAAACATTTCACCCCTTTGCTCGAATACATTCTTAATCACCGGGAATGCCTGTTTCGAAATTCCTTCTACTTTGCGGGTAAAGGTTTCTCTCACTTCTTTATACAATCTCTCGGTCAATTCCGAAGCGGAAGTCTTTTGGAATTCTTCTTCCTTTATATCAAAATTCACGGACAGATATTTCAATACATCCAGTCGGAAATCCTCTACTTCGTTGCTATCTTTATGTACTTCTACCAACGTTTCACAAACATCGTACATGTTATTAGCAATATCCACCCCGATTCTCTCCCCGAGTAATGCATGGCGTCTTTTCTTGTAAATAACCTCACGTTGCGAATTCATCACGTCGTCATATTCCAGCAAACGCTTACGAATACCGAAGTTATTCTCTTCCACCTTACGTTGCGCACGCTCGATAGATTTCGTGATCATCGAGTGTTGAATCACATCCCCCTCCTCGTGTCCCAAACGGTCCATAACACGAATAATTCTTTCGGAACTGAAAAGACGCATCAGATCATCCTCCAATGACACGAAGAATTGTGATGAACCCGGATCCCCTTGACGTCCGGCACGACCTCTTAACTGACGGTCAACACGACGGGAATCATGACGCTCCGTACCGATAATTGCCAAACCACCCGCGGCACGAACCTCCGGGCTCAACTTGATATCCGTTCCACGACCGGCCATGTTGGTAGCGATAGTAACAACTTGCGATTTACCGGCTTCAGCCACGATATCAGCTTCCCGCTGATGTAACTTAGCGTTCAACACGTTATGCTTGATACCGCGCATTTTCAACATACGGCTCAGTAACTCGGATACCTCAACCGAAGTCGTACCCACCAGAACGGGACGTCCCAATTCCACTAATCGGCTAATCTCCTCTATTACCGCGTTATACTTCTCGCGTTTCGTCTTGTACACGTAGTCGTTCGCGTCTTTCCGGATAATCGGTTTATTCGTCGGGATAACCACGACATCCAATTTATAAATATCCCAGAACTCTCCCGCTTCCGTTTCCGCCGTACCGGTCATACCCGCCAACTTGTGGTACATACGGAAATAATTCTGTAAAGTAATTGTAGCAAATGTCTGGGTGGCAGCCTCCACCTTCACGTTCTCCTTCGCCTCGATAGCTTGGTGCAAACCGTCGGAATAACGGCGACCTTCCATGATACGTCCGGTCTGCTCGTCCACGATTTTCACTTTATTATCCATCACCACGTATTCCACATCCAACTCGAACAAAGTATACGCTTTCAACAACTGGTTCACCGTGTGTACCCGCTCCGATTTGGTGGCATAATTCTGTACCAACTGGTCTTTTTTCTCGACCTTTTCCTCGTCAGACAAATTCATCTTGTCTATTTCAGCCAACTCGGAACCGATATCCGGCAATATAAAGAAGTTCGGATCCTCTCCCGCCGCCGTAATCGTATCATGCCCCTTATCCGTCAAATCTATTGAATTCAACTTCTCGTCGATCACGAAATACAATTCGTCCGTGATCTCAGGCATACGACGGTTGTTTTCCTGCATGTATATATTCTCGGTCTTTACCAAAGTCGCCTTATTTCCCTGTTCACTCAAGAACTTGATTAATGGCTTGTACTTGGGCAACCCCTTAAACGCTCTCAATAACAGAATAGCACCCTGTTCCTCCTGTTTCCGGTCACCGCTGGCAAGCAAAGTCTTCGCCTCGTTAAAAATCCGTGAAACCAACTCACGCTGCATACGAACCAATTTCTCCACACGGGGTTTATACTCGTCAAACATCTGGATATCCCCCTTGGGTACAGGACCGGAAATAATCAACGGAGTACGGGCATCATCGATCAACACGGAGTCCACCTCATCCACGATAGCATAATTATGCTTCCGTTGCACAAGGTCTTCCGGGTGTATCGCCATATTATCTCTCAAATAGTCGAAACCGAACTCGTTATTCGTACCGAAAGTGATATCCGCTTGATAAGCCTTTCTTCTCTCGGGAGAATTAGGCTCCGTTTTATCAATACAATCTACTGACAAACCGTGGAACATATACAACGGTCCCATCCATTCGGAGTCACGTTTGGCAAGGTAATCATTGACCGTTACCACATGTACGCCTCGCCCTGTCAAAGCATTCAGGAAAACAGGCAAAGTTGCCACCAACGTTTTACCTTCACCGGTAGCCATCTCGGCAATCTTCCCTTGATGTAACACGGAACCTCCGATCAACTGCACATCGTAATGTACCATATCCCAAGTTATCTCCGTACCTCCGGCAAGCCATGAATTAAAATAAACGGCATCGTCCCCGTCTATTTCCACGAAATCTTTACTAACCGCTAAATCCCTATCAAAATCCGTGGCCTTTACCACGATTTCCTTGTTCTCGGTAAATCGTCGTGCAGTATCCTTAATCACCGCGAAAGCTACTGGCAATATTTCATTCAAAATATCCTCCAGTTTCTTGTCAATCTGCTCTTCCAGCTTATCAATCCGGTTATATATTTCCTCCCTCTCCTCGATAGAGGGTTTCTCGTTTTCCACTTTTGCTTTCAACGCGGCGATCTCATCCTCCTCTGATTTTACATGAGCGTGTATCTTCACCTTCAGATCAGCAGACACCTTTCTCAAATCATCATGGCTCAATCCTTTAATCTTCTCCCACTCTGCGTTCACCTTCTTAACTACCGGTAACAACTCCTTCATATCCCGATCTGCCTTGTTACCGAACATACTTTTTAATATATCATTAAATCCCATACTTTTTTATAATTGAAAAATTGAAAAATGAAAATTGAAAATGATAAAACATAGTTTACCCCTTCAATCGTAAATCTAAAATCATAAATTTAAAATTATCAGCATCTCCCCGGCGCTCGTATGGGATTAGCTGTTACTTCGGGTACTTTCCAACCCGGAAGCACTAAAGGTGAGTAAGTATAATAAACCTTTACACTATCAATAGAGGCTAAATAATTCTGATGACTAAAAACACCATAGTCCAAATCATCCGCGGTCCTCTTATCCGTGCAAACGGTTATAATTTTTTCAGTGGGAGAAGAAATCAACAAACGATAGCTGTCATTGGCAACAGGAACATTTCCGGCACGCACCCCAATCGGGAGTGTTGCCACACAACCGGCAAACACATATAAGGCAGCTATTAAATATTTGTTCATTTCCATGACGCCAAAGATAATGCTTTAATCTGAACCTTCAACTTTTAGCTTTTAGTTTTTATCTTTAAGTTTTCACAATTTCTCTCCAAATGCCAAATCACCGGCATCACCAATTCCCGGATCAATATAACAACTCTCCGTCAATCTCTCGTCCACAGCACCTGTCCATATCGTAACCGGCTCATCTTTCAACGCCTCGGTAATTTTATCCACACCTTGACGACTGGACACGATAGCTGCAATATGCGTGTGCAGCGGTCTTCCACCTTGCTTCAACAACTCATGATAAGCAACCACGATAGACGCTCCGGTTGCCAGCATAGGATCTACCAGCAACAATTGCTTTCCTTCCAGACTAGGCGTGTAAATTGAATCGAAACGAATCTCAAAATCTATATGATTCTCTTTATATTTTCTTCTCGCGGAAATAAAAGCACTCCCCGAACGGTCAAAGTAATTTAGAAACCCTTGATGAAAAGGAAGCCCCGCACGCAAAACAGAAGCCACCACCACTTCATCATCTGCCAACCTCACGTCCGCCACATCTATCGGGGTTTGCACCTTTCGCGACGAATAGTGAAAAGTCTTGCTGATCTCGTAAGCCATAATCTCACCGACTCTCTCCAAATTCCGTCGAAAGCGCAAAGGATCCTTTTGTATTTCTTTATCTCTAAGCTCTGCTAAAAAACGATTATAAACCGAATCCTCCTTATTAATAATATACACCATTATATCTATTCTTAAATAATACTATCCTAAGCCCACAAACTCCTCTTCAATCATAAATCTGAAATCGTAAATCCGAAATTAAAAAAGTTATTCAACTTCCTCATACTCCGTGTCCTCAATCTCACCCCCACCCAACTTCTGTTGTTGTTCCGCCTCATGCGCCTCTTTTCTCAACTGATTAATCCGGCGTTGATTAATCAAATCGGTAATCCCGTAAAATATAGAAATTGCCCCGAAAAAAGTGATTATTCCTTCTTTCGCGGAAAACGGATTCGCGAAAATAACAATACCCGCCAAAAGTACGATTATCGGGAACAAATAACTCATCCCGCTTATCTGCCCGAATCTCCTTGCAGAAGTAAGAACAACCAATTGACCGATACCCGCGACAACCAAAATAAAACCAAGCAGGTACATCAATATATTGGTAAAAGTATCCGCCATTACCCACAACAGAATACCCAGAATAATACTCCCGATCCCGTTAAAAGAAATCAAACCTCTCGGCGAGTTCCCATCCTGATCCCGCAAAGACACGAGGAAAGACACGATTCCGGCAAGACAGAACACCGCCCCGATAATCTTAACCGTGTAATTCAACACCTCTGTCGGCCAAAGCACCAAAACGATACCTGTCACGATTGCCACGATAGACCTTACCATCGTTCTCTTATATGTCCCGGAAGAAAAAATAACCTGCATAATTTTATATTTTTAAGTAACTTCAATCAAATTCATCCAACGAAAGTAATGATTTTTTCTGAAATAAATAAGCCGGACAAACGTCCGGCTTAACTTTTTTATTTTATCAACTCCACGCTTCGCTTGACAAACCTGTTTAAAGCCTCTCCTTTCAACAACCCATTTGCCAACAAAGCCAAGTCAATCAACTGACCTACAACCTTATTACCTTTTCCATATTCTTCCAACAGCTCGTTCTTCTGCTTCTGTAAATCGGAAACAGTTTTATTGTACTCAGTCTTTCTATCTTTATCTACCTGCGGAATTTCCTCGTCTTTCTTGCCCTTGTTCAATTCATCCAACTCCGCCTGCTTCTTCTCGGTTTCCTTAATCTCGAAGTAAATCGGTTCCAACTTGGCTTGCATCTCGCTCTTCTCGTTCTCCAGAATATCATTCACCAACTTGTGATCCGTGTTCACGACCAAAGTATACTGATCTCCCATAGCTCCATAGAATCCCATACCCGGATTCATTGCCGCCATGTCTTTCATACGACGCATAAACTCGGAACGCGTAACGATCACCGGATCACCATTCTCACCCATCGCCTCGAAATTCACCATGAACATCCCCCCGTCTTTAGGCAATTGGGACGAGAACACGGCACGCAATTCCTCCTGCTCCTCGTGACTCAAAGCCACTTCCTTAGCGTCCTCCTTCGGTATCAACTTATCAATAACATCCGAGTCTACCCGCACGAAACGATGTTCCGCATTCTTCTGCTCCAAATGATTGATAAAGTGCGTATCCAACTGACCGTCCATCAACAACACATCGTAACCTTTCCCCTTCGCGGCTTCAATATACGTGTATTGCTCTTTTTCGTCCGTGGCATACAAGAATACCACTTTATTATCCTTATCCGTCTGGTTAGTTTTAATCAAATTCTCGTACTCCTCGTACGTGAAATACTTCCCTTCGGTATTTTTGAACAAGAAAATACTCTTTGCCCTCTCGTCAAATTTCTCGTCCGTCAGCATACCGTATTGGATAAATATCTTCAAATCATCCCACTTCTTCTCGTAATCCTCACGCTTGTTCGTGAATATATCGGTCAAACTATCAGCAACCTTCTTCGTGATATGACTGGAAATCTTTTTCACGTTACGGTCACTTTGTAAATAAGAACGCGACACGTTCAAAGGAATATCCGGAGAATCAATCACCCCGTGCAGTAATGTCAGATATTCCGGTACGATTCCTTCCACTGAATCCGTCACGTACACTTGATTGCTGTACAACTGTATCTTATTCTTCTGAATCTCGAACTTATTATCAATCTTCGGGAAATACAAAATACCGGTCAGGTTGAACGGGTAATCCACGTTCAAATGAATATGGAACAACGGCTCCTGAGCCATCGGGTACAACTCGCGATAGAACTTCTCGTAATCCTCCTCATTCAAGTCCGCGGGCTTACGTGTCCACGCCGGATTCGTGTCATTTATCACGTTATCCTCGTCCGTATTCCTGTACTCACCGTCTTTCCACTCTTTCTTCTTCCCGGAAATAATCTCGATAGGCAGGAACTTACAATATTTCGTCAGCAACTCGTTTACCTTCGAATCCTCCAAGAAATCCTTCTCTTCCTCGTTGATATACATGATAATGTCCGTACCTCTCTCGGCTTTCTCCGTTTCTTCCAACGTGTACTCCGGATTCCCCTCGCACGACCATTTCACCGCTTTCGCCCCCTCTTTATAAGATTTCGTCACGATTTCCACCTTGTCACTCACCATGAACGAAGAATAAAAGCCTAACCCGAAATGACCGATAATAGCCGCCGCGTTATCTTTGTACTTGTTCATGAACTCTTCCGCGCCGGAAAAAGCAATCTGATTGATATACTTCTCCACTTCTTCCTGCGTCATTCCGATACCGTTATCCGATACCGTCAACGTACCTGCCGCTTTGTCAGCCTTCACTCTTACCTTCAACTCACCAAGTTCACCCTTAAACTCCCCGTTCGAAGCCAGCACCTTCATCTTTTGTGAAGCATCCACGGCATTCGATACAATTTCTCTCAAAAAGATATCATGATCCGAGTATAAAAACTTCTTGATAATCGGGAATAAATTCCCTGTTGAAACTCCAATCTTTCCTGTTGACATAACTCTATATTTTTAATTTAATTGTACTTCAAATTTTTACGACAACTAAATGACAATAGTTATGCCAAAAAATGTTCTCTGCCGATTTGACAGTTTCATTTTTGACTAATCCCCCGGTAATACCACCGTATTACTACCTCACACCCCTTACCGACCACTCGCAACACGCTTATCCCACCGTTTCCCCACGATGCTAGAAGTGCCACACACTTGGGTTGCAAGCAAGGAGAGATATTATTACCCTAGGATTACCTTGGGAATACGGTAGGATTTTGAACGAAATTCACTACCTTTGCACCTCGGAAATAAAACTTGAGAATGGAGATAAGGAAATTTTACATAGAAACATACGGCTGCCAGATGAACGTGGCGGATAGCGAAGTGGTGGCAGCCATACTAGAAGATAAAGGATACAAACGAACCGAAGACAAAAACGAGGCGGATTTAATTCTGGTGAACACTTGTTCCGTTCGTGAAAACGCCGAACAACGGGTACGCGGGCGAGTACAAGGCTTCACCGAGGTGAAAAAGAAAAAACCGCACGTGTTGGTTGCCATCATGGGATGTATGGCGGAACGATTGGGCGACGCTCTCTTCGAACAGGAAAAAAACGTGAATATCGTCGTGGGACCGGATGCCTACATGGACCTTCCCTTGTTGATAGAAAAAGCAGCAAAAGGAGAAAAAGCCATCAATATCGAATTATCGACAACCGAAACCTATAAAGACATTTGCCCTTCCCGCATAGACGAAACGGCCATCTCCGGATTCGTGTCTATCATGCGGGGATGCAACAACTTCTGTACCTACTGCATCGTGCCCTACACGCGGGGACGCGAACGCAGCCGCAGCCCGAAAAGCATCATCAACGAAGTACTCGACCTCCATTCAAAAGGATATAAAGAAGTTACCCTACTCGGGCAAAACGTGAACTCGTACTTGTGGCGGGGAGATAACACGGAAATGAACTTCCCGGCGTTGCTTGCCATGGTTGCAAAAACGGTACCGGACATGCGTATCCGTTTCGCCACGTCACACCCGAAAGACATGAATGACGACATACTTCGGGCAATTGCCACTTATCCCAATATCTGCAAACACATCCACCTGCCTTTCCAATCCGGCAGTAACTCCGTGTTGAAAGACATGAACCGGAAATACACCCGTGAATGGTATCTGGACCGTATCCGTGCCATCCGTGAGATTGTCCCGGATTGCGGAATATCTACCGACGTGTTCGTGGGCTTCCACAACGAGAGCGAGGAAGATTACCGGCAAACTCTCGATTTGATGAAAGAAGTGATGTTCGATTCCGCTTTCATGTTCAAGTACTCCGAACGCCCCGGCACCATGGCATCCCGTAACTTACCGGATAACGTGGACGAGGAAGTCAAGGGCAGACGCCTGCAAGAACTGATTGACATGCAAGTAGAAATATCTCATCAAAGTAACTTGAAAGACGTGGGTAAAGTCTTCGAAGTTATGGTCGAAGGTGTTTCCAAAAAGAAATCGGACGAACTTTTCGGGCGTAGCAGCCAAAATAAAGTGATCGTGTTCCCGGATAATGGCGCTAAAGTCGGCGACCTCGTTCAAGTTCGAGTAACCGAATGCACGGCAGCCACCTTACTCGGCAAAACAATTGAAAATTGAAAATGCAAAATTGAAAATTAAAACTCAAAAAACATATTCAATCTTCAAATAAACTAAAAACTATCATTAATAACCCCGAATTGAAAATCGAAATGACTCACCCTCATTTTCAATTTTCAATTTTCAATTTTCAATTTCATGTCCCATCGCAAACTCCTCAACGAAGAACTGAACCGCCTCTCCGCGGAAGAATACAAAGAGGCTGAAAAACTCCCGCTTGTGGTAGTTCTTGACAACGTGCGCAGCCTGAACAACATCGGTTCGGTATTCCGCACGTCGGACGCCTTCCGGTTATCGAAAATATACCTTTGCGGTATCACCGCCACCCCACCCCACCGGGAAATACACAAAACAGCCCTCGGCGCAGAAGAAAGCGTAGACTGGGCATATTTCGAGGAAACTACCGATGCCGTGAAAGAATTGAAAAACGAGGGGTACACCATTCTATCCGTGGAGCAAGCGGAGAACAGCATCTCTCTCGAAACCTTTACCATCACTCCCGGACAAAAATACGCCTTCGTGTTCGGCAACGAAGTGAAAGGCGTGCAGCAGGAAGTCATCGACCTCTCGGACAACTGCATTGAAATACCGCAATTCGGGACAAAACACTCCTTCAATATCTCCGTCACTGCCGGAATCGTGCTATGGCAAGTGATTCACCCTCTCATCGCCTCCACGATCTTCACTGCCTCCACGGCTTCACGAACATCGTGAACCCTAAGGATGTGAGCACCTTTAATTAGCGATATCGTGTTGAGCACAGTAGTACCGTTCAGTGCCTCTTTCGGAGTAATATCCAATAAACGCCATATCATCGTTTTGCGAGAAATACCCACGAGTAAAGGATATCCAAAATCGAGAAAAGACTCCATTTTATCCATCAATTGATAATTATGTGCCACAGTCTTCCCGAAACCGAAACCTTGATCCAGTATAATATTATTAAATCCCAAGGCATTCAGACGGGCTATACGCTCCGTGAAGAACTCCCCAACCTCACGTACCACGTCATCATAGCGTGGGTTTACTTGCATATCTTGCGGCGTACCTTGAATGTGCATCAATATATAGGGTACCCCCATCCCGGCAACCGTTTCGAACATCCTGTCATCCATCGTGCCGCCGGAAATATCATTCACGATAACCGGTCCCAGACAGTGATTAATCTCCTTTGCCACTCCCGACCGGAACGTATCTATCGAAACCGGAACCTCGGGATGGTATTTACGCACTAGCTCGACGGCAAAACTCAACCGTGAAAGTTCCTCTTCCTCGCTCACGAAAGCAGCCCCGGGACGAGTGGAATAAGCTCCCACGTCAATAATCCCCGCCCCTTGCTCCACGATCTCGTCGATACGCTTGATTACCCCGATTTCACTCAAGTACTTTCCCCCGTCATAAAAAGAGTCGGGTGTCACGTTCAAAATACCCATCACGACAGGTCGCTCCAAACTAACTTTTTTATCTCCTAAAACGATCTCCATCATAATTTTCCAATTTCAATTTCCGGTTTTGAATTATTTGACTAATTTTACACTTCAAAGAAACAACTTATTTTTCAAATTCTGTTACTAAAAAACGATAGAATTATGCCAAACACAGCGCAAGAATATGATAAAGTGATAGATATATGTCAGGATATTTTCGTGAAAAAAATGCAGGATTACGGGACAGCGTGGAGAATACTCCGCCCGACGTCGATCACTGACCAGATATATATCAAAGCGAACCGAATCCGGAGTATCGAAGAGAAAGGAGTCACGAAAGTAGGAGAAGGTATCGTTCCCGAATTTATCGGCATCATCAACTACTCCATCATGGGATTGATTCAATTGCAACTCGGTCCGGGCAACGACACCCCGCAAGAAGAAATATTGCATCTCTACCAGAACTATTTCCTGCAAGCGAAAGAACTCATGCTCGCCAAAAACCACGATTACGACGAGGCGTGGCGGGAAATGCGCGTCAGCTCGTACACGGACTTAATCCTGATGAAAATCAACCGGACCAAACAGATCGAAGATCATCAAGGAGCGACAATCATATCGGAAGGTATTGATGCGAACTACTTCGACATGGTGAATTACGCCGTGTTCGGGTTAATTCGCCTAGTCGTGGAGAATTAAAGACTGAAAACTAGAAAAGTAAACATGATAAGCAAATTCATTCAAAATCTTTGCAGGATCGTCGTCGGTATCGTATTTATCTACTCCGGCTTCGTGAAAGGGATAGATCCGCTAGGGTCGGATTATAAATTCACCGACTACTTCAACGCGTTCGGCATGAGTTGGATGAATGCCACGACACTATTTTTCTCCTTTGCCCTCTCGTTGGCAGAATTCCTGATCGGGATAGCGTTACTGTTCAACCTGTGGGTATCCCGCCTCGCTTGGGGAGCTTTACTATTCATGACATTTTTCACGCCGTTGACATTAGCGCTCGCCTTGACGAATCCTGTCAGTGATTGCGGGTGCTTCGGGGATGCCCTCGTACTGACCAATTGGCAAACGTTCTGGAAGAATATCGTCTTGTTATTATTTGCCATCGTGGTCTTTGTTTATCGCGAAAAGTACAAACCCCAACTTACCCCGCTGGGGCAATTCTCGATGCTCGTGCTCGCGGGAGCTGGAATGTTGTGTCTGTCCGTCTATTGTTACCGTCATTTACCCGTGATAGACTTCCGCCCCTACGCGATCGGTAAAAATATTGCCGAGGGTATGCGGCTACCGGAGGGAGCCGAACCCGACCAGTACGAGGTGACTCTAAAATACAAGAATAGGCAGACCGGAGAAATACAATCATTCACCGAGGAGAACTACCCTTGGCAGGATACCGTGAACTGGGAATACGAGAGTAGTTCGGAACGCTTGGTAAAGAAAGGATACATCACCCCGATACACGATCTCGTGATCGAACACCCGGAATTGGGCAACATCACGGAAGAAATACTTGAAGATGACAATTACACGATACTTGCAGTTGCCTATAATATCAACAAAAGCGACGCCGATGCACAACCCGCTTTGAACCGATTGGCAAATCTGGCGCGGGAAAAAGGATACAGGTTCTACGGTTTAACTTCTTCCTCGCGAAAGGATATCCAAGCCTACCGAACCCGCCATCACGTGCCGTACGAGTTCTGCGCGGCAGACGAGATACAGTTGAAAACCATGCTCCGTTCCAATCCCGGCGTGATTATTTTACGTCAGGGAACCATTCTGGACAAACGCGCGGGGAAAGATATCCCGGATATCAAAGATTTAAAAGACACGGACTTGGCAGCCTATTGCTTGCAGAGTCAACAAGAAATGCAACGGAATTATTTGGTTTACTCCTTTATCCTTCTTTTCTTTGTAGCATATTTACTTTTTCCCCGTATAAAGAAAAGAAGAAACTAAATAAAACACAACGATTTAAATCTATAGACATGAGAAAAAAGATTGTAGCAGGTAACTGGAAAATGAACAAAACCTTCGCTGAAGGTGTCGAATTGGCAAGAGAAGTGAACGACTACGTGAGATACAAGGAAGGTGCAGAAGGCGTGTTGGTTGTTCTTGGAACCCCTTTCATCCATTTGGCAAAGGTGGCTCACAATATCACGGAACCCTCGATCATGGTTTCCTCGCAAAATTGCGCAACCGAAAAATCCGGGGCTTACACGGGTGAAGTATCAGCCGAAATGGTTGCTTCCACCGGGGCAAAATGCGTGATTCTAGGACACTCCGAGAGAAGAAGTTATTACGGGGAAACAAGCCCTGTTCTCGTGAAGAAAGTAGCACAAGCATTGGACAGCAAACTGGAAATCATCTTCTGCGTGGGTGAAGTACTGGAAGAGAGAGAAGCGGGTAAACATTTTGAAGTGGTAAAACAACAACTCGTTGACGGTCTTTTCAACTTAACCCCGGAGCAATTCGCTCACGTGATTATCGCTTATGAACCTGTTTGGGCTATCGGAACCGGCAAAACCGCCACTCCCGACCAAGCACAAGAAATGCACGCTTTCATCCGTTCCGTGGTAGCCGAGAAATACGGGCAAACCGTTGCCGACGATACCTCTATCCTTTACGGGGGGAGCTGCAACGCCGGAAACGCCGATGCGATATTCTCCAACCCTGACGTGGACGGCGGATTAATCGGGGGTGCTTCACTGAAAGCAGCCGATTTCTTCGAAATCATCAAAGCACGGGCAAGACACTAATAACCTCTAAATAAACAATCAGGGGTTGTCAATTACTTTTTTGACAACCCCTGATTGTTTTTCTGATTGTACCTCTCACCGCTCAAATCCCCAAATCCGCCTTATACAACGTGACACCTTCCTCGTGATACTCGCAAAAATAAACCGAGCTACCATCATTCGATATAATATAATAACCCATTTTTTCCTCCGGGTCCGGCAACTCGAACTTTTTGACTGGCTTCAAATTCCAATCAAACACGAATATCGCCTCTTTTCGTAATTCAATTTCTTTATCTTCTTTACTTAAATACCCCTCCACCTTGCACACGATATATTTATCATTCGCCTGCAACGCCTGTACGCTCAAAATCATATCATTTGTAGTGGCGAACGACATCTCCTCTTCGGTACGCCGGATAGACGAATATCTCTTCTCGTTTACCACCTCTCCGTTGTTAAGGTCAAGGGTATACAATATAAATTGGTCGCTCGCCGCGAAAACAGCCTTATCATTACCCTTAGTTTCAATCAAACCTTGAGCGTAAGTCCATTTTATCAAATCGTCTGCATCGATTTGCGTATCTGATGCTTTCTTGACATCAAAACTATCATACAGGATTGTTTCGTAAGATTTTACCCCATTATCACCAAATATGGCAACCGATTTTTTATTGATTTCATCCACTTTTCCTTTCTCGAATTCAAAGGGCGGACGTATTGTCGCAAGCACAGAACCGTTGGGAAGTTTCGCCATGCGGGAAACCCAAAGGTTTTCCGGGGCTGTCGCTACAACCACCTTTCTCTCCTCCACGGGAATATCATCCAATATATCCTTTTTAGCAAAAGTCTTTATCGTGTTTCGCCCCTCGTAAAGCATAACAGCATCTTCCGTTACCTTGAATCCTGTCAATTCATTTATTTCATTTGCGGCAGTTCCTTTCCGTGCTATCACGGCTAACTTTTCCCCTGTATTCAAATCATAGCAAGCACCGCAATCATCCTTCCCGTCCTCGACATACCAAAGCACGGAACCGTCAATCACACAAATACCACTTTCAGCAATAGAATATCTATCAAAAGATCTTATTGCCAATTCATTAGAAAGCTTAAATTCCAACTTCTCGGTAACAGGGAAATCTGTATCCATATCGAAGATTGTCAATTTCTTAGCAGTATTATTACAACTCCCAAAAGTAACACCAACTAAAATCAATAAAAATAAAATTTCTTTTTTCATAGTTGCTTTCTTTGAAAAAATATTGATAATTATTTGCAAATATAAACTATATTCTTAATTTTGCAAATGATATATCCGAATTATGCAACTTACAATCAATAATAGTTATGAAAAAAGATATTTTAAAATCGTTGTTATTTGCTTTTTTAGGTTTGGGTATCACAACGCTAACGTTTGCAGGAGCAAGTACAGCAATTACCGTTCCCGACAAACCGGGATTTCCGTTAGCTATTAATATATGGGAAACGGGATGCCAAATTAAATACCGGGCACCCAAAAATGATGGCGGGAACCCCGTGGCAAATTATTACATTGAATACAGGAACCAATGGAATTTGTCGTGGAAATTCAGGGGAATATCTAAAACTACCGAATATCAATTCAAAGAAATGAAAGAAAATACGAATGCACAATTTCGTGTTAGCGCATCCAATTCAGCCGGAATAAGTAACCCTTCAGGTATTTCTGATTTTATAACTTTTAGAGGTAGGTTTTAATTACATAAAATAAAAACACACAAATAATTACTTTATTATTAATTATTAATCATTAAATTTAAAAGACTATGAAAAGAAACATGTTAAAAACTTTATTATTCGCCAGTTTAGGTATAATCATGGCGATTGTATTTACTAGTGCAAAAGTATCTATTTCCCCTCCTGATCCTCCAGGAATACCCCTTGTTATAGAGATGCATAAAGACAACTGTAAAATAAAATACAGTGCACCCCTCAGAGATGGAGGAGCACCAATAATAGGATATTTTGTCGAGAAAAAATATATATCGGAGGAAAGGTGGACTCTAATAAACCTACGCCCTATTATCGAACTTGAATATACCGTTGATAATTTGACCGAAGGAAAGCAGGTACAATTTCGTGTTTACGCAATAAATGCAGCAGGACGCGGTCCAGTATCAGAAGCTTGTGATCCCATAACAGTTAGAGAACACTAATTGTTATAAAATACAACCACCCGAATAATCCTTAACACGATTTTCGGGTGTGTTTTTCTATATAAAAAATGCTCTCTATTGCACAACACTATTTCTATTCAATATTTATTACGTACTAAAAATAAATCTTATAATCATGGAAATAACAGCTTTAAAAACGGCAATCTCGTACGAGAGCAAGCTGGTGAGAAGGAATTGGTTATTTTACCTTTTCATCCTTGGGGTGTTGGGATACACGATAAGTGTTTTGATTCCATGGGATAGTTTTTCCTTTAAATGGAAGGATATTGCATTTGCGTCATCCATTCCCTTGCGCGGGATT
Organism: Butyricimonas hominis; assembly: GCF_014287455.1. Taxonomy (NCBI): domain Bacteria; kingdom Pseudomonadati; phylum Bacteroidota; class Bacteroidia; order Bacteroidales; family Odoribacteraceae; genus Butyricimonas; species Butyricimonas hominis. The sequence continues at coordinate 303,200 of NZ_JACOOH010000003.1, forward strand.
TACTTTTTGAACCTGTTTCAATCACTAATCGTCACTTTTCTTGTCTGTGATATCCAAAGAAAACAGAAAAAAGCCGAAACGCGAGAGGTGCTTTCCGTACGACCTATTGGCAACGGCGAATCCTTCTTCGGGGGATTTCTGGGTATTCTTATCCCGTTTTTGTCGGTGGATGTTATTTTTATGATCGCCTGCGTCATTATCAACATATTCACGCCCGACTCCCCCGTTAATCTCTGGGTAAATCTTTTTTATCTTCTCACTCGTGTGCTACCCTCGCTTGCTTTTATCACCGGGCTGTCCTTGCTTATAAACAAGGTGGTCAAACTCCCTTTGATCAGTTGGCTTATCCTGACCGGTTTTCTTTATTTCTCGTATAATTACTTGACAACACCTCTTCACGGGATACTGGATTTTCGAGGATATTGGCTGCCTGACTCTTTTTCCACGATAGCCGGGTTCATGCATATAGAGGATTACATGCTCCAGCGAAGTACATTCTTGCTGTTGGGAATTAGTTTTCTTTGTTTTGCCGCACCTCTCACGAAAAGACTCCCCGGCATACCCGGTCGTAATCCTTACTATATCATTCCCGCCTCCCTGTTGCTAGTGCTTTCCTTGTGCATGGGATACCTCTATGTTGAAAAGTTTCAGACCCGTTTGGAAAACAGAATCGCATATCGTGAAACTTTCCAGAGATACAACGAGTACCCCACGGCACGCATACTCACCCACGATATCACGTATCGCCCCAACGGGAATAAATTCTCTGCGACAAGCCACATGAAAATCGCCAACCAGCGAAAAACAAAAATAAATCAATTTCCGCTCTTTTTAAACCCGGGACTCACTATCAACAAAATAGAATCCGGCGGACAAAGCGTTCCCTTTCACAGGAACTGCCAAGTAATAGTCATCCAACGCCCCCTCTCCCCGAATGAAAACATTGAACTTGAAATAGAATACGAGGGAAACATCGACGAGGATATTTACCAGGTAAACATCCCCGACGAGGATTACTTTGCCCCCGTAACTTTCACCTCGTACACCGAAAATTACGGGAAACGCTACGCTTTCCTCTCGGGTGACTTCACCTTGCTTATTCCGGAGGTGATGTGGTACCCGATGGCGGTTGCCCCGATAGCATTACAGGCATCCAAAGAGGTCAATTTCACCAGCTACACGCTTCGTGTAGAGAACCCGGGAGAACAAACCGTTTTGTCCCAAGGCGCCCCCGCGAGAGAGGGAAAAAGTGTCACGTTCCATAACGTACAAAACCTCACCGGGCTAAGCCTCTGCTTGGGAAACTACCAAAGGAGAGTGATCACCATTGATTCCGTCACAGTTGAATTATACACTTACCCGGAGAATGACTTCTACATGAAAGCTCTCGATGAATGGAAAGCCTTGAAACAACCGAAAAAACTAAAGGAAGTATCCGAAAAATGTAAACATCGAATCGAGGAGCGCCAACTCAATCCTTATCCTTTCAAGCATTTCAAACTAATTGAAACCCCTCCGTCCTTTTTGCAAGGAAGCATATCTAGTGATAACGCACAACCGGAGATCGTCTTTTTCGAGGAACGGCTTGCCACAATCTCTGATAATAACCCTAGTAATCTTCCCTTAGGTATTTCCCAAAACAGAAATGTGCATGAATACCTGTTGACACAGGGCATTCCTTGGCATTTAAGCAATATGAATATTGCCCGTGTCTTCTCGGGGCACACCCGCAGCGTAACGTCCGACAGGTACTTGGGAATGGACTTAATATACAACCAAATGCTAAAACCGTTAAAATCGTCGGGACTTTCTGTAAATCCGAAGTCACTCGCTCGTATTGTGGAAAAAGGATTGCAAGAAAGCATCATGGAAGAATATAGTTTGGAACAAAGTATTGCCATTCACCTAAAAGTATCCCACTTGCTGGCACACCTCACGACGATCACCACCTGGGATTCCCTGAACCGGTTTATAGCGGAATTTAACACACATGCCCATTTCCGGGAAATTGATTTCGATTCATTTATTAATGATTTCGAACAACGTTTCGGGCAGAACATCCAGGCTTACATGGATGAATGGTACACGAGTCACAAGATCCCCTCGTTGGCAATAAAAGACCTGACTCATAAAACAACAGAAGAAACACACATTCTGGACTTCAAGGTGGGTAATTTCAGCGAAACGGACGGTATTATTTCAGTAATCATTAAACATGATGTAGATGGATTTGAAAACGATATAATAAAAAACTGGAGAAGCTACCAGATTAAACCCGGGGAATGTAAACGCATCATCGTCCATGAAGATGCGAAAGGCAGCATCGAATTGAACACTAACTTCTCAGGCAATTTACCAAAAACAATTCGACTTCACCAAGAAGAAGCATCTCAATTATCGGGCAAGATACCCAAAGAAGGGGTCACCTTGCTCGAGAGAGAGCAATTCTATCCCCCAGGAGAGATTATTGTTGATAACGAAGACGAAAACTTCCGCTTGATTGATTCCGCAAACAATCGCTTGCGATTGACTGATTTGTTCCAAAAAGAAGAAAAGGGAGAATATATGGTCATGCACACCAACAACAAAACGAATACATGGGGACTTCCTAGTTTGCTTCCAATATATTACGGAGAAAGTGTCCGTAGCGCTTTTACAAAAAAAGCCGGCACGGGAAAGTTCAAGGCAGAATGGGTGGCAAACCTCCCGGAAGCAGGTAAATACGAAATATTTATCTATCGACCTCAGTTCAGAGACAATAATTATCCGGGAATGAAAAATTATTATACGGTCTACACGCCAGAGAAAAAAGAGGAAGTCGTTCTTGAAATCGAAAAAGGTGATCCCGTTTGGGTATCCCTCGGCAACTTCACCCTTCCGGCAGGGGAATCCCGTGTCGTACTGGACGATCGGGGAGTCTCTATCGAGGAGAAGAGCTATGGAGGAGTAATAAAACATGATCAATTAATAGTAGCCGACGCCGTCAAATGGGTAAAAATTAAATAATAACGAGATCGCCCAAAAGTAAATTATATCTATCCCACAGAGCACACCTAAAGATAGTATTTTTAAGCATAAAATAAGGCTTTATCACTGAAATTCAACTGATAAAGCCTTATTTATATATTACCCCAATATTCCCAGCGTCCCCGATGCCTTTCGCCCGTTGGCGCTGGCGGCAAACCCGTAAACGACCAGTTGCCCTGCGTCCCACTCCTCGGGCAGCATCCATGCCAATTCGCCACTCTCTCCCCTCGTTCCCAACTCCACGAGCCGACTTCGTTGCAACACCCGCTCGTACACCACGCCGAACAAACGATCGTCTTTCGCGGCACGAGGCATCAACGGTTGCCGTTCCCACCGGAACAGCACTTGCCGTTCGTTCGCTTCTATTTCTGCCCCGACCCGGGGAATGTCGAGTTCTCCACCCGACAGGGAAAGCGATAACCAATCCAAGGTCACGTTCATATCATCGTCCACCTTGACTTTCCCGACATTATCCTTCATGAAACAATTCAGGCAAACCTTCTTCGAGGAAGAACAATACCCTGTCTCCAAAGCAGCGTTAAAACTACGCCGCAGTTTCGTGATCACGCTCACCCGAGTACGCTGTTTCAACTGCGCCGGCGTCTTCGCATCCTTCACCTCGAACGCCTTTGCCCGCGCCACGTGCTTGTCGCCCAACTTGTACGTCGTCACGTTCCCCACGGAACCCGAGATATCTTGAAATATAGTAGGATTGAATGTAGCCATAACCGTGATGATTTAAGATTTACAAACAGAGAAATACATGCACGAGGAATAACGCCGTCCGTCAGCCGCCCCGAAGAAACAGTACAGGTGAACCTCGTTCCATTCCCCTCCCGGGATACTCGCGACACCCCGCCCGTCAGCGCGACATCCCGTCACGTTCTCCAACACCACGGGTTGATACGGCTCGTTGTCAAAAATAGCTGCCACCATCAACCGGTCTGTCGATTGTGCCGTGACAGTCGAGGTATTATCCAGCCACTCCATCTCCACCTTCCCCGCATCCCCTTTCACCATTCGCATCCCGAACGGCAATTGTAAACTACCGTCCGCCAGAACCAGACGGGGGTAATCGACGTAATCATTCACCCCGAACACTTTCATGTTCGCGTGTAGGAACCAATGGTAGCCCGAACGCCGTTCCTCTTCCCGTGCCACGATCGTGTACACCCGTTCCAGCACGCTTCCCCTCGTCGCCCGGTGCATCGTCTGCGCTCCCGGTAACTTGGAGCGTTGCGCTGTCTGCCCCTCTGTCCGGGGATTCGCTATGGTCTTGGGTGCCTTGCGCGCGTGCGTTTTCTTCCCGACCTTGTAAATCACGTAACCATCAAGTTTACCTAAAGCACCATCTAAAATAGAGCCGTCCAATATCGCCATTCTTTCTTTTATTTCGTTAAACATGCTGCCGTACACCTCAAGTATTCCTGCGATACACGGCAATTATACTATTATCCTAGTTTAAAATAACAGGTAACAAATATATAACAAATTTTATTCAATTCCTAATAAAATACTATATTTTTATAATTGTAATAGGAGATGAATAGGAGTTGAATGGGAGTTGAATAGGAGATACTATAAAGAAACTATAAATATGAATAATATATAATTTATATCATATAGCTTATTTTAACAGAAACTATTTAGGAATCGAGCGTGAAATTTCTCTTTGTTGTGTTTCAAAAAAAAGTTTTGCATCTTAAAAATTTGCACGGGAAAACAAAGATATCACCCGTGTTTGCAATGAAACTCTCCGGTACAAAAGTCCATAAAACCTATAAAATCATCATATTCTTTTCCGAAGATCCCGAATAAACGGGGGAATCAGACAGACTATCAACTGTGCCCTAGGCCAAGCCAGACATCTTTGGAAACATATCATCGCCAACCCGATAAACATTGCAGCCCCTACAAGTACCTGCAAAGGCAACCACAACAGCCCCTCCCGGGGAATAATCATCGGAATCAGAGCCACCGCTCCGGCGGGAGCAAAGAACTTTCCAAGGAACTCGAAAAGCGTGAACAGGCAAACAAATATCATAAAAGCAACTATAAATTCCGGGATACCGAAATAATAATGCCCGATAAACTGGAATGTCACGCCGAGTATTGCCGCCACAAACAGAACTAATAACACTTGCACCGGTCTGTCGCGAAACCCCGCTTTAGAATTGGCAAATTCCACGTAGGTAACAATCAACGGTGGAAGAATAAAGTAAAGATTCGTCGTGTAAATCGCTAACCAAGCAACGGCGAGCATGTTGACAAGCAAAAGCGACCAACGTTGCAACCGCTCCCCCCGCCCCCTCTCCGCGGGAACAAACTCTACCATTGTCCTCAATTCTTTTCTTTCCATCCACCATTGCCCGCAAATCACGATCAAAGACATCACGAGTACCGCCAATGGATACACCCAACTCTCCGTTCCCAACAACACGGGCAACATACAGGCAGACACCAAAGGGACAAGCGTGGAACGGGTCAAAGTCAACCCGATTGCCGCGCAAGAAAACGCTAAAGCAAGGTTTCCGATCAACGGCAACGGCGAATAACGCACGATACAAACTCCGGCCGCGGCACCAAGCGTCATTAACACGACAACAAGCAAACGACGCACCTGCCATACCCGCTTATCCACGATCCACATACCGATTGTCAGTGCCGCCATTTCCGGAAATATAATTTCCTTCTCTCCCAACCATTCTGCCACACCGATCATCAGCAATATCATCAACATAGCATAAAAATAACGCTTACGCTGTATAACATCTCCAAACAAAGGTTTTCCGGCAGCACTTCTAATTACCATGAATGAAATAGTTTATAAAGTTCATAAAGTTTATAAGGTTTATAAAGTTACCAAACATCCTGAATACAGGTATCGGGACTTTATAAACCTTACTCCTCTTATTCTTTATCCTTTAGTTACTCTAACCCGGTGAGCGGTTTCCCCGGTTTCCTCTACCGCCGCCACGACATTGCGGGCTAAATCCCGGAATGCCTCGCCGGTAACCGTGTTCTCGTCCAAGGCGACGGGTGTACCTGCCTCTCCCCCTTCCATGATACTCTGCACGATAGGAATTTGTCCCAACAGACGCAATCCTTTCTCGTCAGCCAGTTTCTTCGCGCCCTCTTTACCGAAAATATAGTATTTATTATCCGGCAATTCGGCAGGAGTAAACCACGACATATTTTCAACCACTCCCAACACGGGAACTTGTATCCCGGGGGATTCGAACATATTAATACCTTTTACGGCATCCGCCAGTGCCACTTGCTGCGGGGTACTCACCACGATCGCCCCGCTCAAGGCTACCGTCTGTACCAGCGTCAAGTGAATATCGCTCGTTCCCGGGGGAAGGTCTATCAACATGAAGTCCAATTCATCCCAGAAACCACCCTCAACCATCTGTTTCAAGGCATTGGAAGCCATCGGACCTCTCCACACGGTAGCGGAATTAGGGTCAACGAAGAAACCGATAGAAAGTAATTTCACCCCGTATTTAACCACGGGATCAATCAACTCTTTCCCGCCGACTTCAACCATATAAGGACTGGCATCTTCACAATCGAACATCTTCGGGATGGAAGGACCGAAGATATCCGCGTCCACTAGTCCCACTTTATAACCCAATTTAGCCAGAGCAACCGCCAGATTGGAAGCGACGGTAGATTTACCGACTCCCCCTTTGCCGGAAGAAACGGCCAAGATATGTTTCACTTTTTCCAACGCTAAAGGTTTCTCCAAGTCATGCACGAAAACCGTTTCAACCCGTACCCCCGTGTAATTCAATTTTTCCTTCAGCAAAGCCTCGCATTTCTTGCTTACCGCACCCACGAACGGGTCGTTCGCTTTCTGGAATACCAGACGGAAGCTCACTTGCCCGTCTTCTACCTTAATATTCTGCACCATATCCAGTGCCACGATACTTTTCGACGTTCCGGGATATTTCACCTCCGCCAACACGTCACGTATCTCTTTTACAAGTTCTTGCATAATATCCAATATGTTATTGTAAGATTTTAAATTTGCATGTTCATTTTTGCGCTTTCCACGATTTCACGTGCCCGATGATTGTAACAAGCCACGACGACCTGTTCAAAATCGGGATGTGCTATCAGGAAAGTCATTATTTCCCGAAGTGCTATCCGGGCGGCATCCTCCATCGGGTAACCGTAAACACCCGTGCTAATCAAGGGGAATGCTATCGTTTTCAACCCGTTCTTCGCCGCCAACTCAAGACTGTTGCGATAACAAGCAGCCAGAAGTTGCGGTTCCCCGTGTTGCCCGTCCGAATAAACCGGTCCCACGGTATGAATCACGTGTCGGGCTTTCAAGTTATAGCCTTTCGTGATTTTCGCCTCCCCGGTCTTGCACCCGCCTAAAGTCCGGCATTCAGCCAGCAACTCTTTTCCCGCCGCCCGATGAATGGCTCCATCGACACCTCCACCGCCTAACAACGAAGAATTGGCAGCGTTCACGATAGCGTCCGTGTCTAACACGGTAATATCCGCTTCTATAATTTTCAATCTCTCCATAGGATTATATTTTATCAGGAATCAACGTTTGTACCCGTTTCAAATCGAACGCGGCGAAACGCTTGTCCGGTTGTTCAAAACCACTTAATTGCAAATAAACTTTCACTTTCAATTGTTGCAGCGCTTTCCGGAACATATCCTCGTGATCAAAAGCCAAAGAAGGCATCTCGAGGATATCATACCAGCGGGCATCCGCCGCGTCATCCTGTCCCGAAACTTTCATACCGCGGGGATCCACCAAAGCGTAAAAAGCGACCGTGATCGTTCTTCCCCGGGGATCCCTGTCTACCGCCGAAAAAGCATGGAACTGTTCCGCGAAAACATCTTTCATCCCGGTCTCCTCTTCCAGTTCGCGGGCAGCACACTCTTCAACCGTTTCGTCCATGTTCAGGAAGCCTCCCGGGAAAGCCCACCTTCCCTTGAACGGTTCGCCTCCCCGTTCGATAAGCAACACCTGCAACTTTTGCCCGTCAAAACCGAAAATAACGCAATCGGTGGTCACCGCCGGACGAGGATATTGATAACAATATTTTTCTTCCATAATCAAATTCATTTATACCCGTGTATTATACTCCCTCAACCGCCCGCGAAGTTTCATGCAATCGGGACAAACTTTCTTCATTAACGCCCAAAAGTCGGCGGAATGATTCTTCTCCACCGTGTGGCAAAGCTCGTGCAGGATGACATAATCGATAATCTCGTCGGGTAACTTCATGAGTTTCACGTTCAGACTGATGTTATCCTCGGCGGAACAGCTTCCCCAGTTCGATATATTGTTCCGGAAAGATAAATCCCTGTACCGGAAACCGAAGCGCTCCGCCAATTCCTTCACCCTGCCCGGCAAATATCGTTTGCTTTCCATACGGTATACCTCCACGAGGAAACTCTCCACGTAAGGGGCTATTTTCGCGTAATCGGTATCGCGGGGAATATACAACCGAATTTCCGTGCCTTCTATCTTATAGCGGGGATGCGGCTCGTCACAAGCGAGTACCTTCAAAACGTGGAATTTAGTCTTCACCTCGGAATCCATTCCCAGTCCCACCCCCGTGTCTTTCTCGTAAGTTTTGATCTTCGCGAGATTGGTCTTGATCCATTCCTGTTGCGAAAAGACAAATTCTTCCACTTTCCGCCCACTCACCCCGTAAGGAACATTCACCCACACGCCTCTGCCCGGTGCCATACGCACCGAGAGGAAACGGATATTCATACCCCGCCTCACTTTCACTTTCGCTATTCCCGGTAAAATAATCTCGTCCTGCATCATTTAAAAAAAGAGGCCGTTTAAAAGCCTCTTTTCAGTCCTTAAAGTCTATAAGGTCTTCCCGATTAGTTAAGCATTCTTCTTGATAAGCTCGCTCAAACGAGTAAATTCGCCATCTATCGTTTTCAACAAATCGATAGAAATCCCTTTATAGTATGCTTTCGCTTCTTTCTTGTCGTTAAAAGACTTACGACCGGAAATCTTGCTTCTCACTTCATTTCTATATTCAACCATGTCCTTCACGATATTGACAACCTCAGGGTCATTCTTCTCCGTGGTAGAATTGTAGTTCATACAATCAGCGATTACCGCGAAAGTCAAGTAATCAACATCTTTCTTCAATCTTCTTATACTTGCCATAACAAATGATATTTAATTTCTACAAAAGTAATAAAGATTATATCCAAATCAAACAAACGGACGACTAAAAATTACGTGGCAAAAGTGTCAAAATGCTTTTGCCACGGTTCATAAGGTTTATAAAGTTCATAAAGTAACGAGTGTCCTTCGGACAATATTTATCGGCAGCTTTGCTGCCGTAGACCAAGCGCCCGCAGGGTCTATAAACCTTATGAACTTTATAAACTTTATGAACCTTATAAACTAACTAAAACCGCCCCGCCTCCAGCAACATATCCAGCACCACCATAGCCGCCATGGATTCGACCACCGGAACCGCACGAGGCACAACGCAAGGATCATGCCGCCCGTGAGCGGAAAACCGGATTTCCTCGCCCGAACGGTTCACGGTTTGCTGTTCCTTCCCGATTGTCGCTACCGGTTTGAAAGCTACCCGGAAATAGACGTCCGCCCCGCTGGTGATACCGCCTAATATTCCCCCGGCATGATTGGTCAGCGGTTTAATCTGCCCGTTCTCGGTCACGAACACGTCATTATGCTCGCTTCCCCGCATCGCGGCGGCATGAAAACCTTCCCCGTACTCGAATCCTTTAGCGGCATTTATTCCCATCATGTAATACCCCAGACGAGCTTGAAAACGATCAAACACGGGTTCACCGACTCCCGCCGGAAGTCCCCGGATCACGCAACTCACCACGCCCCCGACGCTATCCCCGTCCGCCTTCACTTCCCGTATTAAAGTTTCCATCTCCCGGGCAATCCGCTCGTCGGGGCAACGTACCACGCTCTCGTCTATCCGGTTCAGTTCCAATTCCGTGTACGGTTTATTCACTTCCACGCTACCGATTCGAGAGGTGTAAGCCTGAATCGAAATACCGCGAGTCCGCAGTACCTGTTTCGCTATGGCACCAGCCACGACACGAGCCACGTGTTCACGGGCAGAAGAACGTCCTCCTCCCCGGTAATCCCGAATCCCGTATTTTGCCTCCACGGTATAGTCCGCGTGAGAAGGGCGATACACCTCTTTCAGCGCCTCGTAATCCCGGCTTCTTTGGTCTTGATTGCGCACGATAAACCCTATCGGCATCCCCGTGCTCTTGCCCTCGAATATGCCGGAGAGAAACTCTACACGGTCCTGCTCCGCCCGTGCCGTTGTCAAATCCGATTGTCCGGGTCTGCGCCTGTCCAGTTCTCGCTGCACTTCCTCCGGCGACAGGATATACCCTGCCGGACAACCGTCAACGATACCTCCCATCGCCTCCCCGTGCGATTCCCCGAATGATGTCAGCGTGTATAACTTCCCGATCGTGTTCATTGAATGCAATTGAAAATTGAAAATTGAAAATTGAAAATGAACGAATCACTGTCAATAATACAATCTCCAAGGGTTAATAAGGGAATCAAATGTATGAAAAAAAATGGAAAATCAAGATCACGTGAATCTTAATTTTCCATTTTCAATTTTCCATTTTCAATTGTATCAGTGGCAGCAACCGTCACTGCAACCTGAACCGCATCCGCCGTCGTCAGAGCCACAACCGTGACACCCGCCGCATTTGTGTGAATGCAAGGCTTCCAGTTCCTCGTCGGTCGCATCTCTTACCGCTAATACTTTACCCTTGAAATATAAATCTTTACCTGCCATCGGGTGGTTGAAGTCCATTTTCACGAAATCATCGCCCACCTCGGCAATCGTACCGTTCAAGTGACGTCCCAGACTATCCTGCATCGGTAACGTGTTACCGGGTTGCAATTCGTCAGCCTCTACCTCGGCAAATATATCTTTAGGCAATTCTACAATCATGTCCTCGTTTACCTCCCCGTACCCGTTAGCCGCCGGAATCTTGAAATCAAAAGAATTTCCGGTATTCAAGTTCAACAGGTTCATCTCGAAATATTCGAGAGTCTGTCCTTGTCCGCAAATAAATTCCAACGGAGTACTTGCATCCGCGATCTCGATTGGTTCTGCATCCGCTGCCGTTCTCAACTCATAGCTCACGGTCACATGCTTATTTTTTGTTATCATTTCTCAGTTATTTAATTATTCAAGTTGCAAAGATACAATTAAAAGCCGAAAGCGGAAAGTTAAAAAACAGGTAAAAAAATATCGGGATGTCAAGACACCCCGATATTTTTGCCCGTTTTTACCCGATACCCTACTAATCCACTATTACAACTCGGTTCATTGCTTTGTCCGAGAAATCGCTGACTCCGCCTTTGCCGACAACCTGAAGTTGGTTTGCATTCACTCCAAATTTCTTGACGAGAATATCGGCAACGTTACGAGCCCGTTTTTCACTCAATGCCTGATTGAATGCAGCCGAACCCGTGGCTTTATCCGCGTAACCAAATACTTTGTATTTCTTGTCCGGAGATTTCTTGATGATCTCGGCGTAAGATTTCAAATTCTCCATTTGACGTTTGTCGATATTTGCTTTATTGATAGCAAAGAATACATACAAAGCGGGGGCTTCCACCTCTTGTTTTACCACGGGGGTCTGTTCTTTCCGGCGAGCTTGTGCCAATTCATCCTCCAATTGTCCTATTCTACTGATAGCATCAGCCAAACGAGATTCAGCCGCAGTCAACATCGCGGGAGAAACACCCGTGTTAACGATTTCCTTTCTTTCTTTTCTGAAGAAACGATCCTTGAATTTATAAGTAAACCCGACGGTCACACTCACGAATCCCTCAGCCCGATGATTATCCACCTGACCATCAAACTCCTGCGGCACCAGATGCCCGTTGATATCCAAGTTAAAATCGAAAGCATCCGAAATACGGAATTTATTATTAATGCCACTCACGAACATAAATTTGGTACTACCGCCTCCCGTGTAAGCGTGCGCCATACCAAAACCGGCCAAAAATACAGTTTCATAAAAACGATCCGTACGATAACCGCCTATCCAGTTGGCTAAATTCACCATACCGTCAACATGTATGTTAAATTGATCCCATTCCTGTTTGTACAACCCGCGATTATCCGGCGCACCTTTGGCATAAATATTATTGGGATCATCCGTTAATCCCTTTAAAGTAAATCCCCCGGCTTGCAATCTCACACCGAAAGTTGGCATGAACCATTTCCCCACGGCTATATTAAACGCCGGAGTGATACGTCTTCCAAAACGGCTATGGTGATCACGTTCCCCAAAGTAAACCTGTCCCCCGGCACCTGCCGAAATAAACCAATTATCCCAGAAGCGATTAGTAACGAATCCTCGCCATGAACCGGCTTCTTCTTCTACTATAACAGTCTCTTTCACTTGTTGTGCTGAAGCGATTAAAGGCAAAACCACTACCAGCAGCATAAAAAATGTCTTTTTCATACTCTCTACATTATTTATAATTTTGTCGATTATTTGCTAATATATAGCTTGTTTATCATACCTCAAAATACGGTAACTCCTGTAAAAACGTTACACAAAACACAAATAAAAATTGTGTTAAAGTATATTTTAACATATTCATGCCCTTTACCTCCTAAAGCCAAAAACAAAAATAAACAATCCAACAACTTATTAATCATATAATAACACATGATATTCCCACACGAATCCTGAAAACTTCACGAGTCACACGATCTTCATTTTTTTTCTACTCACCATTGCAGAATCAAAAACATGCATTATATTTGCAACCGCAAAAGAAAATAACAGAGGTTGTTTTCACGCATTCAAAATTAGGTCTGGTAGTTCAGCTGGTTAGAATACATGCCTGTCACGCATGGGGTCGCGGGTTCGAGTCCCGTCCAGACCGCAAAAAAACTTCGGAAATTAATTCCGAAGTTTTTTTATGCCTTTTCACGAAAGTAACTGATTCATCGACTCGCTCATACTGGGGTGAGTGTAAATGAAATCCCGCAAAAACGTGTAATCCAAATCCGCTTTCATCGCCAAAGCGACCAGATTAATCACTTCGCTTGCTTCCGGACCGAATAAAGTACACCCAAGAATTTTATTGGTTTTCTTGTCAATAATGACTTTGAATAAACCGTTGGTTTCTCCTAATATTTTCACTCTCGGGATAGCTGCCACGGGTAATTTCTTAATGATAATGTCAAGGTTTTGTTTACGGGCATCGTCTTCATTTATCCCGATACGAGCCAAGGGCGGATCAATGAACACGGAATAGCTCACTGGCAAACGGTCATTTTGGTCACGCTCCTTGTTACCGAATAGATCCTCTCGGATAATTCGATAGTCATCCAATGATATGTACGTGAATTGTAATCCGCCTTTCACGTCACCAATGGCACGGATAGCAGGTTGTGTAGTCCGTAAATGTTCATCTACAATAATAGCGCCCCGATCATCAATCTTTACCCCGGCTGCCTCTAAATTAAGCCCTGTCGTGTAAGGTCTGCGCCCCGTGGCCAATAATACCGCATCAGCCTCCAGACTAAACGCCACATTCGCTCGCGTATCCATGAATTTAACCGATGCTTTATTCCCCGTGTTCACGATAGACTGCACCTTCGCACCCACGCGGAATACAATCCCTTTCTTCTCCAAGGCTTTTTTCACTTCTTCCGCGATATCCCTGTCTTCACGAGGTATAAGTTCGGGAAAGCCTTCCAGCACAGTTACCCGTGAACCGAAGGACGCGTAGATCGATGCAAATTCCAACCCGACGTACCCGCCACCGACGATAACCAACTCGCGGGGGAGCCCGGTAACTTCCATTATCGAGGTACTGGTATACACGAACGGGTTGTTCTCGATTCCTTCTATCGCCGGAATAACTGTTTCCGCCCCGGTATTGATAAATATATGCTTTGATTTCAATTCCATTCTTTCATTTTTCATCTGCACGGCAACAACCTCGGGTGATACAAATGATCCCGTTCCGGTATACACGGTGATATTCGGATCATCCGCCAAGTTATGGAAATTTTTATTTCTAAGAGTACCGGTAACATCTTCCTTTATCGCGATTGCTTGTCGATAAAATTCTGCTTTTTCCTCGAAAGACGAGTCCTTTAACCGGGTAGCGAATTTCGCTTGATATACTAATGCCTTCGTGGGAATGCATCCGATATTGATACATGTACCTCCATACATTTTATCCGAACGTTCGATCATGGCAACAGTCCATCCTCGTTTTGCCAGATCAGCGGCAAGCGTCTTTCCGCCTTTGCCGAAGCCGATAATAATCGCATCAAATTCTTTCATAACCTTCTATTTTAATTGATTCAAAACTCTTTTCGCGCTATCAGAGAGCACGACAAGCGCTCCCGCCAAAATAGCCGTATCTTTTATAACCAGTCGTCCCGCCCCCGTCAACAACGGGAAACCGTGTTCACCGCTTCCCAAATCGGGAACCCATACTTCGGGAGTAGTCACGAGAAACGAGAGAGTACCTAACGTCATGATAATAGCCAGCACGGCACCTATCAAACCAATCTTGGAAGAGAAAATACCCAAGAAGGTCAAGATGCCGATAGCCATAATCAAAATTCCCAACCCGCGAGAAAAACCGTACGTGTTGTTTGCCACGTGCCATTGATGTTTTACCTCGTTGTACTCTCCCTCTTTCAACTTATAATCTTTATATTCCGGGGTGCTCTTCGTGTAAAAGAAACTCATAAAAGGACTATTAGCCACGAAAGGCACTATTCCCTCCGCCTCATAATTCCAGAATTTCAGTCCGCCAATCCACATGAAAATCACAAGAATAGCTACCCGTATCAGGTTAATACCTAATTTCTGACTTGAAGCAGCAACACGCGAAAACGTAACAAACAAAGAAGATAATTTCGCCATCATTTTAATCTAAATTTAAGGGTTATACGTATGACACAAAATTCGTTCGTTTTTCCCTTTCAAAAAATGGCGATTTTTCCGTATTAGTTGGCGATTATTCCTGTTTTTTCCTTTTCCGGTACTCGGATATGCTTTCTTGAGTCATTTTCTTGAAAAAGCGACTGAAAGCAGCCAAATCTTCAAATCCCAGAATATTACCGATCTCTTTCGCGCTTTTACTCGTGTAGAGCAATAGCCGTTTTGCCTCCGCCTCCACACGTTCATGGATTACCCGCAAAGGAGGCGGGAACCCGTATTCCGAAAACAAATTGGACAATGTCTTCGGGGTTCGGCACAGCATATCGGCATAATCCTGTACTTGCTTTTTCTCTTTAAAGTGTTTATCCACCAACACGTAATACTGTCGCACGATATCGAATCTCTTTTCCTTTTTCCGATCCACGAAAAACTTCTCTCTGGCGATACGCGTACAAGTGATAATGAAACGTTTCAATATAATCCGTAACATCTCCTCCTGTAAGTCATCCTGCACGCCACATTCATTCATGAATATACCCGAAATATCCTTCAGCATGATAACTTGCTTCGGTGTCAACTTCAATTTCAAGACATTGGAAGAACCGTTAAACAAGAACCCGTTACACGACACTTCACTATCATGCCCGAATATGCAATAAAAATTGCTGTTAAAGAGTAAACTCAAGTATTCCCCGTCCACCTCCTTCACCTCGATATGATGCAAAGGCGTCAGCGATATGAGTTCATTCTCGTCGATTCGCACCGCAACATGATCTATTTCTATCACCAACGACCCTTTCTGCACCCATATCAACTTGTACAGGCTCTTGTTTCGCTTTAAAGATTCATTCTCGTGAAAATTGGAAGTCATAGCGACATTCCCGTTCAATCGTGTATTAAGACAATATTCCATCCCGATCCTATTTTGAAACAAAAATACAGAATAAAATCATTTATTTGTACATACCCCACCACATTCCGGGGAAATCAACCGGAGAAAAAGCGTAAATCAAGGATTACCACGCGATACTAGATACAACCGACACGAATACTCCCACGAGAATTACATGGATATGAACTACATTTTCAAGGAAAAGAAAGAAAGCAGTTGGCGAGGTGTATGTCTATGGAATAAAATGTGTGCACTGATAAACGCAACCAACCGCTTTCAAAACACTCAAAAAAGGCTATTACAGCCGTTTTATAAAAAAATACTACGATTATTCTTATTATCAAAATAATTGCAAATTGAAAATGGCAAAAGTATCATTTACCCAAAATATCCAAAAGAGCGCTCCTTATTTCCGGTAGTTGATTTGCACCGCTGGCACGCGAAATAATTCGATTATGTTCGTCCACCAATACCATGTAAGGAACACCCCAAAAAGCATAGGCTTTCATGAGAGGAATATCCATCGTTTCATTACCTTTAAAATCACATCCATGTACCCATGGCATGGCTTCTTCTTCAAGGGCTTTCAGCCAATAATCTCTCTTTTTATCCATAGATATACTCACTATCTCTAATCCTTTATCATGAAACTCCTTGTAAATTTCCTTTAACTCCGGAACCATAGCCCGACAAGGACTACACCATGATGCCCAGAAGTCAATCAATTTGACTTTAGCTTTTACCGAATAAAAATTAAACTTCTCTCCCTTCGGGTCAAATACAGTGAAATCCGGCGCTTTCTTCCCGATTCCCGCTTTTTCCTGTTTGGCAATCCAATCGGATATATTTCTACCGGCAAAACTCTTTTGCAATTCCGGGCTGAATTTACTGTATTCATCTTTCAATTCTTCCAACTCCTTTTTTTGTGCTCCCGCTGCCAAGAAATCAAGTGCCAGATAACTATCCGCGTGCTTTTTCATAAAAGTTTCCCGGTCTGATCTTATTTTCTGGTTTATAGAATCAAATTTTAACGACAACTCCTGAAAACGAGCATCTCCCGGTTTCAATGATACAAATTCATCCCGATATTTTTCTGTTTGTTCACGACCTTTTATCTCTATATCCCGATACTCGTTGGATAGTCTTTGCGCTTCACCACCACCTTTTATAGCACTGAAATATATATAATCAGGATCGATCTCAATTTGATAATCTTCATTCTCCAAATAAACGGGAACACCTCCCATTGACTGATTGGATAAAAACAACAAGGCAGGTAAAATCTCGTGAACCTTTCCCTTGAACTCGAAAACCCCATCCGTAACTTCTGCCCGACCAATCGTATCCGCAACATAATTCGAAAAAGTGATCAAATAAGCTGTCGCTTTCTTCGTCCCGGAAGCTTTACCTGTTATTTTATATCCATCCGTTGTAGCTTTCGCAACAAAACATATTCCGATAAATGTTATCATTACCAATAATTTTCTCATAATTTCTATTGTTTCAAATTCAAATATTCAGGGAGCATTTCTTTCAACTGTTCACTACTAATATTTCGGGCAAGGACTTTATTATTTTCGTCCAAGAGTAGATTCGACGGCAACGTCCAAATCCCGTAAATCTCGTTCAACGGGGACTTCGAACCTTTCAAATCAGACACCTGCACCCAAGGTGCTCCATCCTCCTTTATAGCTTTCACCCATGCTTCCCTGTCTTTATCAAGGGAAAGAGCCAGAATTTCAAATCCTTGCAACTTGTATTCGTTATAAATCGGAATAAATTTTCGAATCTCTTCCCGACATTTTCCACAGTTAGATGACCAGAAATCCAACAATTTCACTTTTCCCTTTGTCCCATATAGTGACACGTCATCCCCATCCGGCGTCTTCGCCGTAAAATCAGGTGCAGTCGCACCTATAGCAATTTTGGCTAAACGTGGTAATAGTGAACTGATATATTGTCCCGGTTCCGTCTTTTTCAATTCCTCGCTACATAAATCAAAATCTTTCTTTACGCTCGCAACATCCATCCCCAAGGCTCTCGTCGCCAATTTGAACAACGCGAAAAAAGAATTACCATGCTGTTTCAAATAAGCGACCTGTTCTTTTTCAAACGCATCCCGCATCTTGCCCATTCTCTCTTCAAATTCACGCTTTTTCTCTTCATTATTCTCTTGAAGTGCTTTGATCATGTCTGGAGAGAATTTATGATATTCTTCTGTCATTCGGGTACTTATATCTACGTATCCTTGGTATATTTTCTGTTCTTGTCCGCCCCCGGTAACAACCGGCACTTCTCTCGATGCCATATGAATATCATACTTGGCATCATTTTCAAGAAAAACGATAGCCCCCATCATTCCCTCCATAACCACGTATCCGGCTGTCGGTTCTTGTACTTTTCCCTTTATCACAAATTTTCCGTCCTTTACCGTTCCTATCGCCAAAGTATCCCAATTCTCTTTCGTGAATTTTTGTTTCAGTATAAACACTTTCCCGACCTCGATTCCCTCTACCGTACCGTTAATCGTGTATCCTCCAGAGGCTCTGCATCCATGCAAAATCCCTCCGATAAGAATTATTAAAAATAAAATTCGTCGCATACCTGTTTTGTTTATTTATTAAATTTACATGAGGCTGTCAGATTCACTTCCGACAGCCCCATTCTTCTTAACACTATTCGCCGTCTAAAATATCCGCGTACTTGGGCAAATCAACATTATAAGTGTCTTTCATGTATTTTACAACCAAATCATATTTATCATTGATAATTTGATTACCTGCTTGTTCAAGGGGATCTTCCGCATCAAGGGGAAAATCTTCACGTATCTGTGTTTCCGGGTAAGTCATAGCCAAACGAACCATATTCATGAAATCCAGTAAAACTCTTTCTTTAACAGTTTCCGCAACAGGTCCGGGATTGCGATCGTCCTCGAAAGATCCATAGGGAGTTTCTATTATTTTCACGATCCATGGCATCCACGTGGGAGCCCCATACGTCTTTGACCAACCAACAACAGTCACCGGTTTAAAATCTTCTCCTATTTCCGGGGCAAACCCTCGTCTTTGAAAAGCATTCTCCGGATCTTTTTCATTCGGGTGCACCATAACATCCTCCGTGTAGTAAGAGTCAGGAGCCCACGGATTATCTATTTTAAATTGCTCCAAAGAGTAATAGCGAATACCGATTCTCGATTCATAGTCAGACATTACAGCAAATTCATCCGGTATTTCATACTCACCGCTCGAAAAACGTACTTTCAAACCCGGGTAACTAAAAGAACAAGCCACATTATGAATAATCTCGGAAGTTAAGCCCGCCTCCAATTCCTCGCCGGTAAAACTGAGGCTCCAATAATCTAACCCGTCTTTTTTAAACTGGATATGCTTTTTCCCGTATGTTTGCGATCGCGGATTACCATCGTTTAAATCATTTACCAGATATAAATAAAAAGGCAATTGTTTTCTATCCGAATCTTTATTTTTATCCAAACTTCCCAACAACCACGTTTTTACAAGTTCCAGATAAACCTGAACATCTTCATCACTCGGCGTCTTGCAAACATAGATCGGATCATAATAAATAGGACTTGTCCACATCTTGTTCAGATGAGTACTATCAACATCCTTGTATATAATATACATACCCCAATCCTTGGCTATTTGCTCGATTTCTTTATCCCACGGGTTATCTCCCTGTGGAAAATCGAACTGTTGTAAATCAAACTTCTCCACGAATCCGATGTTGTCATCATCTCCGCACGATGCCAATCCCAGTAGAGATAGCAATAATATCCAATATATTTGCGTTTTCAACATAACAATACAATTTAAATTACACTATTTTCTAGGTTCATTCTGTACCATAGCGGGATTATGTTCAAATGCCTCTTCAGGTATCTGTAAAGTAAAACCGGGATCATTCTTCTCTAACACGTACTCCGTCGAATTTCCCGTTTTATCGTACCAAACGTGTTTCAATTCATTCATCCCGTAACGCCGTAAATCAAACCAACGATGATTCTCGAAACACAACTCACGGCGACGCTCATCCCGAACAAAAGAGATTAATTTATCCGGATCGGTTATCGAACAATCCCGAAAAGCACCTGCAACAATCCTCTTCAATCTTAATTGATCCACAAGCTCCCCGGCTCTCGTTAAATATTCCCCTTTTCCGGTTTCTTTATACAAACATGCCGCTGCTTCCGCCGCATTCAAATACGCCTCTGTCACTTTAAAGGCAATCCCCCAGTTCCCGGCACTCCATCCCCAACTCATCCCATAATTTGATCCGACCTCATATTTACTTATCGGTCTATAATAGTGAGGAGTTTCCTCTCGTCCCACTTGCTCCCATATTAAATAATGCTTTTTTCGCAAATCTATCGATTCATATGCATTAACCAGACTATCGGATACAACAGAAAGATTATAAGTGTAGTAAGTCGGTCTGCCGGATTCGCTATATTCCGTGTACTGAACCGTTGTCATAGGCAATGCCAACACATCACCCTGATTACCAAACAAAAACATCACCTCCGGATTTTCCCAAGTATAATAATTCATATAGGACGGATCGTTATACCGTTCGGGCAATGGCAAAGAGTTTAAATCCATTATCTCGTAATTATAGTCTTTAATCACCTTCTCCCCGTAAGCTAATGCCTGTTCCCAATTCTCCATGTATAAATACACACGGGACAAAATCAACTGTATACAAGGCAGATTAATTCTATTATTATGAAGGTTCTGTTCATCCTCCGGCAGGGTTTTGTATAAACGTTCTGCTTCCTGCAAGTCTTTCACTATTCGCGTGTACACTTCCTCCACCGTATTCCGGGGCATCCCTCCCGTTGACAATTTCGAGTTCAATTTCAAAGGCACTCCCAAGGCATTTTTGTTAAAAGAGTAAGGTTGACCGTACAAGTTCACCAGATGAAAATAAAAATACCCCCGGAATGCTAACGCTTGTCCCATCACTCTATTTTTTTCAATCTCCGTTCCTTGCACATCATCAATATAATCCAACACGGAATTACATCCCACGATTTTTTTATAGACTTCCCCGTAAATATTATAATTACTAAAGTTATCCTTCATATCTTTTGCCCACGTGTAAGTCAAGCGTATATTGTTCAATCCCGCTTCCTCATTGTTCGCGTTCCACTCTTTCCGAATGGCAACATCATCATCAAACAATCCTAATACACTATAAAATGCCCCATCTCCTATCCCGGGTCCCATGTAAACTTCTCCCAACAGTAATTCGTCCAAAGACTTCACCAGTTTAGGTACATATTCCGTTTGTGATTTCGGCTCAAGAAAATCATGACAAGAAGTCAAAACCGACACAATAAGCCAAAAACCATATTTCAATATTCTATTCATAAGATTTCATTTTTAAAAACCGATATTTACACCAAAAGAATAAGTTTTAGGCTGAACACTATCACCTAATTCCGGATCAAACCCGTCAAACTTTTTATCAGCGATAACAAATACATTATTTATGATCGTGTTCAGTGACAAACTCTTTATACCTACCTTTGCGCACCACACGGAGTTGACATTCCACGTTAAAGACATCTGTTGACAACGCAAAAAAGAGGCACTTACCACCCTCAAATCCGACCTACCCCACATTTCATAATAATTATGAGATATCCCATCCTGAAGATTTATATAATTAGCAATCCGTCCCGAGTAAACACCGGGTATATCCGTGTATTTCTCATCTCCGGACTTTTTCCAACGTTTGATTAAGTCTTTACTCAAATTCACGTCCGAAAGAGGTATATTACCATTGGACGGATATGGATTGGGCAATCTTTTCTTCGCTCCCAATAACAAGGAGAAATTTGCCCCGAATGTCAAACCTTTCCATCTCAATCTGGTCGTTAAACCTCCCGTGAAATCCGGCTCTGTCTTTCCCGAATACACGAGTATATCCGTTAATTCTGAGATTTCTCTCAATACAAGGTTTCCGTTTTCCGACCTCACGAAATTACCGTTTTCATCTTCCTCGAAAATCAAATTAAATTCCGGAGAACCATTGTCGGGATTTATTCCCTTGTAACTATAAGACCAGAAACTGGACAGCGCATATCCCTTTTTCAACACCTTATCCGTGGCACCACTCAAATAATCATCCAATCGTATTTCACTTATAGACTGTGTTTTCGCCGTATTCCAGTTTTTTGAAGAATTTAACCCGATCGTCCATCCCCAATCTTTAGAACGAATAGGAGTTATGCTTAACGTGTACTCCACCCCGGAATTTGTGATCCGTCCACCGTTAATTTCCATTCCATCACGTCCGTATTCCAGAGCGATAGCTTGATTCACTATATTATTGGACGACTTCGTGTAATATTCCAGATTCATGGTAATCCATTGCAACAACTGAATATCCACGCCAAAATTCCATGATTTCGTGCGCTCCCAACTCAAATCCGGATTCGGTAAACGGGATATCTTGGACATGTATTCGCCATAATATTGCTTTATCATATCTCTTCTTAAAATAAGTTCCGGACTAATGGAATTCACTGCGTTTCCTTGAATCCCGTAAGAGGCTCGCAAATTAAATTGATTCAATATACTTGAAAAATTCTGCAACCAAGGCTCTTGGGCAATATTCCATGAAAGACCGAATGAATAAGTCGGATCAAAACGTTTGTTCTGGTCTTGCCCGAAACGGTCAGAAGCGTCATTACGCATACTGGCATTCAAAACGTACCGATTCTTATAAGAATAAGCCAAAGTAGCGAATATCGAAAACTGATTGGAAACCACAGAATTACGCGCCCAACCTTGTCCGTTAAAAAGCTTGTCCAAAATACCCCAATTATAAACGGCTCCACCTTGTCCGAGAGGCACAATATCCTTAATTGGTGTCGGTTGCACAACTTGCTCTCCTCTCTCCGCGACATAACCAAATATCGTTTGCGACCGTTCTTGAGTTCGAGTTGATATCACCTCCGTACCCAATAATACGTTTATCCGGTGATCTTCCTGTATTGTTTTCGAGAAAGATACCTTATTTTGAATATTCCAACTAAATATATCACTTACTCCATTCAACAATTCCCCGCCAAATGGTAACATCGCCGCTTTATACTTATCCGAACCGTACATTTCAGATTCATAATCATAGCCTCGATAGTTCTTTGCGACATAATACGTTTGCTCTCCGGCATAAGACTCTCTGGTTCCGGTACTATTACTCACCCCCCCGACAAATTCATATTTCAACCACGGTAACACTTCCCACGAGAAATTTAAAGAACCGTCTAAACGGGATGTCTTATTTCTTGAATAACTATGATCTATTTCATTCAAAATATTATAGCCTAAATAGTGTTCGTCCGAGTTATATCGATATCCTCCGCGTTTCTGCTGGTAGTAACGATCACCATTATCATCATAAGCCAATACCGAACGACTTGTTTCCGTCGCGTATTTCATCGGGCTTACTTCCGCCGCGTACCCCCACGTTTTATTAATTGAACCTATCAAATTCACATCCACGTGAACTTTAGGATGTAATTGTGCCCCGACATTCACTCTCCCGCTTAAATTCTTTGCATCATTATTCAATTCTATTCCGGCTTGATCGCTGTATCCCAAGGAAGCGTTATAAGTAACTTTCGTACTTCCACCCGAAATACTCAAATTATGATTGTGACTGAAAGAATTTCGAGTCAACAATTCAAACCAATTTGTATTCGTTTTCTCTAATTTTAATATTGCTTCTTCGGCTTCATCTTTAGTTATTCTTCTGTCATAGAACAAACGCATAATTCCCTCGTAGGTAGCCATAGAACCAATAGGTGTCGATGAGTAAATCGCACCCTCGTCAAACGCTTCCCGGCTAAACTGGATTCGTTCCTTGGAATTCATCAAATTGAACAAACCGTAATTCGGACGGGCTCTAAAAGAAAAAGTACCACTATAATTCACGGTCATACGGTCTTGTTGCCCCCGTTTCGTCGTTATCACGATAACCCCGTTTGCCGCCTTTGAACCATAAATCGCTGTTGCAGAAGCATCCTTCAACACCGTGATCGTTTCAATATCCGCCGGATTCAACCATGATATTTGATTCCCCAGAATATTTTTCAAATCATCCACCATCACGTCACTCCGGTCTATGGGAAGCGGGTCCGGCTGAATAATCCCATCGACTACCCACAACGGGTCTTGATTACCTAAAATAGTTGAAGTTCCCCGAACCCGAATCTTCGGACTCGTCCCCACGCGGGAACTCGTGTTCATCACCATCATTCCGGCAACACGCCCCTGCAACATCTGATCGATTGAAGTATAGGCTGGCATCATGATATCCGAAGCCTTTATTGTAGTGACAGAACCCACGACATCACTTTTCCGCATCGTCTGATACCCGGTCACGACCACCTCTTCCATTTGCGCCACGTCTTCCTCCATGACCACGTTTATAATATTTTTCCCCTTACAAGGAACTTCTTGTGTTTTCATTCCCACGAAAGAAAACACCAACACGGCATCATCACGCTTCGGGATATAAAAAAAGTAATACCCTCTTTGGTCAGTCGTGATTCCCATGGTCGTTCCTTTCAACATAACCGTTACTCCCGGCAGTGCAATGCTATCCTTACCGATCACCCTTCCCCGAATTTGCTGCATATCCTCCGGCCCCCGAATTTCACGCGTACGACTGATAATAATATGTTTGTCCCGAATCTCGTATTTCAAATCGGTTCCCTTCAAACAATAATCCAGAATTTCCTGAATCGTGGCATTTTCAAATTTATAATCTTTCAACCCGATCCGTTGAAGTTCTTGGGTATTGTACACGAAAGAATAATCACTATTCTTCTCGATGTGAAGGTAAACCGTACTCACCGGCACATGTTTAAATTCAAACGTGAACCTTTTTTCTTGCGAGAATCCTCGCGAAGGCATACATAATAAAGTCATCAGCAACAAGACATTCAAGAGCCTCATCAGATGTTTCAATTTTTCTCGCGGGCATTTACCCGCATTCTCCGTTTTTTTCATAAATTTGCGTATTAATTGTACGTTAATTAATAATTACTTACGGGGAATTTGGGTGGTGCCTGTTCCCCGAAGTTTTTCTTACCAAGCGCTTCTTACCGTAATAGCTCTTCCCTTTTGGGTAAATTGTATATTACCTGTCCGGGATAAAATATCCAGAATAACGCTTATATCATCATATTTTTTCAGTCTTGCAGTTAGTCTTTCATTACCGGCATCCGGGTTGAGGAAGAAACAATCGAAATCATACCATTTAGACAACTCGCTCATAATTTCGCTCAATGTCGCCTCGTTAAATATAAAATACCCGTCTTTCCATGAAGTAAAATAAATAGTTTCCACGTCCAATACCCGAGAATCCTCCTTGCCGATATTCACTTGTTGCCCCGGACGTATCAGATAAGCATTGCCCCGCTGATCTTCGACAGAAACGCTCCCTTGCACCAAAGTAGTCAGATTTGCCTCACCCGCGTAATCCCTTACGCAGAACTCCGTCCCCAAAACAGTCACAGCAGAGCGGGAAGTCTCCACGACAAAAGGCACATCCTCGTCACGAGTCACGTCAAAATAAGCCTCTCCCGTTAACTCCACTCTTCGCTCTTTTCCAATGAATTTCACGGGATAACGTAATTTTGTCCCGGCATTTAACCACACTTTTGTCCCGTCGGACAACACCAATTGAAATTCCGCCCCCCGCGGTGTTTCCATTATATTGTATTCAACCTCCGCGGGTGCAATGGAATCCGCCATCTCGTAAAAGACTTCCCCGTTTTCCTGTATCCGGATATTCATTGCTTTTCCCCTCAACAATGTATCCTGACTTTCCAAAGCCACTTTTTCACCCGTACCCAAAGTTAAAAATGCCCGACTCTTCCCCACGGATATAGATTGTTGCCGAGTGACAATACCCTGTTTCTCCGGTATTCCTACCCAATATGCCATAATGCCACCGATAGCAACAACCACTGCAACAGAAGCCGCTACAGCAACATATCGCCAATAGCCGCGTTTGGATTTTCTTACTCTTGCACGCACCTTTCCAAACGCATCTTCCACTTCCAACATACTCGGACTACTCAGCCTTTGTTCAAATGCCACCTCATCCAATAATGAAATAAACAAGCGTTTATTAGCCTCCGATTCATTTATCCAATCATCTAACACGCTTATCTGTCGAGGAGTCGCCTCATTCTTGATAAAAGCAACTATTATATCTGCAATCTCAAAATTCTTATCCATTTCTTATCTCTCTTTATAATACAAACACATCAAGAGATAAAAAGTGGTAAAAGAAACTCAAAAAATTCATAGATTATAGCGATACATCACTCCAATAGATCGGATTTCTAAAAAAATAAAATAAGCTAGAAACCATACAGATAATATATAAAAACGTTCATTTAATAAAATTCAAAATTAGTGTTTTTTTATTTCTAAACAAGTGTATGAATGTATTTTCGATCTATTTCATAATCAAAGTCTTTCATTTACTTGATATCAAAATTCAACTAATGATTTTCAAGCACGAAAAGAGTATTATTAAATGAACATTTATTCATATTACACTTCAGAGGTGGATTAAACTGATAATGAAAAACTTCCGCAACATATACGACGAGTCCGAATATGAGATTCTATTTAAAGAATTTTATACCCCTTTAGTGCAATTCGCCTTTCAAATAATCAACGACAACGAGGCTGCAAAGGATATAGTTCAAGATTTATTCGTGCAACTTTGGGAAAAGGAACTCAAATTCACAAATGAATTAGTTCTCCGTACCTATTTATATCGCTCCGTACAACACAAATGTATAAACCACATCCGAAAGCAAAAGATTCAACAACAACACGAGAAAAAAATATCCGATGAAATAGAAGAGCAAGAAAATCCTTCCGTGTTACACGTTCTCATTCGCGAAGAAGTATATCGTCAGCTATTAAATTCAATTGACCATCTCCCCCCGCAATGCAAAAAAATCTGCCTCATGACACTCGATGGGAAAAAACCTTCCGAAATCGCCCAAGAATTAGACCTTGCCGTGGACACCGTGAAAAAACAAAAAACGATAGCCTTAAAACGTTTACAAGATGAACTGGGGAACCTATCATCCATAGCCGTGATACTATATCTGGAAACATTATTATAAAATGAGGGGGTATTCCCCCCTCATCCTTGCTACCATGGGGCACTTCCGCCACTACTACTCATAAAATTACCGTACTTGAATATCACCTGTTTAATCTCTCCCAAATCAACATTATCAGGTGATTCGTACATATTTCCCGCTGCCCACGGATCCGGTGAACCCAACACTTGATCAATCGTGTAGAAAATAAAGATTTTTCCTCCCTCCAACGCTATCAACAACCGATCGCCATTGTAATCCGGGGTTAAATGTGTAACATTCTTATCAAAATCATGAATTTTCTTCACGATTTGTCGTATTCCCCCTGCTTCATTACGAAATTCACAATAGTACAGCGACTTCCCTTCCGCGAAGTACATGTAATTTCCACTTCTCAACATAGCATACACCGCTTGATCGGATACAATATCAGAACCGGCAAACAGCCACTTACCTCTATTCGACACGTTCATCGTCGCGTAATAATAGTCCTTGGACAACGAGAACTTTTGAACATAATACTCACCGTCTTTTTTGAATATACACCGGTAATGCCCGGTACCGTAATCACCTCTCTCGCATGTCGCCCAAACCAAGGAATAATCACCAAAATCCGTCAAATCCACGAACTCATCAGGATCTGTCGAATTATCCCGAATGACCCCCTGTAACCCCGCAGACGGATCTCCATTGGCAGCGATAGCCACGAATCTGTTATTCGCTTTATCGTGCATCAACTGCAAACCCACCCAAAAATAAGTAGCGGGTATTATCCTGTCAATATAAGTATTGGGCTTATCGAAATCAAAAGGAATATTCATAAAACGAGTCAGATGAAAACCTGTCGGCTGACTTGATTGTGGATAAATATACCGGGAATAAGCCTTCCCGTTATCACCTATCATTAAATCGACAACATTACCGAATAACAAAAGTTTCGGATACACACCCTCCGGATAACCTCCATAAAACTCCTCTTCCAAAGCAACCTCTTTATTCCACAACGTACCGTTCAAAGAAACACATCCACCTCCCTCTTGAAGTATCGTCAACTCGTCCCCTCCATTATTAGGAGTTGTAAAATTCTCCGTGATATAATACGGTTTCCGTCCTAAAGGATCGCCCGGATGCAAGGAACTGTAAAGATTATAAAAAGGAAGATAGTAAAAAGGCTCATCCGTGGGCTTTTCCAATCGCAAATAATGAAGCTCAGTCGCCCCGTCGCTCTTTTCTGCCAAAAGAACAAAGCCATACTTATACGGGGAGTCTATCTGCAAGGCCACCCCGTTACGATCATAATACACCTGCCCGGACTTCCGGTCTGTCACGAACAGATTTAGTGAATAAATTTCACATTTCCCTTGATGCGTGTATCTCAACACACGCTCACGCGAAATAACCATCGTATCGATTTTCCAAGTGTAATCAAACTCTAACGTATCCGACGGGTTTTGGAATGTCAATTCAGGAACAATCACAAGCTCTTCACCAAGATAACCGTAAATCGTGTACGTATTCGCCGGTTTCAAATTAACAATCACTTCGTTAACTTCCGCGTAATCATAGTTTCCCTTGTCCTCGTAGCATCCGCTTAATAACCACGAAAACACTATTCCCAAAAATATAATCGCTATTCTCATCATATATTCCATTTAATCAACTTCCAATTACTGTAACAGTCATTTTCGTGTGCCCGTCCTTCTCGTACACGGTTTCATCGTTTGCCTCTTTTTCATTCAAATGTTTTTTCAAAAGCAACGCGTTGAAACGGCAGTCCACGGCATCCTCCGGATTCAAATACCCGACCCCGGTAATTTCAATAAACAAACGATACTTTTCATCTGAATAGGTACCCAAATAACTATTCACGATTACACTATTCCACCAATCCGGTTTAGAAATCTTATCATTTATCCAAATAATGCGAGCGATATGGGATGTTTCCCCAAGCATAAAATCCCGAGTCGGTTCCAGACGCACGGTCAGTCTTACCGGTGTCGTTTGTAAATCCGGAGTTTTAACAAGTTTCACAACCAACTCGCATTGTTCCTCGTTTTTTCCCAGCACACAACGTTCCGGCAGTATATAATTTCCCGAGGCGGCAGTCGTGTAATCATCCACGACAACAACCTTGTACTCTCTCTCCCTGTCCTCCGGAAGCCCGACCAATTTCACGCCTAAACCGTAATCTATCGTATCCCGGTTCGGGTAAAAAGTAAAAGAAAACTCTAAAGAATCCGCCATCTTACCCGTGAACTGAATGTAGGCATCATTACCATAAGTCATGATATGTTCCCGCTCGCAACCCGAGAAGAGATACAACATTCCTAATATCAATAGTATTCGTTTCATAAATTCTTCCATTAAATTAATAAGACGTTTCATTATTAGGATATTCGGCAATAAACTTATCCGCTGTCATCGGAATATCCCTATCCCCGTTAAAAATATCATGATTCAATCGCTTGTACATGAAAAACGTTTGCCCCTCTGTCAACCCTTCGCGAATCATATCGTACACCAACTTTTCCTTCAAGTCATCCGGATCATCCGGCAAAGCATACTCCTTCACGCCCCGCTGGATTCTCAACGTGGAGAACAACGCTTTCGCCTCCACGATCTGTCCCTTGTTAATCAGACACTCGATCATGATGTGGTACATCTCCGGAAAACGGACCACGGGAATAAGCGGACACTGATGGGTAATATTCGTGGTTACGGTACCACTCATATTAGTTATAGATGCGATAGGACGTTCCCACACCAGATAGCGGTGATTATCATTATACCGGTTATAAAATTTATAACGATAATCATCCGTTTCCAACCCGAAAAGTTTCTCCATTTCATTCATTCT
The DNA here is from genome assembly GCF_014287455.1 of Butyricimonas hominis. Lineage (NCBI taxonomy): Bacteria > Pseudomonadati > Bacteroidota > Bacteroidia > Bacteroidales > Odoribacteraceae > Butyricimonas > Butyricimonas hominis. The sequence goes on from NZ_JACOOH010000003.1 coordinate 333,095, forward strand.
AAAATAATGATCATACGAAGCTGCCTTCTCGAAATTCTCCAGATTATCTTTATTATAGAATCCCAACAGAAGCTCTTCCCAGCGTTTGGGATCGGACATTTCCGGATACGCATCATAATTCCCGTGATTATTGGCAGGTGTCCACTTAAACCATCCCGTATCCACGAATCGTTTGATAGCCTCCGCATTTTTATAAGCCATCTCCTCGTTACCCATCCACATGTATATCCGTGCCAACAATGCGGTTGCACCCCAATAATTCATTCGCAATCCCCGGTAATTCAGGAAATCATCTCCTCCTAACGGGGTTGCATGAGCTCCCGACGTGAAACGATGTTGCCTTCCTTTCGTCCATGCCACGAATTTCAAGGTATCCAAAGGTCCCAACTTCTCCTGCGCGAACTCCATATCCGAAACAATATTCTCAAGCACTTGCTCCATAGTCATTCGCTCCGGCTGATGCTCCGGATACCTCGTCACGTAAGGAATTGCCGGACTGCCTTGATTCGTTCCCGAGGGCACCGGGCAAAACAAGCGTAACATATCAAAATGCAACAACGCCCGCAAGCCGCGCATCTCGGCAAGAATCAACTGTTTCTCTATATCCTTGTTATTAAAAAAAGAACTATCCTTCTTCTCCACCTGCTGTATGATATTATTACAACTAGCTATCACATTATAGGCTTTCGCCCATGTACTTTCCGTCACCTCCTGTACACTCGAATTTTTCCAATTATAATTAGAAGCCTCCACCAACTCCGTGGGCAACCCCGAAGTAAGGTAATTCCGGGCTAAAGCACTGGTAAATCCCCAGCTCAAGTTCTTCCCGTACAAATTCGTAACACTAATTTCCCGGTACACACCGTTCACTGCCATTTGCACCCCGGTATAATCGCCGAAAATCTCCTCTTCCAGTAACACACTGTCGGACTTTATATCCAGCCAATCATTGCACGATGTCAACACCATCGCCGCCAACAACCACTGCATCAATCTCTTCATTTTCATTTCACTCTATTTTTTAGATTAGAAACTTGCATTTAAAGTAAAAGTAAAGGTTCTGGCAAAAGGATAACTTAACCCCATCTCCCGCTTGATAGAAGAAACCGTGGCTATATCATTCATGCTAAACTGAAGCCTTAACATATCCAGACCGATACGTTGAATTAAACCACGATTGAAATCATATCCCACGTTCAACGAATTGAACGTCAAAGTACGGTCTTTTTGCACGAACCGGGAAGTCGGACGGGTAATATAATAACGATCCTTCAAAGACTTCAAAGAAGTCACGTCCCCCGGCTTCTGCCAACGTTGGGAAAGCACCCGGCGATCTGCGTTATTCCGCCACAAATTGACATTTTCCACGTTATCCACCAACGTCTGGTTATACTTGTCACCCCCGAATTCAAACATAAATGTGGTATAGAAAGTAAAGTTCATAAACCGTACATTAATACCCAGCGAACCATTTCCCCAAGGTTCGGTATCCCCTATCTTCTGTTGTTCGTAAGTTGACCACTCGTAACTGATAGTTCCGTCACGCTTGAGATAGATTTCCTGCCCGTCAGCCGGATTTATCCCTTTTGACTTCATCCCGTAAATCGACGTCGTTGAATTACCCGCCTCATACTTCATCACCGGCTTCGAGTACACCCGGTTATCATCCGCTGTCCACAGAATAGAAGTCAACGGGGAATTGGCATCGGCATTGGCATATTTCTTAAAATGCTCGTCTACCCGGTCATTATATTCCTCCAGAGCCTTAGACAACTTTAGAATCTTATTTTCATTATGTGACAGAGAACCGTATATCACGATATCCAACTTCTTGGAAGTATAAGGTTTCACGTTCAGATAGAACTCCATACCCCTGTTCTGGATCTCTCCGGCATTACTCTTGTAACTGGAAAAACCTGCGGAAGCCGGTAAAGAAACATCCGTGATACCGTCAATCGTCTTCCGGTTATACCAGTTAAACCGACCGAACAAAATTCCATGAAAAACACCGACTTCCATCCCCAGATCCCAAGAAAGCGTTTTCTCCCACGTCAACTTATCATTTCCCATGGCAATCAAAGTTGCCCCGATTCCGGTAGGATACCATTGATCCAGCTTGGTTTCGAAAGAATGTCGGGCGGCATAAGGCGGGAAGTTCAACTTACCCGTCTGCCCGTAAGTAGCTTTTACCTTCAATTGATCCAAGAAACTCCATTGTTCGGCGAATGCGTACTTGTGGATATTCACCCCGGCACCGGAAGACCAGAAAGGTCCCCATTTCTTATCGCTCCCGAATTCGGACGAACCGTCACCCCGGAAAGAAAAATCAAACAAATAAATATCATCATAACTATAATTCAACGTGGTAAAGAAACCAAACAAACGGGTTTTATTATCCGTTACCGTGGGTTTCTTCACGATCTCGTAGGCATAAGAAATCGCGTGACGTTTGGCATTGGGAAAACCTTTGTACGCGGACTCCTCGAATTCTCTCTGATCCTCCTTCACGTTGATACCCACCGACAGATTAACATTGTGCTTTCCCAAACTTCGGTTGTACGATGTAAATAAATTCACGTTCCATCCAAAACTCTTCGTTTCGGTCAGATTCCGCTCTCCCTTGGTAAAAGCGGAAGCCGTCACGCTATAAGAGGAAGAAGCCGGATCCGTGAACTTATCCGTATCCGAAATATTATAATTCAAAGCCAACTGCCCCTTAATCTGCCAATAATTACTGATATACCAGTTTATCGTCAAATTATTCGTCCAATCCTTATACCCTGCCTTGGAATAATTTCCCAATCTTGCCTCGTACAAAGGATTTTTCTCTATTGTTCCGGTCAAACCATAGCTAGGCAACGTTTGTACATAATTCCCGTCTTTATCCACCCACTCGTCATACGGGTGACGCCGGGTATAATCAGCAAAAGTACCGTAAGGAGAATCCTTCGTACGCGTGATATCGAAAGTCGTTTGATTCCTCACCTGCAATCCCTTATACCGGTAATCCAACGCAAACCCGGCACCCAACCGATTCCGGTAGGAATCCTTCATCACACCGTTTTGATTATTATAACGCAAATCTATACCAAAACGCACGCTCTCGCTTCCACCCTCCACATAAACACTATGGTTAGCATTAACCTCCGTCCGCAAAGGTTGCGACAACCAATAATTATCCACCCCCTTGGAAACCTTATTGAGTTTCTCTATATAATATTGATTCTTTATTCTTATCTGCGCTATCGGTGTCTGAGAAGCATCTCCCGGATCATAATCAAACAACCCGGCTGCCACCTCGGTTTCCAAGGCTTCCTTGGCATTCATCATATTGTAAGACGACAAATCCGGGGCGGTAATACTCAAATTCCCGCTATAACTAATCCTCAACTCTCCCGGGGCAGGAGCCACCGATTCGATCACGATCACCCCGTTGGAAGCCCGAGAACCATACATGGCTGTTGCCGCCGCATCTTTCAGAATCGTAATATTGGCAATCCTGTTAATATCAAAATCATACACCTTCTCAACACTCACCTCGAAACCATCCAAAATAAAAATAGGAATATTCGGATTGCTCGTCAAAGCGAATTTCGCAACACTGGAAGAACTTCCCATCTCATCCAACTCCTTCACGCTGGCTATTCCCGAACGCCCCCGCACGTAAAACTCCGGCAAAGTATTCGGGTCGGAACCCATCTCGTTATTTTTGACCAACCGCAACGAAGGATCGAATACCGCCAAGGCACTTATCAAATTAAAAGAGGACACTTTCAATATCTCCTCCCGGCTCACTTGCGTGGCAGAACCCGTGAAACTGGATTTCTTGATATTGGCATATCCCGTCACGACCACCTCTTCCACGCTTTTCACATCCTCCCGCATCACCACGTTGATCGTGTCTTTTCCCGAGTATTTCACCTCTTGAGTCTCCATACCCAAAAACGAGAAAAGTAAAGAAAAACCATCCATCCGGGGTAACGTCAAAGCGTATTTACCATCCATATCCGTGGCAGTACCCACGGTTAATCCTTTCACCAAAACGGTCACGCCCGCCAGTGGCAGTTTCTTCTCGTCGGTCACCTTCCCCACGATCCTTATCTCCTTCTTCTCATCCGTTATCGGTTTGAAAGTCACCACGATCAAATTATTCATGATCTCCCACCGGTAATCTTTTCCCAGTAACTTTCCCAAAACTTCTCCCAACTCCTTGTCCTCCACGGAAAGCGAAACCTTACGTTCCACGTCCAACGCCTTGTCATTGAAAAAGAAATACAAACTCGTCTGCTTCTCCAATTCTTTCAGTACTTTCGAAAGTACCTCGTTCTCGCATTTTAGCGACACTTTCTGCTGTTGAGAGTAAGTTGCCGCACTCACGTGTATAAAACACACGCACAGAATAAAAAATGTTAATTTCATAACACGAAGCATTTTTTTTAATAAAAAACTTGACCTAGCAACGTGTAATTGCTTTTTTTTCATAAATTTGAACTTTAAAGTTAGACAATATCCGGGTTTGCTACCAACAAATTACCGGAACATGAAACTTACCGATAGACGCTACCAACAACTATCGGTAATTTTTTATATTACAGTCTGGTGACGACTACATTCCTGTCTTTCAGAGAAAATCGAACATCTACCACCTTTTCGATCACCTTGAACGTTTCCGCTGCCGGCAGATTCTTATCAATCATCCCCGTAAAAGTGTACTCCTCGATTCCACTACCGAAAAAAGTAACCTTTAAACCATACCAACGCTCCATTTGAATCATAATATCCCGTAGCGACATTTTGTTGAAAATAAACATACCGTCTTTCCAACTGGTATACTCCCGCACGTCGACTTCCCTCACGTGAATATCGCCATTCACGCACGCGGCCTGTTCCCCGGGCGACAATACCACCCGTTTCGTTCCGCTCGTCACTTGTACCTTACCGCTCGCCAACGTGGTTTGTACATCCGGTTTTTCCGGGTAAGCATTTATATTGAAACTCGTTCCCAACACCTCCACTTCCATATTCCGGACTTCCACCTTAAAAGGATGCTCCTCATCTCTGACCACTTCAAAATAACCTTCTCCCTCCAAGTACACTTTCCGTTCCGCTCCCCCGAAAGTCACCGGGTACCTCAACTTACTACCGGAATTCAAATACACCACGCTCCCGTCGGAAAGCTGCAAACGAAAATCGGCAGCTACCGGAATTTCAAGAGTATGATATCGCCGAACCGTATCATCCTCGGCTTTTGTTTCATAAACCAATCCCTTCGTACTATCCTGCCGTATCTCCACCATACTCTCTCTCGTCAGATACTTCTGTTGCATTTCCCTCAGATTCAACTCCGAACCGTCGGACAATGTCAGAAGAATAGCATTCTTGGGACGCTCAAACGACACTGCCATTTCACCGGACGGCTTATCCCGATTTAACAGGAATACCCCGCTTAAAAGTAATATAAACGGCAAAATAATCACGGCAGCATACCTTAATACCCGCCGTATCTTGTGACGCCGCACGATAACCGGGTCTTTCACCACCCGATTCCATATCCTGTCATAATCGGGTTCCGGCATAGACGTCAAGTCATACAGCTTCTCTATCGCCTCCCGCACATCCGGATCTATCTTCTTTTCCGGGGAATACTCCTTGGGATACAACACATTCCATAAACTCTCGAACAATTCATCCTTTGTTTTCATGAATACATTCATTTTTCGTTGCATAATAAATGCACTCGAACTGCCCGAAAGGGTGAAAAGATTATAACATTTTTTTCAAGGAAAGTAAAAATAACATAGTAAGCGCCGTATTATCGGGATTATTCTGCACCGACTCCTTTATTTTCTTATAGGCTATCCTGACCTGAGATTTCACTGTATTCACGGCAACTCCCATGGATTCCGCCGTTTCGGCATAACTCACTCCCTCGATTACCGCCATCACGAATATCTTGCGGCATCCCTCCGGCAAAGAATCAACCACCGAGCGAATAGCCTCGATCTTTGGCGTTATATCCTCCTCCTCTTCGTTCAGGAACACCTGTTCCCGAATAATATCCGCTTCCTTTTCCGCCCGCACCTTCTGGTGACGCATATAATTCAACACGTAATTCCTAACCATTTTCCGCAAGTAATTCACGAGCGAATGTTTCACGTTTATCTGTTCCCGGTGACTCCACAAATAAACAAAACTCTCCTGCACGGCATCTTCCGCCACCGCTTGATCACGACTTAATCCCAACGCGACAAAATACAACTCCCGGGAATAATCACGAAACACTTTTTCGAAAGCCTTCACATCCCCGGCAATCAGTCGCTGCACCGTATTTTGTTCATCTGTCATATCCAACATTCTTTGGAAAAGCAAAGATAAAATTAAATTTTAAATATCAATAACCAACATCTGTTAAACAGAAAATTCTTGTCTACATTCAATAAATCTACCTGTTGAATTTCCAAGGCAATCCTACCGTAATACAACCCCTACTCCGTCACAAAATACTTCTACCCCTCTTATCTCCCCGTTGGCAAAGGACGCGATAACCGCCTTACATCCGGCTGATAAGCAAGTTGAGGTAGTATTACCTTAGGATAACGAGAGAATTTCCGTGAAAAAAGATAAATTTACAGAAAGCAAATCGACAACATTGCACAAAAAAATATACTTTTGACGTGAAATTAAAATAACACTAAAGATAAAACACATGGGGCTATTTAGTAAACTTAGAGGCGAGTTTATTGACATCATCGAATTCTTGGACAACACCCAAGACACCATCGTGTACCGTTTCGAAAGACATGGCAACGAGATAAAAAACAACGCTAAACTCATCGTCCGGGAAGGACAAACGGCTGTTTTTGTCAACGAGGGACAAATAGCGGATATATTCACCCCGGGAACTTATACCCTTAACACCGAGAACCTCCCGGTATTAAGCACGTTGAAGGGCTGGAAATACGGTTTCAACAGCCCGTTCAAGGCTGAAGTTTACTTCGTGAGCACGAAAAACTTCTTAGACCAGAAATGGGGAACAAAAAACGCCATTATCCTAAGCGATAATCGATTCGGGATGGTTGAAATACGGGCATTCGGAATATACTCGTTCAAGATTACCGATGCTCCCGTTTTTATCCGGGAGATCGTGGGCACAAACCAATCGTTTACCACCCGGCATATCAGCGAACAATTGAAGAGTATCATCGTCACCCGTTTCTCCGATGCCACGGGAGAGTCAAATTTACCGATCGAGAGTTACGCTTCCAACTTGAACGAATTATCGGAAGCCATCTTCGGTTACATGCAAAGTGACTTTGCCGCCTACGGCATGGAAGTAACGAAATTCCTGATTGAAAACATCTCTATGCCCGAAGATGTGAAAAAAGAAATATTCGAACTCAGCCGTCTGGAAAAAATCGACTTGGATAAATTGACTAAACTAAAAGCCGCCAAAGCCATGGAAGCAGCCGCGGAGAATCCGTCGGGCACAGCCGGAATGGGCGTCGGTCTGGGAGCGGGTATAGCAATGGCCCAACAGATGACTCAAAACATGATGAACCCGTCGGACAGACAAAACGGGCAGAATACCCCTGCCCCCCCCCCGCCATTACCGGGAGAAACACTGTACTACGTCGCCATCAACGGTCAACAGTCCGGTCCCTATAACCTCGCGCGATTACTCGAACTGGTAAAGCAACAAGTTCTGAACCGGGAGTCTCTGGTATGGAAAAACGGATTACCGGAGTGGGTTCCGGCCGGAGAGCAAGCTGACTTACAGAGTTTATGGACAACAACACCCCCGCCGCTTCCAAAACAGAAATAAAGTATGACGGAAGAAACCGAGGACAACCGGACGATCGGTGACACATTCCCGTGTGAATGTTGCGGAGCCGTGCTAAAATACAAACCGGGAACAACATTCCTGCATTGTGAATATTGCGGGGCGGACACCCCAATCCAAACGAAAGTGGTGGTCAATATCAACGAACTGGACTACATGCAACACATCCGGCACGTTGAAGAACTCAACACGCGCAACACAAACATCATCAAATGCCGGAAATGTGGCGCCGAATCGACATTCGACGAAAACGTGAAATCCATGGAGTGCCCCTACTGCGGTACTCCCTTGATTGAAGCCGACGCGCATTATGAACGACTGTTCAAACCATCCTACCTGCTACCGTTCCAAATCTCCGGCAAGGAAATCGATGCCTGCCTCCACAAATGGTTACGGAAATTATGGTTCGCACCCGGTAACTTGAAACAACAAGCCCGTTGCTCCGAAAAAATGCAAGGCGTGTATATCCCTTGTTGGACATACGACGCACAAACGGAAACCCAATACACGGGACAACGGGGTGTTACCTACACGACCTCGGTAGGAACAGGCAAAAACCGACGCACGGTAATCCGCACGGCGTGGAGTTACCGCGACGGAAACATATCCCTCTTTTTCGACGATGTAATGGTTCCGGCGTCCAAATTAATCGCCTCGGGAACCGTGGCAAAAATCGAAGACTGGGACACGGAAAACCTCGTGGAAATGGACAACCGTTTCCTAAGCGGGTTCATCACGGAAAAATACATCATCAACCTCACCCAAGGATTCGAGATTGCCCAAGGCAAAATGGCAACACAAATAGACTCTGCCATCCGACGGGACATCGGTGGCGACAAACAGCGGATTTTATCAAAAAACACACGGTACGACAACATCAAATTCAAATTGATATTACTGCCTGTTTACATGTCGTCTTACTTGTATGGCAAAAAAGTATACCACTTCTTCGTGAACGGAAGAACGGGAGAAGTCACGGGGGATCGCCCCTACAGTACCCTGAAAATCGTGTTCACAATCCTCTTGGGACTTTTGCTAATCGGGGGAATAATATACTACAACCGGTAAGTAAATGACACATACTATTGGAAATAACCCAAAAAGCACTATCTTTACTCCCGGAAATAATACAATTGCTTTTTGAAAACAACAAATTCTAAGAAGATAAATGCGTAATTAACAGTCTGTAATCTTTTCAGACTGGGCTTTTCGATTCGGGTATTCCACCCGGAATGATTTCTTATTGAAAATACTTTTAAGGTTTTGAAGCACATCCACGGGTGCCTCGAAAATCATCATTTGAATCCTTGTGCCCGAAAAGCACGTGATTCAAAACATATTATTCATTATTCAAAAAACAAGTACATCATGAAAGAAGAATTGAAATTAATCGCGGACTTCGACATGAACATGATCGAAGACTTTTTCTCACCATTGGATCGTCAAGGTCCCGGAAGTGAAGAGGTAACAAAACTGGCGTTAAGCTTCGTCGGGAATCTATCCCCGGAATCAAAAATCGCCGATATCGGTTGCGGGGCGGGAGGACAAACCCTAACCCTCGCGGCGAATACGCGAGGGAAAATCACGGCTATTGATTTACTACCCAAGATGATTGCCAGAGTAAACGATCGCATGAAACAACATGGATTCAGCGACCGGGTATCCGGAATCACGGGTTCTATGGCAGAATTACCGTTTAAAGAAAACGAACTGGACTTGATTTGGGCGGAGGGTTCAATTTACAACATCGGGTACGAGAGAGGATTGAACGAGTGGAAAAAATTTCTAAAACCGGGGGGAATAATTGCCGTTTCGGAAGCATCATGGTTCACGCCGACACGTCCCGAAGAAATAGACCGTTTCTGGACATTCCATTACAGTGAAATCGATTTGATCTCGACCAAAATAAAACAAATGGAACAGGCGGGATATACTCCCGCGGCACATTTCGTGTTACCCGAAAATTGTTGGACAGAAAACTTCTTCCGTCCCGCGCAAGAACATGCGGAATCATTCCTGCAAAAATACAAGTACAGCGATGACGCCAAAACCTTCGTGACCGGACAATTGAACGAGAGCAATCTCTATCAACGATACAAATCGTATTACGGTTATGTATTCTACATCGGAATAAAAAATTAAAATACCAAAAGAATGTGTCAAAAGTCATTTACCTCTAAAAACTCCTCCGTCTGCTTCGCATCCACCTCCTCTATAAACAGAGGAGGAGCTGGTGACACTTACCGAAGACGGTGAGTATTTTAGCTCTCCCTCTGTTTATAGAGGGAGTACCCCGAAGGGGGGAGGGAGTTTTAAAATGACTTTTGACACCCACTTTTCTCATCTCTCTCCACCACAAAACATACACGCTTTCAAATGTACGGACAGGACATTCCCACACACTTTACATCTCCATTTTTCCCGTTCCTCTTCCAAGAAACGAACTTCACCAACTTCTTGCACCCGTCTAAGATTATCGATAAGACTTATCCCGTAATTAGTCCGGTATCGTTTATCCAATCCTTTCACCGACAAGCAAGGGAACTTCTCGCATTCGTGGCAATAATGCCCCCCGGATTCCCGCGAAAGAAGACAATTCTTAATACGACAGGAGGTACAATGTTTCATCTTCACACCATCAGACCAACATCCCCTACATGGCTTTTTCTTTCTCAAATAAGCCATACACACCCCACAATTCACCCCACACGGGGCAACCGAATTTTCCTTGAAAAAATTATCTATTTCCACCGCGAATTTCTTCAATAACCAACTCTATCGCTTTCACGGTAGCTTTGCCGATATTCCTTTCCCGCGTAAAAGAAAAGGTAAACTTGCGGGCGACCGTCCTTCCCGGTCCGGCAACACCGATCCAGACCGTACCGATCGGTTTCTCCGGCGTACCACCCGTGGGCCCCGCGATGCCGGACGTGGACACCCCGTAGTCGGTTCCAATCAGGCGGCGTACACCTTCTGCCATTTGTCGCACCACGGGTTCGCTAACGGCACCAAATTGTTCCAGATCCTCCCGGCTCACTCCAAGCACCCGTTCCTTCACGTCATTGGCATAAGCGACCACGCTTCCCCTGAAATAAGCCGAAGCCCCGGCAATGGAAGTCAATTGGGCGGCAATATTCCCACCCGTGCAACTCTCGGCGGTAGCGATCGTCCTTCCTTTCATCAACAGCAACTCTCCCAATTCCCGCTCCGTCCCCCCGTTCTCTCCTTCCGTGTAATGCAATCCCTCCAGTGTTTCTTTCAACCCGTCGAAACGGGCATCCAAATTATACACCTGCTTTCCCTTAGCCGTCAATCGCAACATAACAAATCCCGGGGAAGGCAGATAAGCCAGACTGAATCCCTCGGGAAGCGTTTCTTCCCATTGACTCAATCGGATAGCCAATTCCGACTCCGGGATATCATACACCTTCAGCATCCTGTAATCCAGTTGCAGGTGCGGGAACAAGTGTTGCAACCCGGGAACCACACTTTGCATCATCAAATCCTCCATCTCGAAAGGCACGCCCGGCAAAGAAACCAATACTTTCCCGTCCCGTTCGAACCACATGCCGGAAGCCGTCCCCTTGCGGTTGAACAGAATCTTTGCCGATTCGGGTTGAAGAGCCTGACCGCGATTCGCCTCATTCATACTCATTCCCCCGTTCTCCAACAACTTCTCGATCCACTTCAACACCTCCTCGTTCATCACCAAGCGGGTATTGAAATAATCCGCCAACACCTTCTTCGTCACGTCATCTTTCGTCGGTCCGAGCCCACCGGTCACGATAACCAGCTCCGCCCGCTTCATGGCGTAATCCACCCAATGGCATATCTCCTCCCGATCGTCGGCAATAGATAAAATATCAATCACTTCCGCCCCGAGGCGAGTCAATTGTTTCGAAATATATTGTGAATTGGTATCCAGTATCTGTCCTAACAGGATTTCATCACCGATTGTAATAATGATCGCTTTCATGGATTTACATTTTTATTCGTGAATACGTTTAATTGCCTTAATCCGTTTCAATAAAGAAGGATGAGAATAATGAATATACTCGTACAGCGGGTGAGGCGTCAGATTGCTCAAAGACTTCACCGATATTTTCTTCAATCCCGACACGAGATACTCCCCCTCGTAATGAGTCCCGGCGAAAGCATCCGCCTCGTACTCGTTCTTCCGTGACCACACGTTCATGCCGATACTCAAAATCAAGTTAACCGGAGAATAAAGTATAGCGAAAGCCATCAATCCCAACTGGAAATATGCCTTATCGCCTCCTAACGCCCCGGACAATGCCGCATTGTTGACACACAGGGAAAACAGCCAGAGTATAATACCCGTTTGCACTATCGAAAGTCCCATGGACTGTAACGTGTGCCGTTTCTTGTAATGCCCGATCTCGTGCGCCAGCACGGCAACGATCTCCTCTTCCGTCAAATCGTCAATCAACGTGTCGTACAACACCACCCGTTTCTTGGGCCCCAGTCCCGTGAAATAAGCGTTAGCCTTTGTCGAACGTTTCGAGCCGTCGATCACGTATATATTATCCAACTTGAATCCCACCTTCCCGGCAAACGCCTGAATCTTATCCCGCAAACTCCCCTCTGGCAAAGGAGTCTGTTTATTAAACAGAGGCACTATCAACTGGGAATAAAACATCCCCATGAAAAGCGAAAACACGATCACGACTCCCCAAGCGTACAGCCAGAAAGAAGCGCCCGCCCACGTGTAGAACCACACGACAAGTGCCAGCAACACGCCTCCCATGACAAGAGAAACCAGTAATTCCTTCACGGCATCGAGCCAGAAAATCTTCTTCGTGGTTTTATTGAACCCGTATTTTTCTTCAATATGAAAGGTAGCGTAATAATCGAAAGGGATATCCAACACGGATGAAGCCAAAGACAACCCGACCACGAAAAGAAGCGTCTGCCACACGGCACTATCGGTCACGGACACCACCCAATCATTGTACCACCCGAAACCGCCCGCCAGAAGGAAAATCATCATCACGGCAAAGCCGAACCCGGAACTCCAACTGTCCAACCGTCCGTTTTCCCGCTTGTACGACTGGAAACGCCCGTATTCCCTCTCGTCATAGATACCCTTCAGACTCTCGGGTAACACGGGCGACATATGCTTAAAATTCAAATGTTCCAGCACCCGTTCAAGGATAAAATCCAGACACAGGAAAACAACAATAACAATAAATATCATTTTACCTCCGGTAAAGTTACAGGTTACATTTGCCACAAGCGGCAAGTTACAAGTTTAAATTCTTGAACAAAGATACAACAAATTTCATAACCTGCAACTTGCCAGAGGCAAATGTAACCTGCTAGGGCAAACGCATCAAAACGCTTTTCGTCCGGTTCATAAAGTTGAGCTTTCAGCTCCTAAAGTTTATAAAGTTCATAAAGTAACGGGCGTCCTTCGGACAAGGTTTACCGGCAGCCATGCTGCCGTGGACAAAGCGCCCCGCAGGGTCTAAGAACCTTATAAACCTTATGAACTTTATAAACTTTTGACTAAAAGGGCAAAAAGCGTTTTGACGCGTTTGCCCCGTGTAAATATAATTTGCGTTTCTCATTTATTAATTCTAATTTCGTTGCGACAAATTAAAGAAATTTTTCCGTTATGGAACAATAGAATATAAACACAAAAACAATACAGATTATGGCAGAATTCAAGTATCAAGAACCATTTCCGATACAGAAAGATGACACGGAATATCGTTTATTAACAAAGGATTACGTGAAGACAATAGAAGTCGAAGGACGTAAAATACTGAAGATTGAAAAAGAGGGGCTTGAATTACTTGCCCGGGAAGCGTACGCCGACGTATCTTTCTATCTTCGCGCTTCTCACTTGCAGAAATTAGCCAATATCCTACAAGACCCGGAAGCCAGTGACAACGATAAATTTGTCGCTCACACCATGTTAATGAATCAAGTCGTGTCCGCCGAGGGAGAACTCCCCACCTGTCAGGACACGGGTACCGCCATCGCTATCGGCAAGAAAGGTGAAAACGTGTGGACCGGATTCAACGACGCCGAGGCGATCAGCAAAGGGGTGTATGAAACCTACCGCGATCGCAACCTGCGTTACTCGCAGGTAGTACCTTACACCATGTTCAACGAGAAAAACAGCGGAACGAACCTTCCCGCGCAAATCGACCTGTACGCCACGCAAGGCAATAAATACGAGTTCCTGTTTATCACCAAAGGAGGCGGTTCTGCCAACAAGACTTTCCTCTATCAACAGACCAAAGCCCTTCTGACCGAGGAAGCGTTGACCAAGTTCATCAAGGAAAAGGTGAAAGACTTGGGTACTTCCGCTTGTCCTCCCTACCACCTGGCCGTGGTCATCGGCGGAACTTCTGCCGAAACCTGCTTGGCGACCGTGAAGAAAGCATCCGCGGGATATTACGACAACCTGCCTACCGAGGGAAACGAGGGCGGTCAGGCATTCCGCGATCTGGAATGGGAAGCCAAAATACAGAAAATTTGCCAAGATATGGGTATCGGGGCACAATTCGGCGGCAAATACTGGGTACATGATGTACGGGTAATCCGTATGCCGCGTCACGCCGCATCCTGCCCCGTGGGAATCGGTGTCAGTTGCAGTGCCGACCGCAACATCAAGGCGAAGATCACCGAAGACGGAATCTTCCTCGAACAACTCGAGAAGAATCCCGCGCGTTTCCTACCCGCCGAGAATCCGGCTCTAGCCCCTGCCGTGGATATAGATTTGGATCAACCCATGGAGGAAGTACTGAAGATATTAAGCCAATACCCGGTAAAAACTCGTTTGAACCTGTCGGGAACCCTAATCGTGGCACGCGATATCGCGCACGCCCAAATCAAAGCGATGCTCGACGCGGGCAAACCCATGCCGGAATATTTCAAGAAACACCCGATCTATTACGCCGGTCCCGCCAAGACACCCAAAGGTATGGCATCCGGGAGCTTCGGTCCCACAACAGCCGGACGTATGGACCCGTACGTTGACTTGTTCCAAGACCACGGCGGTTCCATGATTATGGTTGCCAAAGGTAACCGTTCGCAAGCCGTTACCGACGCCTGCAAGAAGCATGGCGGATTCTATCTCGGTTCCATCGGCGGACCTGCCGCGATCCTTGCCAAGGAAAGTATCAAATCGGTTGAAATCGTCGCTTTCGAAGAATTAGGAATGGAAGCTATCCGGAAAATCCGGGTTGAAAACTTCCCCGCCTTCATCATCGTCGATGACAAAGGAAACGACTTCTTCGCCGAGTGGGCACATTAAAATTACCCTTGGGCTACCTATACACTACCTCATGAACGTAGCATAGACGTAGCATGAACGTAGCATGGACGTACACGAGCGTCCATGCTATGTCAATGGTATGTAAAAGCAGTATTTTTAAGATGGGATAAGGGTGAAATAAAGATAGCGCATACATAAAAAAAGACCGGCTAACTGAAATGAGATGTTTCTCAAAAGTTAGCCGGTCTTCTTTTTAATTTTTATTCCTCTACCGGTTCGAAGTCTTCTTTACCGACGCCGCAAAGCGGGCAAACCCAATCTTCCGGAATATCTTCAAAAGCGGTTCCGGGTGCAATACCCCCGTCCGGATCACCCTCCGCGGGATCATAGATATAACTGCAAACTGTGCAAATGTACTTTTTCATAGCGCTATTGTTTTTAAATTTCAACAAATATAATAATTCTTATCAGACATCACATAAATTTTTTAATCAATTTCAAATGCTTATACGGGGCATAACGAAAATGGTTATCAATAAAGGTGGGAGAAATTACAACAGATTTCAAATTACTGAACAATTCAAAACTCGCCTTCCCGTGATACTTGCCCATCCCGCTCGTTCCGACACCCCCGAAAGGTAAATGAAAATTACCCACATGAATAATTGTATCGTTGATACAAGCTCCGCCAGAAGTAGTGTGTTTCAACACTTTTTCTGCCGACGCCGAAGGTCCGAAATAATACAACGCCAAAGGCTTTTCTCGTTTATTCACGAAATCTATCGCCTCATCCAACTCCTTGTAATTCAAAATCGGCAAAACCGGTCCGAAAATCTCTTCCCGCATGATCGGGCTATCCGGCTCCACACCCGTCAACACGGTCGGCGCGATATATTTATCTTCAACATCGACCTCTCCCCCCACGACCACTTGCCCGGAGGAATGCATCAACTTCATCAGACGTTTCGTTCCTTCCTGATGAATAATTCTCGTGTAATTCGGGCTCTCCACGGGATTCTCCCCGTAGAAAAGTTGTATCGCGCGTTTCACTGCCGCCACGAAAGCCGCTTCACGCTCCGCCGGAATAAGAACATAATCCGGAGCCACGCAAGTCTGTCCCGCGTTCAGGAACTTCCCCCAAGCAACACGCCGAGCCGCAATCTCCAGATTCGCGTCCCGATCCATGATACAGGGACTTTTACCCCCCAATTCCAGCGTCACGGGCGTCAGATGCCGGGAAGCCGCCTCCATGACCTGCCTCCCGAAACGAGGTCCTCCCGTGAAAAAGATATAATCGAACCGCTCCTCCAGCAAGCGATTGACCATTTCCCCGTCCCCCTCGAACATAGCCACATGACCGGGATCAAACACCGCAGCAACAATCTCCCCGAGCACCTTTGTCGTCGCCGGGGCAAAAGGAGAAGGCTTCAACACGGCACAATTCCCCGCCGAAATAGCCCCGATCAAAGGTGCCATAATTAACTGGAACGGGTAATTCCAAGGAGCTATAATAAGCACCACCCCGTAAGGTTCGTACATGATCCGACTACGAGAAGGCAAAAAAGGTAACGGGGTGGGCACCCGCTTTCCTTTCGCCCAACGCCTCAAATGCTTCACGTGATAATCTATCTCGCCGATGACCACCCCGATCTCCGTCAGGTATGCCTCGCCCTCGGACTTCCTCAGATCCTCCCACAAAGCCTTGTTTATACTCTCCACTCGTGAAAGAATAGCTTTTTTCAATTCTCTCAATTTCGCCAATCGCCATGAAATATCACGAGTAATTCCCTGCCTGTAAAACACTTGGAGGGATTCCGCGTACCCGTGCCGCGTATTCGATTCTGTCATTACCGGTTCTGTTATATTTAGCAAAACAAAGATATATTTTATTTTAATAAAAAACTTTTCACCCGAACATATCGTTATATCCGAACCAAATTAAAATAACCAAGCATGAAAATAGGTGCCCTATACGCGTTGTTATCTATTATCACATGGGCAATAATCAGCGTTATTACCCGCTTCTGCATCGTGTACTTGGAAGCGAACATCCTCGTGTTCGCCACGTTACAGATATTCTCGGCAGGAGTGGCACTGTTGCTCATCCGAAAACCCGTCACCCGTGAAGGCTGGCGTTCGGGTGTAAAATACTCGTGGCTGTACACGATACTTCAAATATGCCGTAACTTTTTCCTTGCCGCCGTTTACCTGTATATCACCAGCACGGAAACGAGTTTATTGATAAACGGGGAAATAGTGGTGACCACGATTTTCGCTTACATTTTCTTTAAACGCCGCCCCCACCCGAGTAATATTTTCGGTATGCTCGTCATCATGGTAGGCATCGTGTTATTCATACAATCGCTACCGGAAGTCATACAATTACGAGTCAGCGTACTCATGTCCGCGGTTATTATAGCCAGTTGCACCCGTGCTATCGTGGTCGAGAAAACAACTATCGCAAGTCCCGACACAACCACCCGCCAGAAATGCGGTATTTCCGGGTTCACCATGTTCTGGGGTGGTATTATCGTGATGTCGGCACTTACCGTCATCGCTATCGGGGAACATATTTTCGCCCCGGGATTCTTCGACAGCCATCCCTCGTGGTTCTATTTGCCCCGAATTGAAGATATCCTTCACCCCACGACTATCGTGTCGGCGTGCCTCACGGGATTCATGCTAACTTCCCTATCGACCTACCTGTATTACGCCACCCTACAAACCGCCACGGCAGAAACCTTTATGACTTTCCGGGCATTCCAACCCATGTTGACCTACGGGCTCGAATCGCTTGTCGCGGTTTACGCTATCAATTTAAAACCCGATTTGGATATAAAGGATTATATTCTCGGGTGCGTTATCATTTTAGGTTCGTTCCTTATCCTACTCATGCCGCCCCGACGCACCAAGCAACTGGAGCCGAAACAATACATGACGGACTAAATAATTGAAAATGGAAAATTGAAAATGGAAAATGGATTCCTTTACAAGACAGAGTAATTCAATCACTTAATCTAAAATCAAGGAATTTAAAATGGATCGGATTTCCTCTTTTTGGGAGGGATGGAACCAATGGATGTCCGGGTCATTACGATACCATGTAAGTTGCTTTTTGGCGTAACGGCGGGTATTACGCTTTATCAGACGGATAGCCTCTTCCCGGTCAAACTTCCCATCAAAATAATCAAACCATTCCTTGTATCCCACGGTGTTCAACGCGTTCAAATGCCGTAACGGGTAAAGGGCTCGCGCTTCTTCCTCCATACCCGATTCAACCATAATATCCACGCGCCGGTTGATACGGTCGAACAATTCTTCCCGTTCCCGGTTCAGTCCGATCTTCACGATATTAAATTCCCGCTCTTTCACGGTGCGCGTCAAAAAAGAAGAATACGGCTTTCCCGTCATCAGGCAAACTTCCAATGCGTGCATAACCCGTTTACCGTTCTTCAGATCCACTCGCGCGTACCACTCCGGGTCCAACTTCTTTAATAACATACGCGAGGCTTCTATCCCGTCCCGTTCGAACATCTCTTTCACCGACGCCCGCACCTCGTCGTCAATAGTAGGCATCTCGTCAATCCCTTTGCACACCGCGTCAATATACATCATCGAACCGCCCGCCATAACCACGACATCCCTCTCCTCAAAAAGCTCCCGTATCTTACGTAAAGCCTGCTGCTCAAATTCCCAGCAATTAAAATAATCCCGCACGGATACGGTCTGAATAAAAAAATGAGGAACTGCCGCCAGTTGCTCTCGCTCCGGTACGGCAGTTCCTATATTCATTTCTTTATAAATCTGTCGGGAATCACAAGAAATTACAGATGTCCGGTAATGCCTCGCCAACTCTATACTCAAGTCTGTCTTCCCCACCCCCGTCGGTCCTAACAATACCAGCAATGTCTTCATCCATTTAAAGATTTTTGATTTACGATTTATGATTTACGATTATAATTTCAAATTTATGATTTTAGAAAATCAATCTTAAATCTAAAATCTTTAGATCTAAAATTACTAAAGCCTATCAATATAATCATCCAAACTCTCGTAACGGGAATCCCTATAGTAATCATCATCACCGTCACGATCCTGACGATCGTCGTCGTCATAACTGTCATTCCCGAATTCCTCCATGAAACTGTCGTCGTAATCGCCGTCATATTCTTCCTCGGGCTTGTCAAATTCCCAGTTAGCATTGCTCTCGTCATACGAGAATTGTTCCGGGATATCTCCCTCGCAAGCAATACAAACCGGCATCACGTCCGACGAATCGCGGATATATTCCCCGGCATATTCCACCTTATAATACTTGTTGGAAAAGAAATCGTACACGTATTCCAGTTCGAGGCATCCCGGCTTAATGATATCGCTGATCTTCGTGCTGTCCATAACGAGGTTTTCACTCTCCTCGTCATCCACGGCCATATCCATCAAAGCGATTTCTTTCACCCGGTTCCCCATCCGGTCTAACGTGAAGAAAGAAGCCATTTGAGAACTGTCGTAATTTAACGTCTCAACAATTTTATCGTGAAACTGTTGGAATGTCTGTTCTCCTCCAACCGCGATTTCACACCTAAAATCCGAACTAGTCGGTAAACTGATTTCAAATCTGTAATCCATATGTTATTTAATTTTAACCTAGCATCAACGCCGAACCGACACCCAGTGCCGTAACACCCAGTATAACGAGGATAACGAAAGCGACTACCGCCAAGGCAACACAAATCCCGATGATCCCGCAAACACGCCCGGCACTCACGTTTTTATAAGATGCCTCCGTGTACTCGTCCGGATTCTCCAAATAAGCCTTGCGAGGCGACGAAGCCATCGCCACGGCGAGAATCCCCAACACCAATCCAACGAAACCGTAGCACCAGCAAAATACCAGTGACAATATTCCCAATACCAACACTGCCGTTGCATTCGGGAGGTCTTTTTTCTTCGTTTCAATAATCTCCATCGTTGTCGTTTTAGTGGGTTATTAATTTAAGCAAATATGAAATTAAAATTATTATCAAGCAAACAAAACCCGTAATTTTTAATATGCCGGGCGATATTTTTTTTATCCCCGCGATACGCCCTGCCGCAAGGGCTAGAAACACGATCAAGGGGATTAATCCCGGGTAAGTTTTCACGGAATTGACAATCTCTCCCCTTAACAACATAAAAACCGCTGTCTGAAACCCGCAACCGGGACATTCGATACCGATAGATTCCTTCACCAGACAAGGCAACTGGTGCGCTTCCAGCCAATTAATGAGCTCTCGCGTGAATATCACCATTCATCCCGCCGGAATTAAATATCGTGAACCACGGTTTCCAAAATATCCATCGCTTCCTTGATCAGGTTGATATTCGCCTGCGATCCCATGTGACCGATACGGAATACCTTTCCCGCCAATTTACCGTAATTTCCGCCGACAACCATACCTTGTACTCTCAACTCGGAATCCAAACGTTCCCAAGTCATGTGTTCGGGCACGTAAACAGCCGTCACGGTCGGAGAACACACGGCATCTTCGGCAGGATACAGCTTTAACCCCATATCCTTAATCCGTTCCCGGCAATAAGCGGCGACTTTCTCGTGACGGGCAATGCAACTATCCAAGCCCTCCTCGAATATCAATTCACAAGCCTTATGCAACTGAGCCGTCCCCTGCCAGTAAGGAGTGTAAGGGAAATATCCCGTTTCCGGGGCAGTCAGGAAAGGCAACAAAGCCTCGTAACCCGCGTAATTCACCTCTTTCACGATGTTCCACGCTCCCTCGCTCACGGAAAGGAAAGACATATTTGCCGGGGCAGACAAACATTTCTGCGAACCGCCCAAAGCCAGATCCACGTGCCAAGCATCTACATCGACAGGAGTACCACCCAAACCGGAAACAATATCCACGCATAACAACGGTACCCCGTGTTTCACTTTCAAATCCCCAATCTCCTGAACGGGATTTGTTGTCCCGCTCGGGGTTTCATTCTGTACCATCGTGATCATTTTCGGCTTGAACTCCACGATAGCCTTTTCTATGGTATCAAAATCATGGAAGGTCCGGTCATACCCGAAATCCAACGTCATCACCTCGCACCCGATCGCTTTTGCCATATCACCGAACCCTTCGCCGAATAACCCGGTAGAAAGCACCAACACCCTATCTCCCGGCTTTAACGTACTTTTCAAAGCCGTCCACAAAACCAACATCCCCTCGCCCGTCTGAATCACTACCCGTTCGCGGGTTTTCATCATCTTCTGCAACAAACCCTCCGTTTCCCGGTATAAAGCCGCGTATTCCGGCTCACAATCCGCAGACCCGAAGTTCCGGGCAGCAACTTTCAAAATCTCTTGCGGGACAGCTACAGGCCCCGGAACTAACGGTATCAGATACTTTTCCATTCTTTTCTACAAGTTTATAATGTTTCACGTTACAATCCAATCCCGCCCCCTTATTTCATGGTTCGGTAAACGACAAAATCGGCGCACTGGTTTGCAAAACTATAAATAAGATTTGTTAAAAACACTACCAATGAATAAAAAAATTAACCATCTCCACTTTTATAAAATTTATCCTCTAAAAATCCAAACCTATTCCACTGACAATTCGTCATAATAACAAACAACGGGAAAATAGGTACGCTTTTTGTAAAGGGATTAAATATTAAATGTATATTTGTACTTTAAATTAGAAATTAGTTATAGAGAATGAGTGGAGCAGAAAAAATAGTTGAACAAGTAATTGAAACATTAAATAAGAACAAGGGTGTCGATATAGTAAAGATTGATTTAAGAAGAATCGAAAACTGTTTCTGTAGTTTTTTCGTAATATGTCACGGAACTTCCAACACGCACGTGGCGAGCCTGTCGGATTACGTTCACGATGAAGTCAACGAATACACGGGGGAAAAACCGTTACACGTGGAAGGGGAGCAACAAGCACAATGGGTAGTTCTGGACTATGGAAACGTGGTCGTACATATATTTCAAAAAGAACAAAGAGATTATTATCAACTCGAAGACTTTTGGGTAGATGCAGAAATAACCAGAATAGAAGAAAATTAATACACGATATGGCAGAAAACAACAAACACGATAACTTTGATTTTCCTCCGGTCGGGAGGAAGAACAACAGGAACCAGAGATTCGGCGGCTACTGGACCTATATTATTATTGCCGCCATTCTTATAGGCTACCAATTTTTCAGTATGCCGACAAACCCGGAACGTATCTCGTGGCAGGAATTTAAAACCAATATTCTCGCCAAGGACGAGGTGAAAGAAATTCTTATCGTCCGCAACGGGGGAAAGGCAAATATTTTCCTGAAACCGGAGAAGATAGAAACTCACGACAAATTAGTTTCCAAGGGATTTAACCAAAAAAGTACGGGACCACAATACTACGTACCTTTCGGAACATTGGAGCAATTCGAAAAGAATCTGGAAGAAGCACAAAAGGAATACCCGGAAACCGCGGACATACATGTCGATTACGGCGACGAGTACAACTGGTGGGCAGACATCATATCCATCATCCTGCCCTTGGCTCTATTTGTAGGTATTTGGGTATTCTTCATGCGCCGGATGAGTAAAAACGCCGGCGGCGGTGGTGGCGGCGGTATCTTCAACGTGGGAAAATCCAACGCCAAACTGTTTGACAAGGAATCCAATATCAAGATCACGTTCAAAGACGTGGCAGGATTAGCCGAGGCGAAACAGGAGGTGGAAGAAATCGTGTCATTCCTCAAATCACCGGATAAATACACGAAGTTGGGAGGTAAAATACCCAAGGGAGCCTTACTCGTGGGTCCCCCGGGAACGGGAAAAACCTTAATGGCAAAGGCGATGGCGGGAGAAGCCAATGTACCGTTCTTCTCCATGTCAGGCTCGGACTTCGTGGAAATGTTCGTCGGGGTCGGGGCATCCCGTGTACGCGACTTGTTCAAGCAAGCGAAATCGAAAGCCCCGTGTATCATATTCATCGACGAGATCGACGCCATCGGTCGCGCCCGGGGCAAAAACCCGAACATGGGTTCCAACGACGAACGCGAGAACACGTTGAACCAGTTGTTGACTGAAATGGACGGCTTCGAAACTAATTCGGGCGTTATCATTCTAGCTGCCACCAACCGGGCGGATATTCTGGACAGCGCGTTATTGCGTGCCGGACGTTTCGACCGTCAGATATACGTGGATCTCCCCGAATTGAAAGACCGGGAAGATATTTTCAAGGTACACTTGAAACCGTTGAAACTTGCAGAGGATATCGATTACAGCTTCCTCGCGAAACAAACACCCGGGTTCTCGGGCGCGGATATCGCCAACGTGGCGAACGAGGCAGCACTGATCGCCGCCCGTAAAAACAAATCGGCAGTGGAAAAACAAGACTTTCTCGATGCCATCGACCGTATCGTGGGAGGACTCGAGAACCGGAGCAAGGTAATCAAACCGGGCGAGAGAAAAACCATCGCTTATCACGAGGCGGGACACGCTACCGTATCGTGGTTGCTCCGACACGCTCACCCGCTGTTGAAAGTGACTATCGTACCGCGAGGCAAAGCCTTGGGTGCGGCGTGGTATCTGCCGCAAGAACGCCAGATCACCACGAAAGACCAATTACTCGACCAAATGGTTTCCGTGTTGGGCGGACGTGCCGCGGAAGAAATCGTCTTCGGCGAAATATCCACGGGCGCACAGAACGACTTGGAACGTGCCACGAAACAGGCCTATGCCATGGTATCCATCTACGGTATGAGCGATAAAGTGGGAATGTTGAGTTATTACGATTCCACCGGACAAAGTGATTTCAACTTCACGAAACCTTACTCGGAAAAAACGGCGGAGATTATCGACGAAGAAGTGAAAGCGATGGTTTCAGCCGCGTACGAACGGGCAAAACAACTATTGAGTGAACATAAAGACCAGCACCGCCAAGTTGCCGAACTCTTGATCGAGAGAGAAGTAATCTTCAGCGATGATCTGGAAAGAATACTCGGGAAACGTCCTTGGACGGAAGACGGGGAAACCATTCAACCCGAAGAATTATAAGAACGAAGGGCTATTCCCGACAGGATAAAAACAGTATAAACTAAAAAACGAAAGTTATGGAAAATTGGGTATCTGTTTTCTCGACAACCGAAGAATTCGTCGCTGAACGAATCAAGGAAGTGTTAACCGACTCGGGAATCCCTGCCGTAGTTCTGAATCAACGGGATTCTTCTTACAAAACATTCGGCGATATCAACGTCATGGTAAACAAAGAAGACCGGGAAAAAGCCGAGCAAGTTATAAAAGCATACAATGATCGTAAGTAATTTCTTAAAAAGGGCAATCAGCGGATTGCTGTTTGTCGTGGTACTAACAGGGTGTATTTTCATACACCCCATTTGTTTTTACGTACTGTTCTTTATCATCAACATTCTGGGACTTCTTGAGTTCGGCCGTATGGCACGACACATGAACATCCACGTCAACCTCTTTTTCTGTATCGTGTGCGGAAGCGTGCTATTCACCGCGGGATTCCTGCATAACTACATCGGTTACAAAGACGGTTACCTCTATTTCTTTATACTGACATTTATTATGGCTATCCGCGAGCTCTATCGCAAAAAGGGAAACGGTTTCCAGAACATCGCGTTCTCCTATTATGCCCTCCTGTACATCAGCCTGCCTTTTACCTTATTGATATACTTGCCTTACATGTCAAACTCGGGACAATGGATGCCGGAAATCATCTTTTTCCCCTTCCTGCTCGTGTGGGTAAACGACACGTTTGCCTACCTTTCCGGTTCTTTACTCGGCAAGCATAAACTTTTTCCCCGGATATCCCCGAAGAAATCTTGGGAAGGAGCCATCGGCGGCGGGCTGATGACCATTATTGTCGGGCTGTGCGTGGCTCCGTATATCGAGGGATACCGCGTTTTCGACACGGCAGTCATCTCCTGCATCGTGGTGGTATTCGCCATTTACGGCGACTTACTGGAATCCATGTTCAAACGTAGTATTGAAATCAAGGACTCCGGCAATATTCTGCCCGGGCACGGGGGAATCCTCGACAGATTCGACGCTGTCATATTTACAATCCCCGCTATTTTTGTATATATGGAATTCATGTATTAACTTTGCCCGCTGTTTTAATAACGTAACGAAAAGAATATGAAGATACATAAAGCAGGTCATTCACTGTTAATTAAAGCATTTGTAATTATCGCCATTATCAACGTACTTGTCTACGTTTTCTCTCCCGGTATCATTGTTTTCAGGGCTGTGCTCGTTGTCAGTGCTATCTGCTACCTCCTGATGGTAAACTTTTTCCGTTTCCCGAACAGGCACATCGCGCCGGACGATATCACTATCCTCGCCCCTGCCGACGGGAAAATCGTGGTTATAGAGGAAACATACGAACCGGAGTACTTGAAAAAACAATGTATACAGGTATCCATATTCATGAATATCTTTAACGTGCACATCAATTGGTTCCCTATCAACGGAATCATCAAATATTTCAAATACCATCAAGGAAGATACATGGCAGCCTACCTGCCCAAGTCCTCCACGGAGAATGAAAGAACCACTATCGCCATAGAAGCCCGTGACGGGCGGGACATCGTCATGCGCCAAATCGCCGGGGCTATGGCAAAACGCATCGTATCTTACGCTCCCGTGGGCGGAGAAGCACGTCAAGACGAACACGCCGGATTCATCAAATTCGGTTCCCGTGTTGACCTATACTTGCCGCTAGGGACTAAAATAGACGTGAAGCTGGGACAAAAAGTGACCGGTTCACAAACACTTATCGGAACATTTAAAGAACCTGAGTCCAAGTGATCCGTTCACCGGCTCGTAAAAAATCAGTACTATGTCTGTTCAAAAGAAAGTAAAAAGAGTAACCACCCACGTGTTGTCGGAAATGAAACTGAAGGGTGAAAAAATAAGTATGCTTACCGCTTATGACTATTCCATGGCAAAGATTATCGACAATGCCGGAATAGATGTTATACTCGTGGGTGACTCCGCGTCCAACGTTATGGCAGGACACGAAACCACCCTGCCGATTACGCTCGACCAGATGATATATCACGGTGCTTCCGTGGTTCGGGGCGTGGAACGCGCCTTGGTTGTCGTGGATTTGCCTTTCGGTAGTTACCAAGGGAACAGCAAGGAAGCCCTTTGCTCGGCTATCCGCATCATGAAAGAAACAAGCGCCGACGCCGTGAAACTGGAAGGTGGAAAAGAAATCCTCGAATCGGTTTCACGCATACTCTCTGCCGGAATCCCTGTCATGGGACACCTCGGGCTTACCCCGCAGAGTATCCATAAATTCGGTACTTACGTTGTACGGGCACAGGAAGAGGAAGAAGCCAAGAAACTGATCGAAGACGCCCACGCTTTGGAAGAAGCTGGTTGCTTCGGCATCGTTCTGGAGAAGATTCCGGCAAAACTAGCCGCGCAAGTGGCACAAGAAGTAAGCATACCCATTATCGGTATCGGTGCCGGCGGCGGCGTGGACGGTCAGGTACTCGTGATTCACGACATGCTGGGAATCAATCAGGAATTTTCACCCCGGTTCCTGCGTCGCTATCACAACTTGTACGCGGAAATGACGGGAGCTGTCAGCAACTACATCAACGACGTGAAGAGCCGCAACTTCCCGAACGAGAGAGAACAATATTAGAATTTTAGATTGAATGATTTTAGATTTTAAATTGTAGGATTCAGGGATTTGAGAATTCAATTTAAAATCTAAAATTGGAGAGTTCAATCTAAAATTTAAAATCTAAAATTTAAAATAACATGAGGGATTTGGAGATTTTATACGAAGACAATCACATCATAGCCGTGAACAAGCGGGTATCGGATATCGTGCAGGAAGATAAAACGGGTGATGAGCCGCTAAGCGAACGGGTAAAAGCCTACATCAAGGAGAAATACAACAAGCCCGGTGATGTGTACTTGGGTATTCCCCACCGCGTGGATCGCCCGGTGAGCGGTGTCGTATTATTCGCCAAAACCAGCAAAGCATTGGTTCGTCTGAACAAGATGTTTCAAGAACACGATCAGGAAATCACCAAAATCTATTGGGCTATCGTGGGGAACCTTCCCGACGAAGACCATGCCCGATTGACTCACTACCTGATGCGTGATCCCGAGAAGAATAAATCATACGCTTACAACAAACCCAAGAGTGGAGCGAAAGAAGCTATTCTGGAATATACCCTGCTGGGAGCCGGACAACGTTATTACCTGTTGGAAGTGAAGCTGTGCACGGGACGTCATCACCAGATCCGTTGTCAATTGGCAAAGATCGGATGCCCCATCAAAGGCGACTTGAAATACGGTTTCCCCCGTTCCAACGAGGGAGGAGGTATCAGCCTTCATGCCCGTTCCATCACGTTCATGCACCCGGTGAAGCAAGAGATGGTGACCGTCACCGCTCCCCCGCCATTGAACGACACGTTGTGGCGCTTCTTTTACGAGAACTTGAAGTAATTAAAAAAAGACAAGGCTGCCGGGTAATTCCGGACAGCCTCGCTCCATCATCCAGTAGTACAAACTTAGGGTTATTTACTATCCTTCAATGCTTTATTCAACTTCATCAACATGGATTGATAATGCACTTTCGTGTCGCCCGTTGCCCCGGCAACTTTAGAAGACAACAAACGCTGTGCTTTCAACGCCATATCCTGTATGTAGGTCTGTGAATTATCAATCTCACCGACCGTAACCCGCCTTTGGAAACCATAACCGTAGCCGAACTCGTTCAGAGCCATTTGCCGTGCCACGTAGCCAACCCCGTGTTCTTCTTCCAACTGACGGAATTGATCTATATACTTGTGAATAAACCCGCTTTCATCCAACCCGTAAGCGGCAATCTCCTCCACCGAAGGTACATAAGCCGCATCCGTCAACATCCGTAACGCACCGCCTCCGGCATCTTTAAACGCGCTGCTGGATACATCCACGATAAAACGTTGCAACATCTTGTCACCTTCCGTCAATTTCCGTCCCTTGATCGTGCTGTCGAAAGCCCCGTTATACAAATCTGTCAAGTATTCCTGCACCGTGTAAGGATTCGATGACAAATGAGCGGACAAAAGTATATTTCCGGTCAAGCGTTCCAACTGATCCAGAAGCCTCTTTTGCAACACGGGCGTCATATCGACAGCCATGCTGAAATTCTTCGTCAACTCCTTGTTATTTAGCCAATCGGCAGATTTGAACTCCTTCAATATCCACGCCAGCGAAGCCTTTTGCACGTTCTTCGGCACGGACACGTGACGTTGTCCTCGCGTACCGTCCTTCACTTCCGTCAAGTAAATCCCTCCCACGTTGTACATCACGTTCATAAGATAACGGTAATATTGATTCGCGATTTGCTTGTACAATTGTTCGCGATGAGTGAAATCGGTATCATCGGTTACCCAATCATTCATGTTAGCAAGAATATATTTCAAGTTCTTGATACCGTATTCTCCGGCTTTCATCGGGTCGTCACCCAAATCTTCCTCAATGGCACTCGGGTCATAGCGGGAATAGATCTGCTGCCTACCGTAACGATAACGGGGATCTCCCGCTTTCTCGTCCACCCAACCTTCCAAAGTTGCTTGCTCGTCCCACTCGTTCCCGGCATCCAATAAAGGCTGATAACTCCACTTCACGAGGAAATAATCGTAAATTCCCAAGTCGGGCGGAGTCAGACGCACTCCCTTGTCGCCCGGTTGCGCCACGTAATTGAAACGGGCGTAGTCCATGATACAGGGCGTAGTCCCGTAAGTATTCGTGAAAGAAGCGGAACGCAAAGAATCCACCGCATAAGAAGCCGATGCCGCCATATTGTGCATGAACCCCAGACAGTGTCCCACCTCGTGAGCCACCACGTAAGCGATAGACTCCTTCACGATATCATCCGGCATCTTCTTTGCCCGTACTGAAGGGTCGATTTGTGCCGTCTGCACGAAACGCCAGTTATTAATCAGACGAATCACGTCATTGTAAACCAACACGGAAGCGTTGATAATCTCCCCTGTTGTCGGGTCTACCCAAGAGGGGCCCATCGCGTTAGCGGTCGAGGAAGGCAAATAGCGGATACAGGAGTACTTCAAGTTATCCGGATCGAACTCCGGATCATCAGCCGGGAAATCACGCACCTGCACGGCATTCTTGAAACCAATCTTCTCGAAAGCGGCATTCCAACGCAAAGTACCTTCCTTTATCGGCTGTTTCCACAATTCCGGGAAGGCATCATCAATGTAGAACACGATAGGTTTCACCGGCTCCACCAGTTCCCCCCTTCTGTAAGCGGCAACATCTTTCGGCTCCAAACGCCAACGATTGGCAAGCGTGTAGTTTTGTATACCGTCTTTCTCCGTGGAAACGTGTTGTTTACTCGTCACGAATATCCCCACGCGGGAGTCAGAAATACGAGGACGCATTTTCTCCTCCGGCAATAAAAGTAACGAACGGGTTACGGTTGCCGTCAATGGCATATTATCCAATATCGAGAAAGCCATGAATTTCAACGACATTTTATAGGACAGCATGGACTTCACCGTCAGGTTATCATCAAACGCCTTGATTTCTCCCAAGGCTGACCCGTCTTTATTGAAACTGGTCACCACTTGAATCAATCCCATGATAGAAGTCGGCAGGAAAGCAAACTCCTTCATATCCGTGGTAAACATCGGGGTCACGTCAATCACGACTGCCGTACTGTCACCATTATAGGCAGCTATCTTGTAAGAATAGAGAATTGCATCCATGAAATTCTTATCTATCGCCTTGCGCAAAGACGGCTCATTCGGGTTCGACGTCACGTAAGCATTCACCTCGTTGAGGTAGATCGTGCTGTCGATCTTCGTGAACTTGATATGCAGCGGATCATTCTGTTTGTATCCCACGTCACAGAAATCGTTACTGGACGTCGATGTCAACGTGGAAGCCAGCAACATTTCCCGCCCGAGATACTTCGTCGGAATCTCGAAATACAATTTGCCGTCCACCTTGTGAAGCGTGATAAAATTACTCTTCACGGTTTCACACGACTTCTTTTTGAACAATTTGTCATAAGCACTCTTTTTCTCCGGTGCCTTGACCTCCGTCGTTTTACCTTTTTTCTTACGACCGGAAGCGTACGTTTCTCGCGTGCATGGTAACACCAGAAGCCCTACCAGCAATACTAACATCCATTTTTTCATACTTTTCATTTTTATAGTAAGACATTGAAAAATCTTCTCTTTTATTCCACCTTCGTGAAACGGAATACCAGCGGGTACAATTCCCTCATCGGGTACTGTGGCGGATCGCCCCATCCCGGGTTCATCTGGTCTTTATAAGTTCCCGTCAAGAAATCAGTCGGTTCGTAATCCACAACCCGAAATTCCAAGACTTTCCCTTTGCTCAACAAACGCACCAAAATAATCGCCGGGCGTTCCGTCACGTTAGCGGCGGAATAGTTCACGTTCGCTTTACTTAACTCCAGCGTCACGACATCCCGTTTTATCCCGTAAGCATCCTGATCCCATAGCTGTTCGGGCTCTTCCCCCTTATAGATTACGTCACAATTCCGCAAGTATTTTGCCAAATCACCATACACGCCATCCACGTTTAAGGTATTCGCCGCACCAAACACGATCTTGTCCGTGGCGGGATTATTCAATGGCAGATTATCGCAATCGTTCGGGTGTCCCCAAACCATACTCTTGATAAAGTCAACACTTATCAAATTAGGAGAAATCCATGTCCCTACAAATTCCTCGTAACGCGTCGGTCCGTTCACGTTTATGACCACGAAACCGTTCGTACCCGCCTCGAAACGACCTTCTTCCACTAACCGAAGGATCACTTTATCTTTCCCCTCCTCTTTCTTGAGGAAACGCACGGTCACGTCAGCCGTGGCCTTCATTACTCCCATGTACAACTCACGTCCGCCGCCCACGATCTCGTAATGCTCTCCTTCCACTGCCGTGGATTCAGGATCTATCTCGAAAGGTACGCGCAACTCTTCCCGCTTGTACATGTAATCTTCCCCTGCCACTTTCATTCCGGCGGACACGACGATCTCATTCTTCAAATCCATGGAAGTCTGGGTAAATGAGCCGGTAAACAAATCCTTCGTTTCCACGGGAATCATCGCCCAACGATTGTTCCACAAGCGATATCCCGGCACTTCCTGTAAACTCAAGCGAATTTCACGCCGTCCTACCACGTTATCTTTCGGTTTCACGTGAATCGTATCAATCATCTGACCCGGTTGGATTGTAAATTCCCTTGCCGACAACGTGTAATCTTCACCTTCCACGGCAGATCCTTCTACCGTGAAAGGAACTCTCACCACTTCCGTTACCGGTTCCGATACCATTACCTCCACTGCCAAAGAATCAACAGCTTTCAGTATATATATGGGACGCCCGAAACTCAACGTGGGTCCCTTATCATCATCATCCGAGCAAGCCCACAGGAGGCTCAAACTCACCAGTAACGAAAAAACAAATAAAATCTTTCGCATAACTCTATTCTTTATTCGTGGAACTTCAATTTTCTTCCAACGCTTCATTATAAGCATCTCTTCTCTCTTGAATAACAGCCCTTTCCGCGTTTGTCAAACGAGGCAAAGCAGGCATAATAAACGTGGTGGAAATGTCCGCCAGACGGGGCGGCATATCATCCACATCGTCACATCCCGATAATACTAGAACCATTATTCCTATGATATATTTTAACGCTTTCATGTCATTCTATATTAAATGTTATTATTACAGTCCCTCGTACCCGGGATTCTGGATTAATCCCGAGTTCAAAGCGATATCAGTTTTCGGGATCGGGAACAAATACATAAACTTAGCCGTTTCGTACTTCACTCCACTAAGCCCCCACCACATGACAGGACTTCCGTTACGCTTCAACTCGTACCAGCGATCGAATTCCAAGTACAATTCCTTGCGCCGTTCGTTCAATATCGCAGACATCAAGGGAGTCAACGCTTTACCCGTGGCATCGACCTTGACTAAAGCGTCAGTATTCACTTCTGGAAGATTCTGCGCCGTGTACGGGACATAATCACTGATCCGATTCTCCCGCAAATGATTCAGGTACCGCAAAGCATTCGTTTCGTCCCCGGCGTGCGCGTAACTCTCTGCCATAACCAGACACATCTCGGCAGCCCGCACGGAAGTCTTCAACATCTTGGTATTCAAGAATTGCTCGTCAAAAAAGAACGTATAACGAATATCCCGCTCTTTCTCCGTGAACAACTTCACCAAGTCCAACGAAACCGGACGTTGTTTCGACCGTTGCATGTACAAACGAGTGTACGCTTCACTCTGTTTTGTTCCGCTACGAATCAATTCATTCCCTTTCCGTTCCACTTCACTCTGGAGCATCTCTCTATAAGCATCCCCGCGAATCAGCGGGTAGGCATCCAACACCTCTTTTGCCGTGCTTGCAGCCAAGTCCCACTCCTGCGTCCAAAAATACGTCCTCGCCAGATACGCGTTAGTGACATCGGCGTAGAAAAGATACTGTTTGTCCGTCTGGTTGAGTTTCAAGGCTTCTTTCAAATCATGAATAATAAAATCCGCTGTCGCTTTCAAACTTGCACGGTCAGGCTTTCCCTCCATGTCAAATTTCTCCACCAGAGGTACCCCCAATTGCTCCCCTGCCCTTGTTTTATCATACGGTTCACAGAAATTACGCATCAGGTTATAATAACAAACGGCACGCATCGTGTAAGCCGTGGCCAAAAGTTTTTTCCCGAACTCCGTGTCCCGTTCTTTCAACTCGTGCAGGACGATATTACAATCCTTTATCACCTCGTACAACGAGCCGAACTTACCGGAAAGACTATTGATGTCACTTCCCACGTACTCGGGAATATCCCTCTCCGAAATCGTCAGGTTCGCGTCCATATTATCCGTGTAGAACTCGAAAGGCAACGTGTTCAGGTACGCCCCGAAGAAAGCATACTCGCTCGCCTGCTCGATATTATTCAAACGCGTGTGCAATATAGCGGAAAACTCCTCGGCAGTTTTCGGTACTACTTCACTCTTGTCTTTCACGTCCAAATAACGCGAGCAGGACGTTTGTCCAATCAAGAGCAAAACCATGATATATAAACCAAATCTTCTCATATTCATTCAATTTAATACATTACTAGAATCCTACATTCAGCCCGAAGGTAACCGAACGCGTCAAGGGGTAAGTTGTTCCCGGCGTTTCCGGGTCAATACCCGAATAATTCGTGAACGTGATAAAATTATTCATCGTGAAGGAAAAGACTACCGATTTCAACCCAAGCGGATGCAACAACCGCTCCGGCAAATTATAATACAACGATATATTCTTTACCCGCAGGAAAGACACGTTTTCAAGGTACGCCCCTTGCGTGATTTCCGTGTCGTGCACATTATACTGGTCCAACAACAACCGCTCCTCCGCCAGATAATCAATAATTCTGGGATACTTCACGCCGGTGCGCCTCTCTTCCGTCCAGCGGTTGGTCACGGACCTCTCCACGTTCAAGTGATTGCGATACAAATCGCTGTACGCGGTCTGCGGTTTCTCGCCCGTGGCTAAAGAAGTCACGCTCCTGTAACCGGCGGGCGAAGTAACCGTGTTCAATATCTTCGCGCCGGAAGAAACCACCCCTCCCACGTTCAATCTCAAACCGCGATACGAGAAATTCACGTTGAATCCACCGGTGACAGGCGCCACCGAGGTCCCGAGATAGAAACGATAATTATCCTTCGACTGCAAATCCGTACCCGTGTAAATTTGCGCGTCAGGTCTTAACTCGAAGGTATAAACCCCGTCCCTCTCGTCTATCTTTATATAACGTCCCGCAAAAACGGATTCCAGCGGGAATCCCTCGTACCTACCGTTACTAATCACCCGTTTCCGGCTGTATTTCGACAATATGTTCCGGTTCCAAGCGATATTTCCCCCCACGTCAAGTTTAAAATCCTTACCGTTCAAAACCTTCACGTTCAAGGTTCCCTCCACGCCTTTATTCTTTATCTCGGAAGTATTATAGGGCTGCCCGGAAAAACCCGTGCTCGACAACACGTCCACCGTCGACACCACATCCGAACTCACGCGGTAATACGCTTCGACCAACCCACTTATCCGCTCGTCGAACAAACCGAAATCCAATGCGACTTTCATGTCTTTCGTTTTCTCCCAACGCACGTTCGGGTTAGGAGCCGAACTCACCGACCCCGTCCGCGACCCGTTCCAGTAAGTCGTGGTATATCTCAACACCAGTTCCTTGTTCACGGATTTCACGATATTCCCGGTGTACCCCATGGAAGCCCGCAAGCTCAACCGGTTCACGACCGGCAACAACGAACTCATGAAGCGTTCCTGATCCAGATGCCACCCCAAACCTAACGACCACGTGGGGTTGAACTGCTCGTCGCTACCAAAATTGTTGGAACCATCCGTCCGGAATGTAAAACTGAACAAATAACGTTGTAAATAATTATAATCCAGCGAAGCGTAAAATGAAGCGAACCTGTTTTCAGTCGTGGTTTCCCCCGCCAACTGGTCAAACAAGTCGGCGTACTTTCCCACGTCCGTGACGGATGGCTCGGGCGGAAGCGGCATCGCCGAATAACCTGTCACCTCGTCATACCCGAAACGCTTGAAGTAAGTCCGTTGATTTTTATCCCCCCGCAATTCCGCTCCCCCTACCAGACTCAAATAATGCTCCAAGGCAAACGTATTCTTGTATTCCAACTGTCCCCGCACGTTATAGCTGGAACCGTTCGTGGATGTCTGCGTGATTGTCCCGTAAGGCGTCCACTCGTTATTATATTCATCAAAATACAAGCGGTCTAAAAATGCCGCGTACGTGTCCCGCCCCCTCGTGTCCTCCACTTTATTGTGAAAATAGGTATAGGAAGCCAACCCGGAAAACCTCAAATAACTCAACAAATCGTAAGTCAGGTTCATCTGCACCCGCGCGTTCGCGTTATCCGCCGTACTTGATGTTTCTTTCAGCTCCCGCATGATATTGAAACCGTTGGTAGGCAATATCACGATATTGGCATTTCCCTCGTTAATCGATTGCAAGTTGAAATACGTGCGGTCGGGACGATAACTCCCGTCCTCGTTATACACCTTCTCGTAAGGATTCGCGAAATAAGCGTACTCGAACGGGTTTATAACGGTCGAGTAACTCTTTGACTTCTGTTTCGAGAGATCAATCCCGAACATCATGTTCAAGCGTTCCGTCGCGTTCGTGTTAATCTTGGCATTAACGTTATACCTCTCGTAATCCGTTTCCTTCACCAACCCGTTCTGGTCAGCGACACCCAGTGACACGTAATACGTGTTCCGGTCCGATCCCCCTGAAAAAGAGAGATTATGATTCATCGAGAAGGAATTTCGGAATATCACGTCAAACCAATTCGTGGTGCGTTTGCCCAATTCCTCGATATAGGCATCCTGTTCCGCGGTACTCATGGGTTCGAACCCGTCTTCCAGCCACAACTTATCATCCCGCCCGAGTTTTTCCGCCCGGAGCATACCGACAATTCCCACTACCGGGTAATGCTTCAACGGCTTTTCCGTCTTATTATGCTCGAAAGGAGCGGCCGAAAACTCGTCCCATAACTCCCGCTCCCATGCCAGTTTCTCCCGTGAATTCATCAACTTCGGATCACGTTGCGGTTTCAACCCCACGGAAAACGTGGCACTATAATTCACTTTCATTTTTCCCGCCTTTCCTTTTTTAGTCGTGACCACTATAACACCGCCCGCGGCTCTCGACCCGTAAATGGCGGCGGCGGAAGCATCTTTCAATATCGTCACGCTCTCTATATCGTTCGGGTTAATCCCCGCTACCCCCGTCACGAAAATCTCGTTCAGATTCCCCGACTTGATCTGCCCCGTCGATATTTCCGGGATATCCTGCTGAAGAGGCACACCGTCCACTACCCACAAGGGCTCGGCGTCCCCGCTAATCGTGTTCGTTCCCCGGATCCGTATTTTCGCCGCTTCACCCGGTCTTCCGGAAACAGCGACAACACTCACCCCGGCTATCTGCCCCTGCAAAAGCATATCCACCGTGGGAATGGCTTTATTCTCGAAAACCTCGGCGGCCACCGTACCGAAAGAACCCGGGGAATTGCGTTTCGTCGTCTGCCCGTAACCCGTGACCACGACTTCGTCCAGCTGGTCAACCTTTTCTTTCATCACGACCGTGAGTGTCTTCGTCACGTCGGACACTTTCACCTCCCGCGTTTCCATACCCACGAAGGAAACGAGCAGCACGATATCTTTCTGCACCGGGATCGCCATCTCGAACTTCCCGTTGATATCCGATATCACACCCGCGTAAGTCCCCCGCAAAATCACGGTAGCACCGGGGATAGGCACGGAATCCGTCGTCATCACCACCCCTTTCAATACCACTTTTTTCACCTCGTCCCGCACGGGACGTTCGGGACGTATGATCACGACGTCGTCTTCTATCTCGTAGGAGACCCCGGTGCCTTTCAAGCATTTGTCCAGTACCTCCTCGAGCGTGGCGTCTTTCACGTCCAGCGATTTCACGCGGACACCCTGCAAATCATCCAAGTTGTACACGAACGTGTAGCGGCTATTCTCCCGAATCTCCGTCAAGATATCCGTGAGATTCTTGTTCTCGGCCTTCAATGTCAGTTTCACCTCCTGCGAGTACACCGCCGAGAACGCGAGGTTCTGCACCAGCATACACAGGCATAAAAACTTAACAAGTAATAACTTCCTCCACAGCTTTTCCCTACTGGAACTGCTTCGCGTGTCATTTTTTTTCATACTTTTGTTTTTAGGTTTCACATTAAATTCAATGATGAGCTTAGCGAGCGGGCAATGGGGCAAACATTGCCTGCTTACTTTTTCAATAAGCTAACTTGATTTACTAATTTTTCACTTTCATGTTTCCGGCAAAAGTACTCTCTCTCCCGATACGCGCAAATCACCATTTATAGTGAAATTACCTTGCCGGAATCACGTGTTTCAGCTACCCGGTTCCCGGTACACCCCCACGCGAATTTCTCTTCCCTCGATCCGGAACCTTACTTTCCGTGTCTTTTCAATTTTCGTCAATAAATCCTGAATATGTTCATACCGTTTCATCTCGACCGAGAACCGTAATTTCCCGAGTTCTTCGTCGTCAAAGTTCACGTTCACGTCATACCACCGCGCCAAACGTTCCATGATTGTCGCCAGATCCGCCCCCTCGAAATAGAATATACCATCTTTCCACAGGACGAACTCCTTCACGTTCACTTCCCGTGTCCGTATCCCGCCGCTTCCCGGGAGCACTTCCGCCTGCACGCCGGGCAGCATCAACACGGATTCCCCGCCGTGGGTCAGGCACACCCGTCCTTCCACCAGCGTGGCTATCGTCCGTCCCCGGTAAGCGGTCACGTTGAAACTCGTTCCCAGCACGCGCAAGTCCGCGCCGTTGACGAACACGTGGAACGGGGCTGTCGAGTCGGGCATGACCTCGAAATAACCCTCCCCCTCGAGCTTCACGTCCCGCCGCACGCCCTTGAAACGTAAAGGGAAATATAATTTGGATTCCGAGTTCAGCCAAACCCGCGTACCGTCCGGCAATTCCATGAAAAACTCCCCGCCGCGGGGAACGACCAGCGTGTTGTACTTCTCTTCCGCCAAGGAATCCGCGCGCGCGGCGATTTGCCGGTACACGCCCCGCTCCCCGGCGGGTACCACCACGCGCCCCGTTGTGTCTACCAGAAGCCCTTTTTCATCTTTCAACTCCACGGATTGCCCGTTGGCAAGTATCAGCACGGCTTTTCCCCCACCCGGGACGATCCCCGTGCCGTCTGCCGCCGGAAGCCCGCTTCTCCCGGGAGCGGCGTACCACAAGTACCCCGCCACGCACAAGGGCAACACGAATAACGCCGCGTATCTCGCCACCGCGCGCCGGGTAAAACGCTTCCCGTGACGTGCCCGTTCAAACTTCCTCCACTCGTCTTTCACCATTTGCCGTTCCGCCCGCGTCGGCGCTTCCCGTGACAGGAGATACGCCCTCGTTTCCCCGTACTCGCTCTCGTGCAAGGGTGATTCTCCCCGCCACCGTTCCAGCGAAGCACGTTCCTCCCCTTCCAGCGTCCCGGCGATCTCCTTGGCTATCCAACGGGCTACATCAAAACGTTTTTTCAATAAATCTGTCATCTATTCAGGTTTACGGTTTATATAGAAGACGATCGAGAGAAAAAAGTGGGTGAGTGGAGATGATTATTTTTCAAGCAGGATGAAAAGAATCATTAAAATATCCTTGGAAAGTAATTCGCGCAACTTCACGTAAGCGCTCTTTTTCAATGACTTCACCGTGTTCACGGATACACGCAACTCCGCCGCGACTTCCGTGTTATTATTCCCTTTCAAGTTCAACAAGATCACCGCGCGGGATTGAGCCGGCAACTTGTCTATCGCCTCGTACAATACCCGGTACGTTTCCTGCCGGGTAACCTCTTTCAGGAAATCATAATCCTCCGCCTCGTTCTCGTTCAGGCGGGCAGAGTATTGTTCCTCGATCTTCCGGTGCTTGCAATGATCGAGGTAGATACGGCGGGCAACCGTGTACACGAAAGCCTTGGCGTTTTCATCCGTCGCGAATTCCTCCCGGTGCTCGAACACCCGCGTGAACGCCTCCTGCGTGAAATCGCGGGATAATTCCGTTTCCCCCGTGTATCGCTGCATCAAGGTATATACCGGTAGAAAGAATGTTTCGAAAAATGCTTTAAACTCTTTATGTGATACTATCGCCATAAGTTACAGTTACAAGTTACAGGTCGCGTTTGCCTTCGGCAAGTTACAAGTTTTTCTACAAAAAACCATAAATAATACGCGGGAAAAATAACCTGCAACTCGCCGAAGGCGAATCACTGTTCCAGAAAGGACGCAATTACCCGGAACGGGACATCTTTAAAAATAATCTTTTTATCCCTGTCCAGCAGGTAGAATGTCGGGATTGCCCGCAGGTCGTACAAGCGTTGTTCCTTGATCACCTGCCCGTCGTCGTAAGCGCACACCCATGACTTCGGTTGCTCTTTCAGGTGCCGACGCCACGCTTCAACGTCGGGGTCGGGGTACACGGAAAGAAATACCAGCCGCCGCGATTCCCCCCGTTTCTCTCTCAACAGGAAATTCACGAAATCGGCGGCCTCGAACTCCGCTTTGATCGCCCGGCAAGCGTCGCAATCGGGATTGTTGAAGAATAGAATCGTGTAATCGGCTCGGATGTCCGACAACTTTTCTCTCTTGCCCGACGGCAAGGTGTAAACGAAATCGGTAGCCGCACTTCCCGGTCGGTTCTTCAACGCCATTTCCAGCCGGAACGCCGGTCGCAGCTTGTCAACCTCCCCCACCCGCGGCGACGCGACGATATACCGCAACACGGGAATGTAAAATTCCTCGCTCAACATGGGCGAATTGGGGTCATACAAGTATTTCTCGTACAGGGAAGTGAAATGGGCGAACATCACCGAATCGGCATCCATCGCCCGGTCGAGCATCGACGCTATCGCCCGTTCCACGTCCGCGTAAGGCACCCGGGGGAAGAGTTGCAAGTAATTGGCGAATGCCTGTTCCGTTATTTCCGGACGACGGATCAACGAGGTGTCGGCGAAATC
Organism: Butyricimonas hominis; assembly: GCF_014287455.1. Taxonomy (NCBI): domain Bacteria; kingdom Pseudomonadati; phylum Bacteroidota; class Bacteroidia; order Bacteroidales; family Odoribacteraceae; genus Butyricimonas; species Butyricimonas hominis. The sequence continues at coordinate 372,816 of NZ_JACOOH010000003.1, forward strand.
GAAATGCTCCCAGTAACGTGCAACGAGGTATTTCACCTGTTCCCTCTCGTCCGTGTATATAGAAGGTATCTCCGGCAGCCGGAATGCCTGCACACGCGCCGCGCCTTGTTCCGCTTTTTTCCCGCGTGAAAAAGAACACGCCGCCAACGCGACGCATAACCCGATGACAATATTCCGTGTATAACTTTTCATGGTTTCGATCGATTGATACGCGAAGATACGATTTAGTTTATAAAGTTCATAAGGTTCATAAAGTTTATAAAGTTGCACGGACGCGAGGAACTTTATCTACGGCAGCCCGGGCTGCCGTTAGACACTGTCCGAAGGACGCCTTGTAAACCTTATAAACTTTATGAACTTTACAAACTTTATGAACTAGGGGGGCGCGCACGCGCCCCTCCTCTCTCACTCCTCACCCGGGGTCAAGTACTGTGACGTTGAGGTTTGTTTCCCGGAACGGGTGGTCATGAAGGTGTAAATGGCGAGATTGTCGAGGTCGTACTCCTCGTCCAGTGCCGTCGACGTGCTACCGGACTCGCCACGCTCGCGTAGCGTCACGAGGAGGCAATACTCGTTCGTCGTGTCGAACACGACCGCATACGCCTTGTCGTCCGCGTAACAATCCGCCCCGTCAACCACGTTAGCCTCTTGGTTGAATCGCAGTTTCCGCGCCGCCCTGTCGAGCGTTACCGTCACCTTTCCCTTCAACAGCCTACCATAGGACACGAGCAGGCGGGAAAAGTCGACCACCGTTTCGAACATCTCCTCGGGTTTTGCCTTCGGGTTGAAATCCCGTTCGGGATACCTCCGCGTCGCCGTCACGACATCCGACTTGTTGATTTTCAAGAATTTCGCGTTGCACTTCACTCCCTTGTTGTCCGGCGGGCAACTCACGCGCAACACCCGTTTCAGCGGTGATGCCAAGCGCCCCAGCGCGCCGAAACACGCGTCCTGCTTCATCACGTCTTCTTTCAACGACCCGTTCCACGCGGGCATCGATTTGACGGTCACGCCGCCGTTAGGTTTCTTCGAGAACAGGTTGGGTCCCACTTGCCCGGAAATACTCTTGCATAGATTCATTTTAGCGTCTGCCATAGTTTGTACGTTTTTAAAGGTTAATGTTTCAAGATGCCGCCACACGGTATCATTATCGTCAACAAAGTTACGGTATAAGAAAAAGAAAATCAAGAAAAAACGAATTTTATTTTAATTTATTTTAACAATACAACACAAGGGATACGCGAACAGGGCAACAAGCCCACGGGAAACGGGGAGCAGTCGGCGAGGAAACGGCGGAGTTATTCGGTACTTATTCGGTAGTTATTCGGTACTTATTCGAGCGAGGTTCGAATAAACACCGTGGAAGAATTGTTTAATTAAAAAAAAATTAGTAGTTTTACACGAAGATTGGTAGTCGCTTACAACCGGCTCAGAATGTAGTTGAATTAAAATCGAAGGTTATGGACTTGAATTTTCCACCGATGGACGGTTCCCGTAAATGCTGGCGCGTGAACGGGATAACTTATTACTGGCGCAACGGGCAACTTATTTGCCGCACGTCGAAGAACGAGAAACGCACTCCCCGGAAGGACGAGAACGGCAAGGAACTGCCCCTACGCAGCCCCGCTCAGGAGAAATCGAGCTCCGTGTTCTCGGAAGCTCAAGCGATGACGAAGGCTTATTTCCTCGCGCACGGGCACTTGCAAATCTGGGTGGTGGCACCGAAGACGAAACCCGGGCAATCGTCATGGGCGCTGCACCGCCACCTGAACAAGGCGGCATACGTCCCCGACGAGGGCGTGCGCTATTTCAACTCTTACCGTTTCAGCCACGGGATTCTCGAGCTTCCGGATAATTTCACCGTCCGGCGTGACGGCTGGCACATTACCCTCGAGTGGGAGGACGACCGCGACCAACCCGCCGCTGCCGCCGGGGACCTACTGTTCGTGGGCTATTTCCACGAGGGGTATCCCCGCGCCCCGCTTCTCGTCCCGGTGACGGGCGCCACACGCGGCGAGCAACGCGCGGAGTTCGACATCCCGCCCCTCGACCAGCCCGACGGCGGAGCGCTCCACCTCTACCCCTTCTTCGGGCGGGCGGACAAGAGCGCGTACGCGGGCAGTTATTACATGAGATGCTAGTGCCGGGGTATCGTGAATAAAAGAGGCCGCCCCGCGTCTTCCCGGAACGGCCTCGACCTTTAAGAAATCACACGCGCACTTATAATGTATCTATAATTTTCCTTTGGTCGTTAAAGAAATTCATCCGCTGTATCTCACCGCTTTGTGAAACGAGAGTCGAATGTCTTTTCAACGAATGAATCCATTTTTTCTGGTAATTACATACCTTCCCGTCGCGCGAGTCCATCGAGTTGATGGAATACACTCGCAGGAAACAAATCTGGAAACCGGTTTTCTCGACGTAACTGTACGTGGCTTCAAAATCAACGTTCGAGAGGTAAATTGACAGAAGGTTGCCGTTATGGAAGGCTCCTTTTTCCGACAATAATTCCAGCTCGCGCAGAAGTTGATGCAACTCTTTCTTCATGTCGGCGACATCGGTCGCGGACACGAGATTCAGCTCGGCAAAATACTTTATTTCCTTCACGAAGGAATTGAATACACTCTCGTCGAGGATAAAACAAGTCTTGTGCACCTGTCTTAAACTTTCCATGAGTTCTTTCCGCGTTTTCGCCAATTTCTCCGAAATCACCACGTCGGACAGCGAGGCGGGCGTTCTCAGTTTCTCGTTCTGGTACAGCCACCTGCTAATCCGGAATTTGGACAAATTCTCGTAAGGGGCGTAAAATGTATAAGGAATGGTATTCGACGCGGTTATCACCTCTGTCGTTGGATCCGCCTTGACGTACCTGAATAATTTATGGTAACGGGCAAGTATCTCGTGATAATTTTCCATCGGCTCCACGGAGTGCAACACGTTCAGGTCGAACATCGCCCCGCTGGACATACTGTTACCGACAATCTTGTCTAACGATATGCCCATCTGGCTGGCGATGATCGCCACTTCGCTGAACGTGAAAGCAACCTCCCCCCTTAATCTCCGGTAAATTGCCTCCTTACTCATGCACAATACCTCCATGAGGATGTTGGCGAGATTATTCTCTTTCGGGGTAATCTCGCGCATCGTGCTGATCAGTTCATCTACCACGGCATTTTTCATCGGGGTGCCGCTCCTTAGTCAAAAAAGTATTTACCGATGGAGAATTTAACCACTTTTTTCGCGGGAATGGTCATGTTTTGCTTGCTGTTCGGGTTGTAACCGTTACGGGCTTTGCGTTCCCTGATAGAGAAAGAACCCAGTTCCAACAAAGAAATCTTCTCCCCGTTCTTCAAAGATTCCGCCATTGTCCCGATTACCGCGTTTACAGCCTTAGCGGCTTCCACTTTGCTTGTCCCGTTTTTCTCCGCGACCTTCTCGATTAATTCACGTTTGTTCATTGTCAATAGTTTTAATATTAATAAATAGAGTTTACCGGCGTGTATTACACGAAACCGCACCCGACGCGCGGGGCGTCAAGCACGATTCCGGGTATTATCTATAATTCTGTTTCATCGATACACACGCTTTTAAATGAATTTTGCCAAGATGACGTTCTGCCCACTTAGCAGTACAAAGATGAAAGATTTTATTCAACAATCAGTGCTTATTACAGTGTATCAGCCATATGCGTTTTTTCTATTTCTGTATGGATTATCAAAAACAGACTTGAATAATGAAACAGATTCTCTATTTATTGTTAAACATTCCGTTATTCGTAACTACAACACGGAAAGATTCCCGTGTTGGGTTTATGTACAAAACGTCCTTCGGACAAAATCAAAACGGCAGCTTACGCTGCCGTTAATATAGTACCCCACAGGAGGCCATAACTTTATAAACCTTATAAACTTCACGAACTTAATAAACTCTATTCGCACAAACCATTGACGATTTCCCGCTGGTCTTTAAAGAATTTACTCCGTTGGATTTCCCCGCTTTGAGAGATCAGCACGGAATATTTCCGCAAGGAATCAACCCACTCTTTCACGTTACGGAACACGTTCTCGTCGTGTGAAGTGATGGAGTTGATGGCGAACAGCCGGATGAGGCTTAACTTGTAGGAGGAAGTCGCTATATAACTATATGTCGCCTCGAAGTTAATGTTGGCTATATATATAGATACCTCTTTCCCGCTCTTGAACGCCCCTCGAACGGCTATCTCTTCCAGCTCGTCGAGCAACTCGAGCAACTCTTTTTTCAATTTCCGCACGTACTCCGGTGAAATCAAGTTCGCGCGGGCGAAATACTTGATATCGTTCACGAGGTAGAAAAAGATTTTACAATCCCATATATACTCGGTATGATTGAACTCCTGCGACTCTCTCACGAAATCGCGCTGGCGGTCGAGCAGTTTGTCCACCAGCTTCAGTTCCTCGAAATGATGTTCGATATCAATCTTCTCGAACTGGTACAACCATTTGAACATACGGAATTTCGACAGCAACTCGTATTTCAAGTAGAACGTCTGCGGGATAATATTCGACGCCGTGCAAAGCACCGAGGTCGGGTCATGCTTTATCTCTTGAAAAACCTTCACGTAATTGTCTACGATGGAATAATAAGTTTCCAACGGATCGGTATAATGTATGACGTTCAAGTCGAATATCGCACTCATTCCTTTCTTGGAACCGACCAGCTTGTCCAACGACACGCCCATCTCGCGGGATATGATAGCAGCCTCTGACAAGGTGAAGGGGACTTCACCCCGCAACCTGCGGTAAACGGCTTCTTTACCGAGGTATAATTTATCTATTAATGTATTTGCCAGATTAACCCCACGCGGGAGTTTTTCTTTCATGGCTTTAATTAATTCTTCATTGTAATCAAAAGTTGTCATGATTTGAGTATTTATTAATACAACTATATTACTCGTTATACGAGTCTGTCGTTTCAATAGTTCCGAAAAGTGAAATTATTTGCCCGGCAATTTAATAAAAATATCGGAATACAAATCAAAAAATGAACAAGAGTGCTTCAATAGAAACGCGTTAAATAACAAATACACGTTAAAGGTCACTAATTCTTGACGCGAGCGAGATACTTTTGTAATATCAAAAACAAAGTGAAAGGGTTATGATGAGGAAAATGATTTTCGTGCTGGGTATGATCGCGCTTGTTTCGACAAGCAAGGTTAGCGGACAAGAGAGAGATTTCTACAACGCCCCGCTTTTCAGCGTGAAAACGAATGCCTTGTACTGGTTGACAACCACGCCCAACATGGGATTGGAAGTCGCGCTGGGGAAAAAGACAACTTTGGACCTGTCCGGTACGTATAACCCGTGGAGTTTTGGTGATAACAAAAAGATTAAACACTGGCTGGTACAACCGGAGTTCCGGTACTGGGGAGGCGAACGTTTTAACGGGCACTTCTTCGGGGTTCACGGGCTCTACGGTAAGTTCAACGCGGGAGGAATCAAGATGTTGGGATTGGACAAATACCGTTACGAGGGCTCGTTTCACGGTGGAGGGATTTCATACGGTTATCAATGGATACTCGGGAAACGCCTGAACTTGGAAGCCACGCTCGGGATCGGGTACGCGAGATTCGAGTACGACAAACACGAGTACCAGACCGGGGGTAAATTTATAAAAAAGGGTGAAAAAGATTATATAGGCCCGACGAAAGCTGGAATTAGTCTGGTGTACATTATAAAATAAGAGTGATGAGAAAGACGATCATATATAGTATAATTTTACTGACCGCGGGTCTGTTTTCAACGAGAGTGGAGGCTCAGAGCAACGTCTACGTGGGCGAGATACGCGTCACGCAGAATCGTTTCGAACAGCGGGGTGACAGTGTTTTCATCGAAATGACAATCGACATGAACGGGTTACCCGTGGGCAACAACGAAGCCTTCACGCTAACCCCCGTGATCGAGAAAGGGACTGAAGTAGAAGAATTACCATCGGTAATCGTGAACGGGAAGCGTAGGTCTAAGGCGTATCAACGGTCACTCTACTTCAATCGCGGGGCGAAACCTTTCCCCACGTACTCGGTAGTAGCGGCTAACAAGCGCACGCGGGAGAAAGTAAATTATAAAATAAGTGTTCTTTATCAAGCGTGGATGCAGGACGCGGCATTAAATTTGCACGAGAGTTTTTATGATGGAATAGAGCAACGCTTGATATCGGTAAACTTGTTGGCGAAGGCACTCAAGCCGGACGCGGCCTTGAAAGGGAAGGTGCAGATTGTTGCCCCCACTCCCCTCGCGCCCGAACCGGTAACGCGAACGACCCCGGTCGTGAAAGAGAATACCGCGTCGCCAGCGAGGGTTGTTGAAGGCTCCGCCTATCTTGATTACCCGAGGAACCGGACAAATATTATCCCGGATTACAAGGATAATCGCGAGGAGCTTGCCAAGATCAAGGCTATGATTGACGAGATCACGAGCAACCCGGATCACGAGATAACGGGAATTTATCTCACGGGATACGCTTCCCCGGAGGGAACGTACGCGCGAAACGAGCAACTGTCACGGGAACGCACGCTGGAATTGCGCGACTACCTGCTTGACAGGTACCCGATGCCAAGAAACCTCTACCACGCGGATTGGGTGGCGGAAGACTGGACAGGACTGAAAAAATTGATAACACAATTCGGGATGCCCGATAAAGATAGAGTTCTTTACATTATTAATAACGTCGATATTTTCGAGGGAAGAGAAAAACAACTCATGGATCTGGATCAAGGAGTGCCTTACAGGTACATGGTGAAAGAATTTTTCCCGCGATTACGACGAGTTGATTACAAAATCACGTATCGAGTAATCAAATAAAGCACTAGAGAATAAGATATTCCTGAATGCCCCCCGGTATAACAAACGCCGATCCCCACATACACCTCTTACCGGGGGCATTCTTCAAAAACATTATCAAGAGCTATCCTCGAATGCCTCCCGGTTGTAACAAACGCCGATCCTCACATACACCTTCTTGACCGGGGGCATTCTTTTCCAAGAGCCGATTTCTGATCGGCTCTTTTCTTTTGTCATGACAGTGTCCTGTTACTTTTTGTCATGCCGAATGACTCTTTGTCACTTTCTTTGACACTAATAAAGTGTCCAGAAATTGGAACTTTTTCATGGCTGTTTAAGTTTAAATATACAAATGAATCTAAATCTTATAAGTTATGATGTTTATTTGGTATATTTTAATCGGTATCGCGGCGGGATTTATCGCCGGGAAACTCGTCCGCGGAGGTGGACTGGGATTGTTTTTAAACCTGATCGTCGGGATTATCGGCGGAGTGCTGGGCGGCTGGCTCTTCGGGGTGATGGGCATCTGGACGACGGGTATCATCGGAAGCCTGATAACGGCAACCGTGGGAGCTATCGTGTTGCTGGCTATCGTGTCATTATTCAGCAATAAAAAAGCATGAGATGATGAAAAGGCGGCGGCGTATTATTGTTCCGGTCTTCTTCTTTTGCTTGCTTTGCCCGGCAGTGCTGCAAGCGCAAACGGACGAGGAAAAAAAGATATTGCGGGAACGGGAGGAACTTGCCAAGAATAAAACCGGGGGTACGGTAGTTGTCAGCGAGAAGAGCGCGTTGGAGTTGTTCGACAACACCCCCAGTTTCGGCATATTCCGGGATAATTACTTCGTCTCGGGCATTCCTACCAACCACAAGATCGACAAGCACACGGCGGATGCCAAATTCCAGATCAGTATACGCCAACGCCTGACAAAAAGTATTCTCCCGTTCAAAACCTTCCTGTACCTGACCTACACGCAAAAGTCTTTCTGGGATATTTACGCCAAATCGAGCCCTTTTCTGGATAATAATTTCAACCCGGGAATAAGCCTGAGCAAAGCATTGATCTATCGCGATCAATTGATGGGAATGGCGGTACTTTCATTCGAGCACGAGTCAAACGGACGTGATTCTCTGGCTTCCCGGAGTTGGAACTATATCTCGTTGTCCGGCTCATGGTTTATCGATTACCGCTTCTCCGTGCAGATGAAAGTATGGGGCGGCTGGGTGGACAAAGAAGGAAACCCGGATTTACTGAAATACAAAGGGTACGGCTTTGTCGCTTTCAACTACCAAAGTGCTAACGAACGACTGTGGTGCTCTGCCATCATCAATCCCCGCCGACAGTTTATCAACATGAATACCACGTTGGAGATAAACTTCAAACCCAGCTTGAAAGCAAACGAATATTTGTTTATACAGTATTACAACGGTTACGCGGAGAACTTGCTGGAATACGACCGCTACGTGTCCATGGTGAGATTCGGGATCTGCATCAAACCGGCTTTACGCAATTACTATTAGGTTTGTAAAGTTTATAAAGTTCATAAAGTTTATAAAGTGACGGGTGTCCTTCGGACTGTGTTTAACGGCAGCTCAAGCTGCCGTGGACAAAGCGCCCCGCAGGGGTCTAAGAACTTTATAAACTTTATGAACCTTATAAACTTTATAAACCCTTACACGTATACCCCCTATAATTAAACAAGGTATTATGTGTAAATTAATATTAGTCCGGCACGGGGAGAGTGTCTGGAACAAGGAAAACAGGTTCACCGGATGGACGGATGTCGATTTGAGTGAAAAGGGGGAACAGGAAGCTCGCCGTGCCGGTGAGTTAATTCGGAAACACGATTTGTTATTTGACGTAGCTTTTTCTTCCGTGTTGAAACGGGCTATCCGCACGTTGCATTTACTGGAAGAATCGGCAGACCGGATGTGGGTACCGGAAATTCATAACTGGCGTTTGAACGAGCGGCATTACGGGGCATTACAGGGATTGAACAAAGCGGAAACGGCAAAGAAGTACGGGGAAGAGCAGGTACATATCTGGCGAAGGAGTTTTGATGTTACACCTCCTTTACTGGAGCCTGACGATCCTCGCGGAGCCGTCTACGAGGACAAGTACAAGAACGTGGACCCCGCCGTGCTTCCCTTGGGCGAGTCGCTGGCACTGACGATCACGAGGGTCATTCCTTTCTGGCAGGATTATATCGCACCCTGCCTGATCTCGGGAAACACGGTGCTGGTCGTGGCACACGGCAATAGCCTACGGGCATTGATTAAATACTTGGACGGGATCAGTGACGAAGATATTGTCGGTTTGGAAATTCCGACAGGAGTACCGCAGGTATATGAATTGGATGCACAATTGCGCCCGAAGAAACGGTATTATTTGAAATAAGCCACCGGGGCAAAGCAGTAAAGTTTATAAGGTTTATAAAGTTCATAAAGTTTATAAAGTGACGGGTGTCCTTCGGACTGTATTTAACGGCAGCTAGAGCTGCCGTGGACAAAGCGCCCCGCAGGGGTCTAAGAACCTTATAAACCTTATGAACTTTATAAACTTTATGAATCTTAAGAACCTTCGGCTCGACATTAGTAAAACTTTTTTTGTAAGTTTGAGGCATAATGCAAAAAAAACGAACCATGAAAATAGTTACTTATAATGTCAATGGCCTACGGGCTGCCTTATCGAAAGATTTCACGAAATGGTTGGAAGACGAACAGCCTGATGTCGTGTGCCTGCAAGAAACAAAAGCGCAACCGGACCAGATACCGACACTGGAATTCGAGGCTTTAGGCTACCGTTCTTACTTCTTTTCAGCCAAGAAAAAAGGATATAGCGGGGTAGCGATACTCTCGAAAACGGAGCCGGATCACGTGGAATACGGGATGGGACTCCCCGCGTACGACGACGAGGGACGTTTCATTCGTGCCGACTACGGCGACTTGTCTATCGTAAGTGTATATCATCCTTCCGGAACGACAGGAGATGAACGGCAGGCATTCAAGATGAAATGGTTGGAAGACTTCCAGAATTACGTGGAAGAACTGAAGAAAACCCGCCCGAACCTGATCCTTTGCGGGGACTATAATATTTGTCACCGCCCGATAGATATTCACGATCCGGTACGCAACGCCAAGAACAGCGGTTTCCTGCCCGAGGAACGGGAATGGATTGGTGGGTTTATCGACTCCGGCTTTATAGATACCTTCCGTTACTTCCACCCGGAAGAGGCAGAAAAATACACGTGGTGGAGCTATCGCTTCAACGCCAGAGCCAACAACAAAGGCTGGCGCATCGACTACTGCATGGCAACCGAAAACTTGAAACCCCGCCTGAAAGACGCGTATATCGAACCGGAAGTCTATCATTCAGACCATTGCCCGAACGTTTTGATAATTGAAAATTGAAAGTTGAAAATTGAAAATGAACTCCTCCGTCTGCTTCGCAGCCACCTCCTCTATAAACAGAGGAGGAGCTGGTGAATCTTACCGAAGATGGTGAGTAATTTAGCTCTCCCTCTGTTTATAAAGGGAGTACCCCGAAGGGGGGAGGGAGTTCTTTTCATTTTCAATTTTCAACTTTCAATTTTCAATTATTAAAGCAGTCTTTGTCCGTTGACGATCAGTTCGAAATGAATATCCAAGTACTCGGCAGCTTTGCGGCTCAGAAGCATACGACCGAGGAAAATTTCAAAGTAATCCATGACAGCGGAGATTGACGTGTCGATTTTCAAGTCAAGAATAATAGCCGTGTTGTCCTCGTTGAAGTAGATACGGGATTCTTCGACAGCATAGTTTACACGGTCATGTATGTCAAAGTTAGAGAAATCTTGATTGCGTACGCGGGAACGACGTACATCGGTTTTATCCGCGAGAATCAAGGCAGCGGCGATCGGGTTGACAGCCGCGGCTGTCCCCTCGTCATGGTTGCCGATGGCACTGATGACTTGGGCTATCTCATCCGGGTCCATTCCCATGCGGTCGAGCAGGCGGAACGCCATGACGGCCCCGCTTTGAGCGTGGTCGATACGGTTGACGATATTCCCGATATCGTGCATGTATCCCGCAATCTTGGCCAACTCCGCCGTGCGTTTCGGGTAATTCAACGTCAACAGAATCATTTCTGCCATTTTCGCCGTTTTTACCACGTGGGGAAACGAGTGTTCCGTGTACCCCAAGGCAAGCAGCACCTTATCCGCCTCGTTAATATATGTTTTTATACTCTCGTCGTTTCGGATATTCTCGTATGTAACTAACATCTTTTCTTTATTTTATTCTCAACATTCTCAAACATAAATCAATTTCTTCGGGATCCCCCGTGTGCTTGCCCGCCACGTCAGACAATTTGACAGTAGGGAGAAATATATCACTTCCCTTGGGACGGCACTCGAAAAGTTTAATCACGATGTTCAGCGGTGTCACACCGACGTCGTTCGTGATATACGTGCCGATACCGTAAACATCGTGCAGGCGCCCGGCAACGTACTCTTTGATTCTCTTTACCCCGTCGAGGTCAAGAGCATCGCTGTACACGATCGTCTTGCTCGCCGGGTCAACCCGATGCCGACGGTAATGACGCAAGGCTTTCTCCGTAAACTCGAAAGGATCGCCGCTATCCCACCGCAAGCCGTCAAAGAGCTTGGCATACTTCGTGTCAAAACTATTGAAGAAATTATCCGAAGTATAGGTATCCGACAAGGCTATCCCCAGATAACCGTCATAGACGTCCACCCAGTTTGCCAGCGCCATGGCATTTGCCGAGCGATAGCCGAAATGCGCACCGTGATACATGAACCACTCGTGAGGATGCGTCCCCATGGGCGTGAGGTTATATTTCATGGCAAAGTAAACGTTACTCGTGCCGTTGAGCAATCCCTTCATGTTTTCCCGCAATATGCAGATCACCCGATCCTGCACCTCGAACGAGAAGCGGCGACGGGTGCCGAACTCGGAAATCTCCGCATGCATTTCCGCGAAAGCCTTTGCCTTGGCCATAGCCCTTTCTTCCGTATCGCGTGCCTCCTGCCCCGTCATCCGGAAATACAATTCCGAAATAATTGCCAGCAAAGGCACTTCCCACAATACCGTCCGGTACCATAATCCCCGCACCTCGACGTCCAACCGGCCTCCCGCTTGACTCACCTTGACCTCGTCGGGATTGAAACGGAATCCCTTTAACAAGTCAAAGAAAACAGAATCGAAGTAATAACACCGGGCACGCAGAAAGCGTTCATTCTCGGGCGATAGCACCAAGGTTGCCATCTCGTCCACTTCCTTCCTTACCGCCTCGGCAAAACCGGGGGGAAAGAGAGTGTTTCCCCTGTTCACGAAGCGATAGACAACCTCGGCATCCGGAAACTTTTTCTGGATAGCGTTCATCGTCGTGAACTTGTAGAGGTCGTTATCTAAAAAATCATGTATTATCATCTCAATCTTTATCCAACAATATTGAATCGGATTTGACGAAACGCGCCCCGAGGCGTGCCGCCTTGTCGTAGATCGGTACAGCCAATCCCTCGCATCCCGGTATATCGCTCATACAATCCTCGATGATCACGAGCTTGCGGACAATCTCCGGGAAGTCGAATAACTGTTTTAACGTGTTTGCCACGCAATGGGTTCTAGCCTCACCCGCCAACCATATCGTATCGTATTGTTCAAACTCTTCTTTCAACTTCACGTTAAAGGCTGTTTCGGGAGCCGAAGCGACAGGCACGTTTGCCCGAAAAGCCCCGAAAAACTCCGTGCCGGGATGTAGTCCTTTCTCGACAATCCCGCAATAACGCCCCTGACGTGCCCAGCGGATGACGGCATCGAACAAGACCGGAATAATGGCAGCCCCCTCGCTTCCCTTGATACAGTGCTCCGGCCAGATCACGTGCTGGTACTCCCCCGTCTCCTTGAGTTGACGCAGGTACTCGACGACTTCCGCTTTGTCGCCGAACGGTATCCACTCCCCGGACACGACTTCCCACCAAGATATGGTGGTGAAAGGTTTCGGGTTTTCGCCCTTGGCATTCCGCCAATAGAAAGGATGCGCAATGTCCATCACGTGATGTTGATCGAGCGTAAGGATAATTTTGTCTATCTCTTCCTTCTTCCGATCTATCAATCTCCCCAACCGCTCGGCGTCTTTTTCCGCTCCCGGTACATATAGAGAACCGCGAGGCGAACAAAAGTCGTTCTGCATATCCACGATAAACAACAGTGTCTTCATATCCCTACAACATATCTAAATCATGAAACATTACGCGGTAATCAGCCGCTTTTTCCTCCAACGGTTTCGGATAAGCCCTTGATGACGACGGCATACGGTAAAGCCGCATCGGGCGTCCCTCGTGCACGAACTCGCTATACCCGCCTACCCGGGGGGATACGGCATCGATTTGTTCCAACAGGGTATCGGTCGCCTTCTGTCCCGTGGTCACGATAGCGCGACACGCGGGAATCTGCGCCAAGACCCGCTTCAAATCGACCGGGGTAACCACTTCCAAAAACTGATCGGATGCGTTTCCCTTGTGCCGGATGATCTCCATAGCGGTATCGAATAACGCTATTCCCTTCTCGTTGAGGAAGGCGATAATCCGATCCTTGTCAAAGCTTTTCTTTCCCTTCTCTAAAAAATAGTCCTTATCCCCGAAGAATAATACCCCGTAAAGCCGCCACATATCGTTCTGCAAATTGGGGTAGTAAAAATCCATCGACCAACGTGCCCGCGGCGGAGGAAAACTCCCCAGCATGAGCAACCGGGCATTACCCGGCAGGAATGGTTGCAACGGATGCTTTTCTATCAGATCATTCATATTCCTATTATATCGTTTACTTCAAATCTTTAGTTATACTATCGTCTTCTCTTTTTCTTCTCCACAGACCAACCAAATTTACCGATTTTCTTGCCCAATTCAAAATATCCGCCGTGTAAATACACCAGAGGTTCGGCGTCCGCCAACTCGAATTTGCCCGTTTCCCCGCTCAAGTAACGGTCATCCGCTTGCACGTTCACGACATCGGCGATAAACATATGATGTGACCCCAGCGGCACAATTTCTTTCACCCGACACTCGATAGACACGGGCGATTCCTCTATGATAGGAGCCTTCACGACCTCTCCCGGCACGGGCGTGAGTTTCATCTCCTCGAATTTATTGTACTCCCTGCCGGAACGCACCCCGCACCAATCGGTAGCATACGCCATATCTTTCGTCGTGAGATTAATCACGAACTCCATGTTCTTTTTGATGATCGGGTAAGAATTTCGTTCCGGTCGCACGGAGATATAGCACATCGGCGGGTTGGTACATATCGTTCCCGTCCACGCCACGGTCAAGACGGCGTATTCCTCCGGTTCGCTCCCGCAAGTCACCAGCACCGCCGGCAAGGGATAAATCATGTTTCCCGGTTTCCAATTGTGTTTCATTCCAGTTATTTTATCGCCAAAGATAAGCTAAAACACAAAACGATCAAACTACCCGACATCCGTTTATCTCCCCGGCAGGAAGAAGTGAAACAGAAATAAGGGAGAGAAGAGGTAGAGGACAAGACATAGTTCCATTTTATTCTCAAATCACTTTCAATTCAAAAACGTCTGTGAACGTCTTTGAAACGTCTTTGTATCGAAGGTGAAACGTCTTTGTTCCCTTATTACTCCCTTATCTCTCCGTTATTTCATGGGGTTCTCTTCATCAACACTCCGACAAAAACAGGACTACCGAGTTCTATCGGCATCACGGGAAATACATGGATATTGTATGAAAAAAGACCGGGTTCTATTCAAACCCGATCTTTACAACACAACTTAGTCATGAACGATGTCACAACTCCAATACACGTTTTCTGTTATCACTCGACATCTTTGATATATACTAATGCCACGCAACCACTTCCTATCCAAGGATCAAGAGCCTTATTCGTTTTCGGATCGAAAGGCAGAATACCATCGCTCTCATCCCCAAACATTCCGTATATCAGCCCGGTCGTCGGGTCGTACACCTGATCGACAAAATAATTATCAATGGTTGCAATAACCGGATTATTATAGTCATCGCCATACCACTCGTCTTCCCCAGCAAACTCATGTACTGTTGTTTTGGCTGTAGCGTCCTCTCCTTCATTGTTCTTGAATACATAATGATTATCACCTGTTTTCACAAAACGGAAAGATTTCATCATATCCTCTGCTGCAGGATAATCATAATAATCATCATTCAAATCTGCAACGATGGATATATGATACGCAACATCCCCCATATCAAGACGCAAACCGGCAAATATATAGCTTTCTCCATATAAAAATGTACCACCCGTGGAATAAAGACGTCTGTAAGGCGCTTCCAATTGATCTGTGTAAGTTTGTAAAAGAGTGACATTTCCATCGCGTTCAACAGAATACAAGCAAATATCATAGCTATCAGTATCATAAGTCAAAGCGTATAATTTTTCACCATCCGTGCTGATAGAGAAACAACGACCGGCATCTGCCCAATCGATCTTTCCGCCTTTACCCGCTTTGATATCGTAATAACGCAATTCATAAGTACTCTTGTTATCCACGAATGTGATGACTTTATAATACACCATGCCATGATTGTCTGCAACAATACCCTCGATGTCACTATCCAGTGTAAACAACGCCTTACCTCTCCTTTGGGTGGCAACGTCGATCGGGCACACGGAATTTGTCGTTTCATCGGCAAACACACCATACAAAGTAGCTTCAATATCCGGAGCCTCTTCAAAAGTCAAATCACCCAACTCGTATGATTTCCCGCCTTGTAGCAAAATCACTTTACATTTACCGGTAACTTCTGCCGGAGCCTTAAAGGTTATTCCGGCATCGGTAACTTCGACAATCGCAGCATCGATAGCCTCGGCAGCCCCTTCCGGTTTTACCTGTATCTTGCAATCCTGCGCAAATCCCTTACCCGCAAGCGTTACATTGTCCCCGACAACGGGATTTACCGTCGGCAGTTGCAAATCAGTAATAGGCATCTTGGGTTCCTCCGGATTATCCTTATCATCGGAACAGGCAATAAAACTCGCCAACAAGCAAAATAATAACATTAATCTTTTCATGGTCTTTCTTTTTTTCACCTTGTACCCCAAAAGGTTCTGTTAGTGTTAATATGGACGAAGAGGTAGGGTATGAATAAACCTCTTCCTGTAATTATTCTTCTAATTTCTTTACATATTCCTGTACTGCCGCAGACAAACCGGGATTATTGAATTGCAGGGAAATCACGTAAGCCTGATCATAACACTTCTTCGCGTCCTCCTTGCTTCCCGAAGCCTTGTAACAATCGCCCAGCATCAGCAAACAACGCATCTGCATCTCCGGCTGCAACTTGCTTTTCAGAGCTTCGTTTAACCAACTGATTCCCTGACGTGCCACTTCCGGCGTGATCTTTTCCCCCAGCACTTCATACAGCGACTCCAACGCCCCGATATAATCTTGAGGACGAATACCTTCACCCAAGCCCGCAAAATATTTCTCCATGTACGAACGGTACTTTTCGACATCCTTCTTGTTGTACAGGTAATACTCCGCATCAAACAGCAGCTTTAAACCGGAATACGTGTCCATCCCCCCGAAATTTATGATAGAATCATACACGACCTTCAAATCTCCCCGCACGCGCTCCAACTCCTCCCGGTAGCTCATATCACCTTTTTTCGCCAACTCTTCCATCCAAGGATAACTCAACATGAACAGGAAATTGGAAACCTCGTTCCGATCAATCACTCGCGCGTAATCATCAACGTGCAACAACACAAATTCAAACACCTCGTCTTTCTTCCCCATCCCCGTGTGGTATATAGAGAAAATCTTCAAGTCATTCGCCGTGATACAATCTTCCAACGGTCTTTGCTTCCGGTAATCGGCGTATAACTTCTCGATCCGGTATTCCCATTTGTCATGATCCTGACCGGACAAGCGGGCGATATACCCCGGGGCTTCCAACAGAATCTCCTGCATCAGTGTTTGATTCTTCCTGTCCTTCTTCAGTTTCTCGTAAAGCTGGTCCACGGGCAACACTTCCTTCAATGCCAACCGGGCAAAACGGAGAAAACCGTTCTTGTCGGTAGCCCCCAGTTGCCGCCCCAGCACGTTGCCCTCCGTGTCCAGAATCAACATATTCGGATACGCCATGACGCCGTATCGCTTCACTTCCGGCAGGTACGCCTTGTCCTCGGCATTAATCTGATAATTGATAAAATGTTCGTTGAAATACTCCCCGACCTCGTCGTCCGGGAATACATTTTTGGACATCAGTTGACAAGGTCCGCACCACGTGGTGTAGAAATCGACAAACACCTTCTTGTTCTCTGCTTTCGCCTGCTTCAAGGCATCTTGGAAGGAACCCTTGAAAAAACGGATACCTTCCCCTCTTGCCCCGGCAGCGAAAATACATATCATTAATAATAACACGCTCTTTCTCATAACCTTTCATTTTATTATTCCACTATAAAAGTAAACACGTCAGGGATTACCTCGGAATATCCCTCGTTCGACACCCTGACGGAAACCACGTAATGCCCCACGGGCACGCTTACTTTCAAGGGAAACTCCATTCTTCCGCCTCCCCGGATATTCAGGAAACTTTTGAACATGGCGGCATCGCCGTCCTCGGAAGTCACGTCTACGATCTCGAACAGAACGGGAGCCGTACCGTCAACTCCCTGACATTTCGGGGATACCCAAGGAGCATTGTTCATCTTCCGGTAAGCATCTTTCAGCGGATCCAACTCCTTGCGAATAATCATCGTGTCGGGTACGTATTGTGCGTTACCCGTTTCAAGGTACCCCGGCGTGGGGTTGTGACATCCCCACCAAACTAATATCACCCCTATCAAAACCAAATATTTTTTCATCTCTCCCATGCTATTAATGATTAACTATTGCCCAATATCTATCCGTGTACATCTCTCCCAAATTATAACTGTACGGTAACGAATGTACCATCCCGTTCGTCGGTTTCACGCCGATTGTAGCCATACCGATGTCCTTGATTTTCTTGCCCTCGCCGTCAACCGATGCCATTTCCACGATAACCGGTCCCATCTCGGGAATATTCATGTAAGGTTCCTGTATCGTCCACAACCACACCCGGTTACCCCAACGAGTGGTAAAAATATTGCCCCCGCCGTCCATTTTTTGTTCCTCGTTATAGGTAGCCCTCGCGATATCATCGCGGGCGATAATTCCCTCTACCACGTGGCTCAACACGATTTTCCGGCATATTTCGACAGGTACCCGTTGGATACTCTTGTAACCGTGAATCACGTATTCCTTGTCCGTGTTTCCCACGCCACCTATCTTATCCCAGAAAAACCACTTGCGAATGGTGATATTCGTGGGTCCCAAAAAAGTGAAATCCTCCTTTTCGAACATCTCTCGTAATCCCGCGCGATCAATAATCTTCACGATAGAATCCCAATCGTAGTGATTACTCTGCAAGTATTCATACATATTACCCCGGAATTCCTCCTCGCAAACTCCCGTATCGATATAGTCGTATTTTGTACCGCAAGCCGTAAATACACCCGCCACGACCAGTATAAACAGTATCTTTTTCATAGCTTATTTCATTTTTGACGCCCAAAACGTGTTCTGGATCATTAAATCATTTTGTGAAAATGCAGTTTGGGGAACAGGCAGGTAAAGAGCCCCGTCTTTCACGTCCTCAACCGACAAATCGTTAAAACCTCCCTGCAACTCCGTTTTCCAGTATCCGTTACGAACCACGTCGTAATAACGGTGTCCCTCGTACAACAACTCCTTCTCCCGCTCCTTGAAAATATCGTATTGCAAATCCCCGCTATCACCTTCGGCAGGCCATAACTTCGCTTCCGCCCGATCGCGGATTACGTTCAGATCGGCTTTCGCTCCCGCCGGGTCATTCATCTTTACCCGGCACTCCGCGCGCAACAGGTACATATCCGCCAACCGGAAAATAACCCGGTTCACATCCATCCCTTTAAGCCAGACTTCCCCGGCAACCGATGCCCCGTAACGGGCATACCGCCATTTATAGAGATAAGCCAATCCCGCTTCCTGCCATTCCGGATCATCCAGATGGTAGAAATAAGCCTCCCGACGTGCATCTCCTGCCGGGAATAAAGAATTTACTCCCGCTATCGTTATTCCAAAATCCTTATCTTTAATATCCATCTTTTCCTCGGTCTTCACGATCGGGGCTCCGATCATGGAATAAGCGGGTAGAAAAACGGAGTAAGTACTGGCATCCTGATAATTAATTTCCAACTCGAAAACACTCTCCGCACTTTTCCTGTGCATCACCTCGGCACAAACCTCTTCCGGGTTCTCCGCAAGAGTATAGACACCCACTTCGTCGCGATACTTTTCCTCGATCAACTTACTCGCCCATTTCTCCGCCTCCTTCAAATCCTCCTGACCGCCGACCACGTGAGCCTTCCACGCGTACAGGTGAGCCAACAGGGCGGCAGCACTTCCCTTACACCCGTATTGCTTCGAGGTCAACGCTTTGTTATTCGAGTTTTTCAGACCGCTGAACTTGGGCAACATGTCATACGCCCGTAAGGCGGCATGAATAGCCGTGTCCAAAACGACGGATGCCGGGCTTTTGGCGTATTTATCAATGTAATTGCTTCCTTTCGTGATAACAGCATCACCCCACATCCGTACCAAGTAAAAATAGCACATGGCTTTCACGAATTCTCCCTGACCGCAATAAAAACGTACCCGTTCGGGAGCCACATCCTTGGCTTTTTTGTAATTATCGAAAAACAAATCCACGATAGCAAGCGTGTTGTAGTAAGTCTTCCATTGCTGTTGATTAGTAACATTCAACAAATAGTCGGTATTCAACCCGCGTATTTTATTTATATAAGATCCCTGCTTCACGACATCCACCCGGAGTCCCATAAACTCCTGTTGAGTCACCCCTGTCAAAGCTGTTCTCAAATTCCCGTGCATTTGTATTACTACCGCTTCCAAATCCTGTTCCGTCGTGAAATAGTGTTCAAACGTCACCCCGTTCTTCGGTTCCAGATCAAGAAGCGAATCACAAGAAGCACACAGCAACACGACCAGTACACTATATAAAAATCTTTTCATAATCTACCTCGTTTAAAAATTTACAGTCAAACCAAAAGTCCATTTCCGCGCCAAGGGATAAGTACGACCGTCATCGAATCCGGTAGCGATATTCGCCACTTCCGGGTCAAGCCCCGAATAATTTGACAACAGGAACAAGTCTTCTCCCGTCACGAAAATCCGGATACCGTCCAACCACAACTTCTTCATGATACGCTTCGGAAGATTGTACCCTATTGTCAATTGTTTCAACCTGCAATAATGCACGTTTTCCAGCGCATCCGTCGTTTGCCCGGTTATCTTGATCAACGTGGAATTGCCATACAAACCGAGAGTCTGGTATTTACTCCCGTCACCGGCATACTGCCAAAAATCGGACAAAGACACATCCGCGAAAACGGGATAAACACCTAATGTTCCCTGAAGGGTACTATACTTGAACTGATTCACCATCTTACGCCCGAGCGTGTAAGTCAACAAAATATTCACGTCAAAATTCTTCCATTTAATCTCGTTCACAAGCCCGCCGTAAGCCTGTGGCAAAGTGGTCCCGGAATAAACCAAATCATCTTCCGTGATCTGCCCGTCGCCGTCAATATCCGCGATACGGCGCATTCCCTTCGTGAAAAAATATTCCTCGTCCCCTTCTGGTGACAACATCTGTTTTTTACCGGATTGATCGAATATATACGGGACATCGGCATCACTCTCGATCATACCCAAATCCTTGAAAAGATAAATCCCGCTCAACGGTTTGCCAATCACCTTGTCATAGAAATCTCTCCCCGAGTAACTCTTCCGGAAACGATTCCAGTTCCGGGATATATTGAAACGCGTACGCCATTTCACTTCCGTGTCTCTCAGGATATCGATTTTGGCATCCAACTCCAACCCCTCGTTTGAAATAGCCATCGTATTCCGCCATTGTACCCCGTTGAACCCGTACATATCGCCGGGTAGTGACTCTTTGTTTATCAAGGCACGTGTGTATTTATAGTAATAATCTATGGTCAGGTTCAAGCGATAATTAAAAAAGTCCATATCCAACCCGAAATCATATTGATCCGACTCTTCCCATTTCAGTTTACGGTTAATCACCCCCTCGGGCTGCATTCCCTGTACCCCGTCAAAGATCGTTCCCGGGGACATCAAGCCCTGTGCCAGATACGGGATCGCGAACTGGCTACCGGAGCGTCCCCAGCTAGCCCGGAGCTTCCCGTAATTCAACCACCACGCCCACTTCATGAAACGCTCGGTAGAAAAAGCCCACCCGACCGCTACGGACGGGAACGTAGCCCAACGCACATCCGCACCGAACACGGAAGACCCGTCCCGCCTCACCGTGGCTTCCAACAAGTATTTTTTGTCATAATTGTAAGCCAGACGCCCGAAATAACTCACCATCGCTGTTTCCGAAAAATCGGAACCATAATCTTTTAAAGCACGGTAATCATCCACCCTCGGATCGTATACCAAATCCTGAAAACCACTTCCGACATACTCGATCCGGTCACTCGGTCCCCGCAACCCGTGACCGCTGTTACTCCATTTCTTGCTACCGTCATACGCCAACCCGAATAACAAATCAAAATTGTGCACCTCGTTGAGCGTGAACACGTAACTCAACAAATTCTCGTTCGACAACAACATATCCCGGGCAATCTCTCCCGAAGATTTACTTTCATTATAACCGTTAGGATCCAGATAACTGGGAGTAAACTGGTTCTGGTTCGCTTGGGTATAATCCAACGCCAAAGAAGTCGAAACAGACAATCCCTTCAATATCTCGTACCTCAACTGCAAGTTAGCCCTTAAACGGTAAGAAGTGTTATTTTCCACTTGCCCGTTCAGCATCTGCAACATTTTTTCTTCTACCGCCCCACCCTTCAAAAGCAACGAAGAAGTATAATTGGGATCGACCGTGAAGCTCTCGTACTTGAAAGCATCCCCCGATGTCGCACCCCGGCTTCTGTCCGTGTACGCCAGATAGAAACGGCTGTCCACGGTCAGCTTCTTCACGGGATTGAAGGAAAGATTCGTCAGCAAATTCACACGGGAAAAATCACTTCCCGGCATAATTCCCGTTTCCTTGTAATATCCCGCACCGACCATGTAAGTCATCTTTTCCGTACCGCCGCTTGTCTGGATATTAGCATTCAGTATCTTTCCCGTCCGAAAGATATACTTGTACCAGTTCGTGGAATTGTTGAAAAAAGGGTTCAAGGAATCCTGAACCATTCTAATACTCTTTGTTCCCACCCCTAAACCACTATTCCAAAAAGCATCATATATAGCCTCGTTATTAGCAGCCTCCTCGTATGAAGTCGGGTACTTGTAATATCCCTTCCCCTTCACCTCGTAGGCATTTCTTTGCGCCCGCATGACCGCCATATGGTACAGGCGTTCCTCCCGTCCGCCCAACTGTGTCGGGGCTTTCGGCAACACGGAAGCCGAATAGGACAGGTTCACGGAGAACTTCCCCTCGCCCGCACGTCCCTTTTTCGTGGTAATCAATATCACCCCGTTCGCAGCACGTGAACCGTAAATAGCGGCAGAGGCGGCATCCTTCAACACCTCCACCGACTCTATCGTCGAGGGATCAATCTCCGCTATCGTGTTCGTTCCCGTCACCGGGGAAGTAAACGAATGCACGGGCACCCCGTCGATCACGTACAGCGGCGAACCGTCGCCCCCTCCCGCTTCATCCAGCCACAAGGAATTGTACCCGCGTACCGCCACGTTCGTTCCCCCGCCACCGGGAGAACCCGACTGGATATTCACCCCAACACCCGCCATACGCCCCTGCAACAAGGTTTCCAGACTGGCAGCGGGAATCTCTTTTATATCATCCGCCTTGATCGATGCTACGGAAGTGATCAACTCCCGTTTCTTTCTCGACCCGTAGGCGATCACCGTCACCTGATCCAAGTCGGAAACTTCCTCTTCCATCTTCACGACCACCTCCTTGCCGGAAGTCACCGCCACCTTCTTCGCACTAAAACCGATAAAAGAGAATATCAGATTCCCCACCGGCTTATCGATCGCCAACGTGAACGTCCCGTCCGCGGCACTTGCCGTCCCGACCGTCGTACTATCCAGACGCACGGTAACACCTACCATCGGTTCCCCTTTCGTATCCACAACTTTACCTTTGAGTATATGCTTTTTGGCGGACACGTCGGCAACCTTCGGTCTTATAATCACCATCACCCCGTCCGTTCGGTACGTGAACGGCAAATCCTTCAACACGAGATCCAATATCTCCAACACCTTCTTGTCTTTCACCTCCAACGTGACCTTTTTCCCCTTCACGTCGTCATAATTGAACATGAATTTATACACGTCCGCCTTTTCCAGCTCCTTCAACACGGAGGATAATTCCTGATCTACAAATTTAAAAGAAACCTTATTTTCCTGAGAGAAACCAAGGAACCCCCATAGCATAAAAAACATCCACAATGTCATTTTCCTCCATCCTTGTTCCCGCCTTAAATAAACCGATCTTCGCTTTTTTTCCATAATTCATTTATTTAACATTCTAAAATTCAAGACACAACAATCCCCTTTTCGAGAGGCTCACGCCTTTCAAATACTTGATTTCCAATACATCATTTCTACTTCTTAAAAACTATAATACAATTATCCCGAACCTCTATTTTTAATTTTCCCATTTCATTCAAATATTCCACGACCTTGCTGAAAGTCGCCTTCCGATCTGCCCAAATCTTAAAACGCAACTCCTTCAATTCCGGTTCCTCGTATACCACGCTGAAATTATACCAACGTCCCAGTTCCGTCAATATATCTTCCAACCGCTCGTCGTCATAATAGAAATACCCTTCTTTCCACGAGGTATACTTCAGTATATCCACCTTCGTCACTTTCAGTTTTCCCTCGCTATACAGGACATTTTCGTGAGGTTTCAACACCACTTCTTTCCTCCTCCCGGTAGCCTTGACCGCTACACTTCCATTCACGAGCGTGATATTTTCTTTCTCCCTTGAATACGCCTGAACGTTAAATTCCGTTCCCAACACACGGGTACGAACCCCTGCCGTCTTCACTATAAAAGGTCGCGTCTCGTCCCGCCGCACTTGAAAATAAGCCTCTCCCGACAACTCCACCACGCGTTCCTTTTCCCCGAACACGACCGGATAACGAAATTCCGTCTCCGCATTCAACCACACTTTCGTCCCGTCATCCAAAATCACGAAATACTCTCCACCCCGGGGCACCTTTAACGTGTGATTCCCTTCCAATTCGGGGAGCGGTTGCCCGGGAGAATAAACCAACCCCTTTAAAGAATCCGCCGTGATAGACCGGATCACTTGGGGCAAACGCTGCACCAAAACCTTCCGGTTCTCCCGGTTCAAATCGATCTCCTCCCCGTTATTCAATACAAGTGTAACCCCTTGGGGGGTAAAATCGTCATTCTCAGGCATCACCATCACGAAAGGCGTTCGCTCCGCGGGCATCGGACTCCTCCACAACCAACTGATTGAAATCACGATACCGATGCAAGCGACAGCCGACGCTACCCTGTAAGTCCAAAGCATCCTTTTCCGCAAAATCTTCCGGTTCAACTTCTTCCATTCCCCATCGACATCCGGCTTCTTTTTATCGACAGCCGCCAAACTCCCTTCCCGGATACGGCGCAATTCTTCCAGCAATTGCCCGTGCTCCTCGTCCCGCAACCATTCTCGCACCAATTCATCGTCCTTCACCAGATGATTGAGCACGTCCATGCCAAATTCTATATCCCGATAATTATACTTTTTATCCATTTTGTCATATTCATCTACCCCATACACGTAGACCCCTGCAAAATGGGTAATGCCAAAAACGACTTTTTTTTATTTTTTTTCGGTAGACTTCCCAAAACACAAGAAAAGCAGTATAAACTCTTCCCCGGAGAATTGTTCCCGCAGTATCCGTAACGCTTTCATAACATGGGCTTTTACCGTGTTCACCGTGATACCGAACTCCGCCCCCGCGTCCTGATATTTTTTCCCTTCCAGAAAACATCTTTTGAACACGTTCCTCGTTTGAGTCGGCAACTGCTCCACGGCACGGTGTATCCGGTCGATCAACAACTCGTATTCCAAATGCTTGCTTTCGTCCACCGCCTCGGGTTCTTCCCGCATATACGCAGCAAAACGTTGCGCTGTCTTTTCATGCCGCAATTCATCCAGACAGGCATTACGGACAAGTTTATATAAAAAAGGAACTAATGAAGTTGAAAATTCAAGGCGGTCCCGCCCCTTCCACACGATCTCGAAAACATCACTCACCACATCTTTCGCCCGCTCGTCATCATTCAAAAAACTTAAAGCGTAGTAATATAGCCGGGAATAACTCTCCCGGAACAATTGTTCAAAATAGCGTTTTTTTTCCAATAATGTAAACATACGCTCCCCATTAGTGCCACAAATATAGAGTTAAAAAACAAAAATGACAAACGGGATGTGTTTTTAGTCGCCTACGGCGAGTTACAAGTTGCAGGTTACATTTGCCTTCGGCAAGTTATTTTACTCGCATTTCGGACTGTATTTCAACTCCTCCTCTGTTTATCGAGAGAGAGCTGAAAATGCCTGTCATTCCTCAATCATTCCGGGGATAACAGACATTTTTCAATTTAAAATCACTAAATTCTATCTCTCCTGCAAAGGATTCTTCAATGCCGGCAGTTTTCTCTTCGGTACATCCATAACAGATATATCCATGTTATTCAACAAAATAGATGAAGGATAAATCATGGATACCAAAGCACCCTTGTCCAGTAGAAGATTGTGTACCTTTTCCTGATTACAGATTTCCCGTATATTCTTCAACTTGGACATATTCACGGGGGCAACTTTTCCAAAACGGACTTGCGTTTCTTCGCCCGTCTTCACGTCTACCTTGTACAGGAGTGAAGCGTTGCCTGCCAAGCGGCGAACGATATAAGCGTAATCAGACTTCGCTTCTTTTGCCGCTTTCAACAAGGCTTTTTTCATCGTCTCCGGCTTTAACCCGCCGTCAGCCTTGATATGAAGCGTGCCGGGAGCCGTCACGTAAATCACGTCATTACGGGTGGGAATAAAACGGGAACTCCCGGTCGAGTAACGCACCTTACTCGTGGGAATCTGCCCGTTCAACACCTTTTTCAAAACCCCTTTCTCCACCAGTATCATCTCTTTTTCCGGAACCACGCCTTCGGCATCCACCTCGTAACTTCCCAGCAAAGGGATATTCATGTATTCCGTCATGAAACTATAATTTACCACGGACAAGCGGGGATCAAGTAATTTCTTCCCGATCTTATCCTCAAAGGAAGTGGTCGTTTCCTTCACGCCAAGCGGCATCCGGTAAGTACACAGTCCGCCGTTATTCCCCAACAAATTATCCGTGAGCACTTGACGCACCGCCTCGTTCTCGAAAAGAACCGGTCCGTTATACTCCTCGGAAAATACTTCCGCGTTTTTCAGGTCGATCAACCGCCGGGCGAAGCCCGCCACCACTTGTTTCAAATGTTCCTGTGAAGGCAATGCCTCCAGTGAAGGAGCTAACAACACGTACGAATCCCGAATATATTCCCCGTTTTTCGTGACAACCGTACCTTCCACGTATAATTCCACGAAATTCAATGGCTGTTTCAACGCCACCTGTTCCGTGGTCAATTTGTAAAACGTCATCTCACTTCCCTGCAATGATACTTTGGAAGCGACGATCTCCTTGTAATCTTTAAACACGGCGGACAATTCCCGTGCCTTCGCCTCTACCCCGGAAATACCGGAAATATAAGGTTGTTTTCCCTGTATCAGTTTCTCCACGGAAGGGGTCGGTAACAAATCCGGAAGATTATCGGGAAGTTCATACGGGTTTGCCTCCAAGTATGCCTTTTTTGCAGAGTATTCCTGCAAAGCCACCTTGTATCCCTGATCTGAAGCCAGCCAGAAGCCTAGGCGAATAGCGTTATAATCAATCTCGCCTCCTACATCCACCCGAAGGAATTGCCCCACGTGACGCAGATCGCTCGTGCGATTATAATCCCCGATCAAGACTTGAGAGGTTCCCATCAAATGAAGGGGCAGATTAACCGAATTCAACACAGACCCCAAGGTTGCCTCCACGGAAAACTGCCGGGAAAGTAGAAGAGCGTAAGAGACATAAAAAGGCTTACTCATCATAGGAAGAGTCAACTGCTCTTTCGTTCTCGCCTGCTCGTCCCCCATCGCCGTGAAAATAGTCACGTCCTCTTGCGTCTGAGCACGCGACAGGCTGACCAGAAATATTAAAAATAACAATATCGTGTATCTCATCATTTTCCTATTTAATATTCATAACTTCATTTTTGCGGTACATACACTCTCGGGAGAACAGGCGGCAACACGCTGGACTTCGCCGTACGCTGGGTTTCCACCTTGTTCACCAAAATCGTCGGCGAAATGGCAGTAACCTGCACACCCCCGGATTCCGCCCCGCAAATACCGACGAAGACACTCGGGTCGTCCCCCGCGCACACGATGTTCGAGAACATGGACAACGGAGTCCCGATCAGGATAACACCCCGAACCAATTCATCCGGTCTGCCGTCCGTGTAGACCCGGTAAACCACCAACGGGGTCACGTTGAACGAATTCGTGCTGCTTGTCCCCGTGTACGTTAAGCCGCTTGTCACTTCTTTGAAGAAATAACCGTATTCCTTGTTTTGCTTTTTCGCCTCCTCGATCAACATCGCCCGCAACTTCTGTTGTGTTTTGGGAGCTTTCGTTTCGATACACAGGTTGGATTGTCGGGACACGGGATCGAACCCGTCACTTGCCCGGGCGTGACCGTTTGTCTTCGGAAAGCCGTCTATCGGCACGCGGCTCATCAGGAAATCCCGTAACTTACCGTCCACCACGACGTTTACCCGTTCGGCACGAATACCCTGATCGTCAAACTTGTAATGCCCGTTCAACTCCTTTCCCGCGTAACTCGTCAACGTCGGATCGTCGGAAACTTGAAAATCAGGAGCCAATACATTTTCTCCCACCATCTGTTTGAAAGTCTGTCCGTCCTCGTCCGTCTTCATCCTCTGCCCTTCCAGACGATGCCCGAATATCTCGTGAAAAAACACACCGCTCGCTGCACCCGACAACAAGGCGGGACCGGTATACGGGTCAGCCACGGGAGCCTCCCGCAAAGCCGCCAATGTCTTGATCATCTCCCGCGTATCCGCCATCATCTGCTCGTCTGAGGGCAAATCAGCCGGATCATGCGCGAAATAGGACAGGTACAAGGGAAGCCGCATCCCGTCCAAAGCCATCACGTTTCCTTGGATCATGACGCGGGCATAAGGCAGGTTCTGCACGACACTCCGTCCCTCCGTGTCCACGAAATAACGACGTTCGACATCATACGTCAAGGTGGCATCGCCCTGCATGATATTCATATTTTCGTTAAAAAGAGCGGAAATCTTCTTCAACCGGGCAATCCATGCCTCCGCATCCACTTTCAACCGATCGGCTGGAAAAGGAGCCTCGTAATAGGACTCCACCGGCGCAGCAGAAAAATAAGGAGCTTTATCTTCATTCTTGACATTCACCTTGGTTTGCGCCTTTGTACGCTCGTAAATATCCACGGCAAAAGCGTAACGGGAAGAAGCCTCCATCCAGATTTCCTGACGGATAGCATCCTCATTGTTCCCGTCATCAATCGGCAGGACGGCGGATGAAATACCAAACTCGGTCACTTCCGATCCCATCGGGTAATATTTGTAATTATCCAACGTCGTGTCACCCAATCGAATATGGGGAATCATGATGCGGGTATGCCGGCTCTGGTTATCCCTCAACGCCCCGAACGAAGTGATGATCGTCGTGCTCCACGTGTCGATAATCCTGTAATTCATGTAATAGGGGGGAAGTTTCTCCCCCTGTAATTCCCGGTAATGTTTATTCAACTCCCCGGAAAGGATATTCAACAAATTGTCTTCCGATTGCGCAGACACACCATGAATACCCGTCATTCCAAGAATACAACAAATACAAATTAACTTTATTCCTTTCATCTGTCTTTCATTTTAAGATAAATGTAAAAGCATTCTTCACCACCTGACTATACCCGGGTCCCGTCAACCGAACCGACACGGTATACCGTCCCGCGGGCGACTTTCCCTTATATGGATAGCGCATAACACCCCCGCCTGCCAATATGGTCAGTTCCTGCATGAAAGTAGCAGCAGCTTCTTCTCCAACAGTTGAAGAGACAGATTCCACGGAAAAATCAATTCGTTCGGTTCCCTCGTAGCCTTGCATTTTCAAAGATTGCCACGGAGATTCATACTCTATCCGTACCGCATCCAATTCCGGGTCCGGCGTAAGACGCACGATCATCGTATCCGGGTCGTAAACAGCATTCTCCGTTATCAAATAACCCTCTTTCTCGTCACATGACACAAGCCCACAGTATATAACACTCAATATAAATAATATCCGTTTCATAACTTTCTCTTTTATTATTACTCAAAATCTTCCCAATCGTCCGGATCTTCCCAATCGTCCATTTCCCCGAAATCCCCTAACGTGAAGTTGTATGACAAAGAATGCACCACACAATGATCCGGTTCTATATTGGAAGAAGCGATAGAAAAATCACGGAACGCGCTTTGTGAATACACGCCCAAGGAAACAGCTCCCACGTCCGGGATTCCCTGTAACGTCTGCTGGTGCGTGTACAACCAAACGGTACTTCCACTCAATGTAGGATAATACTTACCGCCCTCTCCCGGCATAGCTTCATCTTCATCATATTTTCCTCTCGGAACATCATCCCGGTATATTTTGCCATCGATGATGCATTGTAATAACAAATCCTTGCAAACATCCGGATCCATATCCGAGATTCGCTCGATGTCATTTTCCAACATATACCTGCGAATAGAGTGATTCGTCGGTCCAAGAAAAGTAATCTCCGGATGTTCCGTGTCTTTTCCCTCGAACAGACGAACCACATCGGGACCAGCTTGTTCCACCAATCTAGCCGTGGAATCCCAGTCGTAAGAATGCCCCGGGGCTTTTAAATACTCCAACAAGCTACCGTCAAAACGACCGTTATGCAACCCGGATTTAATAAAATTATCCTGTACACAGCCTCCCATGCCTAAAACCAGACATACAAAGCCTAATATCAATATATGTTTCATAGCCCTATTGTACTTTTGTATTCCAATATACATTTTGCAAAATCAAATCATTATTATTCATGGCAGACGAGCCCACCGGATAATATAATGCCCCATTCTGGATATCCTTGTCGGACAAACGGCTGAAAGTTTCAGAAAGCTCCCGCCGCACGTATTCCACGCCATTTCGGATCACGTCGTAATACCGGGTATCCTCGAACAACAACTCCCGCTCCCGTTCCCTGAATATCGCCAACTGTACATCCCCGCCAAAATCATCCGTCAAATCCGCTCCCGTCAACCCGGCACGCTCCCGAATAGCTATCACGTCCTCCATCGCGTCAGGCAACCCGGCACGACAACGACATTCAGCCCTCAACAACATAATATCCGCCAGACGCCAGACTATTTTATACATCTCCATTCCCAAGAAAACTTTCTCTTTATCATTACCCGTGTACGTGTAACTAGGGAAACGAAATACATTTATATACGCCTTCTCTATTTTCGTGTTATCGAAAACTTTTATCACGTCTTCCATTTCCCACGTTTCTGGATTAAATACCTTAACCTTCACGTGGAATTCAGTGGAATCTATCCCGTAGAAATAACTCTGCCTTCTCAAATCATCACCGGGATAAAGTTCGTTAATCGTGGTTTTATTAAATTCCAATACATCGGGGTACGAGAAACTCACTTCCATGTCTGTCCTTACCGGCCAACCTGCAAATTGCTCCCCGACATAAGCCAATTCAGTGAATTCCCCGACAGCAGTGAAAGTCCGGTATATTTCCAAAATACTCTCCTCGCTTCCACCTTTGAATACCCGGTTGCACACGTCCTCCGGGTCGGCTCCCAAACCATATGCGCCGACCTTGTTTTCAATAATCATCGTGCAATATTTCTCGGCTTCTTCCCAATACTCTTTTCTGTTCTCAAGACCTGCCCGCCAAGCATAAATATTAGCCAACAAGGCAGCGGCAGCTCCTTTACTCCCGTATTGTTTCGTGGTTCTCTTGTTGCCTGCATAATCTTTCAAGTCTTCATACTTTGGCAAATCCATAGCTTTCAACGCCCATTTTGTCGCTTCTTCCAACACCTCAGTCACACTACTTTTTGCTAATTTAATCTCTATAGACTCGCTATCGGGAACAATAGGCACCTCTCCCCACGCCCGGGCAAGCCAGAAATAACATAACCCTTTCACGAAATAAGCCTGTAAACGATAAATATTAACAATCTCCTCCGACATGGGAAAACGGTAAGCATTATCCAACATCACGTCCGCATCATTAATGGCAGCGTAATAATTTCTCCAATTTGATCTGAAATAACTTACCGGTGCTAATTGACGTGCCCGATAGATTGGCGTTCCCCGGTAATCACTTACTACATTATCCACCTTCAAACCGGCAGCAATATGCAACATATCCGAATTTTCGGCAACACGCACGTTATTCATCATCGAATTGAGCAGAGCTTCAGCATCTTGCCCGGAACGGAAATAATTATTAAAAGTCGTTGAATTTTCCGGTCTTACGTCCAGATAGCCACTACATGACATGGCTAGAAGTCCCACAACAATATATATAAAATACTGTTTCATAATTATTAAAAATTAAGAGTTAACCCAAACGTCCATTTTTCCGGTAAAGGATACGCTTTTCCACCATCTATCCCGTAATCCATATCCACAACCTCGGGATCTGTGCCGGAATAATTTGACCAAGTCCAAATATTTTCACCCGTAACAAACAAGCGGATACCACTAAAGTAGAATCTCTTAGCCCATTTCTCCGGTAAATTATACCCTAAAGTAAGTTGCTTCAATCGAAGCATATTCACTCGTTCCACGTTGGAACGCAACTCCGGGTAAGTCATCGTGGCTCCCAAACGCGGCAAATCCGTCATGTCACCTTCTTTTTCCCAAAACGTAGTCTTGGGCAAATCACGAAATATCGGACCGTCAATACTAAAAGGTGACGAATAACTTACCGCATTGATCATCTTCCGTCCCAAAGAATAATTGAAAAGAATATTCAAATCAAAATTCTTCCACGAAATTTCATTTGCCCATCCGCCATATGCTTTAGGTAAGGCACTACCAATGTAAAACATGTCATCATCATCTATCACGCCGTCACCATTCACATCTTGAATCTTTCTTTCACCTACCATACCACTGATTTCACCTTGAACCCGATTCAAATAAATAGGATAACCTTCGTTATTATAGTAAACCGGGACTTCTTTTTCATTCTGGAAATACCCGTTATCATTGAAAACATATACCCCAAACAACCCTCGTTTCAATACGTTATCAACCATATCCTTGCCGTTGTACGTGTCGACCAATTTGTTCCAGTTCCGGGAAATATTCAATCGGCTTCTCCACCTCACTTCACTTTGCCGGAAAATATCCGCCTTCAATTCCAATTCTACGCCTTGATTGGAAATCTCCCCGGAATTTCTCTTGAAACTATCCAGCACATTCATATCCCCAAAGGTGGGTACATCTGAAATCAACGAGTAGGTCAATTTATTGTAGTAATCAAATTTAACATTCAACCGATACTCGAACAATTCCAGATCCAAACCGGCATTATATTGTTTCGTTTTCTCCCAAGTCAGATCGGGAGCAACCCCCTGCATTGATGTCATTCCCGGTTTACCTTGAAATAATCCGTTTTTATACATCAATCCGTACGCCATGTAGGCTTCTTTAAATATTTGACCGGACTTTCCCCAACTCAAACGCAATTTTCCGCTATTCAGCCATGATACATCCTTTAAAAAAGCCTCATCCGCGAAATTCCAACCGAAGGCTATTGAAGGGAAGTTTGCCCAACGTACATTTGCCCCGAACGTAGACGATCCGTCCCGACGGAAAGCGAACTCCGCGATATACAACTTCTTGAAATTATAACTCAAACGACCGAAATAACTCAACATCGTCTTTTCTTGAAAATCGGAAGAATAATCCGTTCTGGATTCCCAGCGCGGTTCGTAGCCCTCAGGCTGATAATTCGCAACACCTCCGGGTCCGGAATACCAATAGACATTATCATTCGGCCCCTCGTAGCCGATGCCTTTGTTATCAAAGCTCTGCTCTTTAGAAATATTAAAACCTAACAAAGCCTCCACCGTGTGTTTCTGTGCGATCTCTACCCTATATTTCAACAATTCTTCATTCATTAATGAAATACTCCGGGAAATTTGTCCCGCCGAAGAATTACGATGAAGCGCTCCATCCAAAGTACTCGGTCTAAATTCATTTACATTGAACTGCGCATAATCTATCGCACCGACACCCGAGAGTGTTAACCCTTTCCACAGTTGAAATTCCAAGTTCAAACTACTGATTAAACGATAATTATCATTACGGGACACCGTATGGTTGATCTTTGCCAGAAATTCGTCGTTGATCTTACCGTGCCCGGGAAATAAAGTAGTCTGTGAAGCGGGATCTACTGTCATTCCTTCTATATTGCGCGAAGTCGTTCCCGTATTATTCAAATTCCGGCTTTTATCCATATATGCCATGTAAACTTGCGCCGCAGCCGTCATAATCGGTGCGGGCTTGGCACTTAAATTCACCATCAAATTCGCCCGGGAATAATCGCTGCTCAACATAATACCTTTTTCATTATAATACCCTGCTCCTATCATGTATTGTATCTTATCCGATCCTCCGGAAGCCTGAATATTGGCATTAAGAACCTTACCCGTCTGGAAACTATACTTGTACCAATTCGTCTGGTTATTATAAAACGGATTCAAGCTATCTTGAAGAATAGTATGATCCATTGCCGAGCCGGAATAACCGTTTCCCCACCAAGCATCATATCCGCCATCTCCCTGTCTGTAAGCATCTTCATAAGAAGTGGGATATCTGTTCAACTGCGTGTAATCATCGTATATCGCATCCAGGCTATGCCGTAAATTATATATCTTGGTCATTCTCTCCAAACGTCCTCCTGTCTGCTCGGGCGTAACCGGCAAAAAAGAGGCGGTATAAGAAAAGTTAACCGAAAACTTTGCCTTTCCGGCTTGTCCTTTTTTCGTCGTAATCAAAATCACCCCGTTCCCGGCACGCGAACCGTAAATTGCCGCCGCTGCCGCATCTTTCAACACTTCCACGGAAGCAATCATCGAGGGATCCAAATCCGATAATGTATTTGTACCTGTGGTCGGGGAATTAAACGAAAACATCGGAACCCCGTCCACCACGTACAAGGGTTGCCCGTCCGTGGCACCTTCTTGCATCAGGGAATTATATCCCCGCACGGCTACCCGATTACCTCCCGCACCCGGAGCGCCCGACTGATTCACGATATCCACACCTGCCATACGCCCTTGCAACATACTCAATATACTATGCGAGGGAAGTTCCTTCATCTCGTCCGCCTTGATAGAAGTGATTGAACTCACCACCTCTTTTTTGTTCTGGGTTCCGTAAGCACGAATCACCACTTCATCCAAATCCGTCACCTCTTCTTCCATTTTCACAACAACAGGTTTTCCCGCTTCGTAAGCCACTTTCTGGTTTTTGTACCCGATGAATGACAACGACAGCGTCCCTTTCTCCTTCGTCAGAAGAATTTTAAACTTCCCGTCCGAATCGGTAGCCGTACCGATCGTTGTTCCTTCCTGCAACACGGTAACCCCGGGTAACGGATTCGCTTTCCCGTCAATCACTCTCCCTTCCACGATAAATCGTTTACCTTCCGGTTCCTTGTACCGGATCATAATATAGATACCTTCCGTCTTGTAAGAAAAAGGTTTCTCCTTTAACACCGAATCCAGTATCTCCAACACGTTCTTCCCTTCCACGTCCAGAGTCACCTTGTAAAGTTTTGTGTCCTCGTAGTTAAACACGAACTTGTAGACATCCGCCTTTTCCAGCGCATTGAATACATCTGACAAAGGCACGTCTTTCCATTTAAAACTCAATTTCTTTTGCTGACCGAACACGACTGACGTCATGCAAAACAAACTTAAAAAAAGAACCAAGTGGACATACATCATGTGTTTCACCCGATTACTCGTTTTTCGCCCTCTGGTATGAGGTGAAATCGATTTTTTTTCCATACATTTGTAGTTAAAATTAAACATGTTCATCTTTCCGATGAACTGAATTATTACAAAGGGGATAGGTTATGACTATCCCTTTTATATTAGAATCAGTCCTCGTCTATTTATCTATTACAAGGAAACGGTTACCGTTTTCCCTCTTACTTCAATTTGCAATTTTCCCGTTTCATTCAGACGCTCCAGTACCTGTTCCACCGTATCTTTCCGATTAGCCCAAAATTTAAACCGGTAATCCTTCACTTCGGGATTCTGATAGAAAACGGTAAAATCAAACCACCGTCCCAACTCACTCAAAATATCTTCCAACCGCACATTATTATAATAGAAAAAACCTTCTTTCCACGACACGTATTTCAACACATCAACGCTTTCCACGTAAAGGCTGTCCCCGTTATATGAAGCGTTTTCACCCGGTTTCAAGATCACCCCCGCACCGTTCCCGTTTTTATTCACTGCGACACGACCTTCAACTAAAGTAATATTCACCTCCCGCCTCTCGTAAGACTGCACGTTAAACTCCGTTCCCAACACACGAGTACACAACTCGCTTGTTTCCACTACGAAAGGATGTTTTTCATCACGTTTCACCTCGAAATAAGCCTCTCCCTTCAAATAAACTTTCCTTACCGAATCACGAAACGCCACCGGGTACCGTAATTCCGATTCGGAATTGATCCACACCCGGGTACCGTCATCCAGTACCAATATATACTCTCCGCCGCAGGGAACCAGTATCGTGTGAAACTCCTCCGGACGGGTAGTATCGTGTAATATCCTCATGTATTTCAATCCTCCCACGGAATCAATAACAATACCTTGGGACCCCAAAGTATCGCTATCGTTCAGCGTCGAAGAAGCCAAAATATATTCTTCCCCTTTGCCGGTAATCAGTTTCACCACATCTGTTCCCGCTCTTAGAGCCAATTGAGGTATTTCCCCAGAAGTATTTTCCTTTTGTTGATAATAAATGATTACACTCGCAACTATCAATATAGTTATTGCGGCAGCAACTCCCGTTACTACATGCCGGATATGATTCTTTCTTTTCCGTGCCACCATTCTCCGCTCCAACAACCGCCATTGGTAATTCTCGTCCACGTTCAGACTTTCCGCTTCCCGCATACCCGCTTCCCGAAAACG
This sequence comes from Butyricimonas hominis, assembly GCF_014287455.1. Taxonomy (NCBI): domain Bacteria; kingdom Pseudomonadati; phylum Bacteroidota; class Bacteroidia; order Bacteroidales; family Odoribacteraceae; genus Butyricimonas; species Butyricimonas hominis. The sequence goes on from NZ_JACOOH010000003.1 coordinate 409,090, forward strand.
TCGTAATTCTTCTAATAGCTCACGGTGATCTTTCTCCTCCAACCAAACTTTTACCTCCCTATCATCATGACATTCTACATGCTGTAACACGTGCAACGCAAATTCTATATCTTTATCTTTAAAGCCGTCCTGCATACTTCTAGTGTATTATTTTATACTAACACGCTCAACGACTAAAAACGGGTGATGTCAATGACTACTTTTTTTATTTATTTTTTGGAAGAAAGTATAACCAGCAGCAAAGAATAATCGGAATACTCTTCTCGAAGAATCCGTAAAGCTTTGTTTATATGTGTTTTGACCGTATTAATAGAAATCGCTAACGCATCTGCTGTCTCCTGATACTTTTTCCCGTCAAGGAAACACATTCTGAACACGACCTTCGTTTGACCGGGTAGTTTCTCCACAGACTGCCGCAAACGCTCGATCAGAAGTTCATATTCCATATATCCCTCATCCGTCGCTTCATCCTTCAATCGCAACTCTTGATTAAAACGCTCCCTCACTTTCTTATGCCGGAGCAAACTCACGCAATGATTACGTACCAATGTATATAGTAACGGAAGAACAGATTGGGTACGTTCTATCTTCTCGAAATTAACCCACACTTTTTCAAACACATCATTAACAGCATCTTTTGCAGCCTCTTCATCATTCAAAAAACTATAGGCATGATAACACAGGCGAATATAATTCTCCCGAAATAACTGTTCAAAAATCCCTTTATAATCAACCGATCTTATCATGCATTCTCACATATACGACACAAATATATAAATATAAAATAAACTGAAAAAACTTTTTTCTTTATCACTGTCAAATTGACATCATAAATTCACCAACTTGACACCACTTCCTTGTTTGGCATATCTTTTGTCTGTCTTTGCCCGTGAATAGAACAGCTATTTTCAAATAACCGATTTCTACTCATTATAAATTTATTGTTTTAATTATTAAATTATCAGGAGGATTTATTATGGGTGCCGCAGGTAACAAAAAACCGAAAAAAAGCAAAGACAAAAAACATGTACCATCTTACGTGGCAGAAGAAGCCACGCACGAAACACCGCTGAAAAACAAAAAAAAACAAATAGATGCGTGAATCATAAAAAAAAAAAGGTGTGGCGAATAGATTTTTGCCACACCTTTTTTTACTATCTTACGATATCTATATCCCCCGTCCACACGTGAAATATCGTTCACGGACAATCATAAAATCACAGAATCCATAAATTATTAAACTTTTTTTAAAGCGAGAAATTGAACCCTCTCGCTCTTATTGCCGTATATGCCATAGAATTTTGATACTCTATCACTCATTCTTTCATCAGACTAGCGGAAAAGAGGGGTTGGGAATACGAGAAATTCACAAACTAAACTAATTAAACAAAATAAAAAAGAGACGCTATGAAAAAAGTTATTTTTTTATTGGCAATGACTACATTCCTTTTCAGTGACTTTGCCATGCAGGCACAAACCAAAAAAGAAATAAGGGAAAAGAGAAAAGCACACAGGGCATGTATGCGTATGCACCGGAAAATGGTACGCGAACAACAAAATATGATCGCTTATCAGGACGCAGTAAAAGCCCTCAAGAACAACAGTTGGGTATTACAAGCCAATACCTTGTTCAACAACTTCGGGGGAGCCATACCTGTTACCAACAACACGAACTTCGTGGCTATGGACAACAATCAGGTATCCGTACAGTTGGCATTCAACGGGTTTAATCCCGGACCGAACGGATTGGGGGGAATCACGCTGACCGGCTGGCCTTCCAGTATCAACCAGAGAGTGGACAAAAACGGCAACATCACCTACACGTTCAACGTTATGGGAGCCGCTTTATTCGCGCAAGTCACCGTACGCATGAGTTATGGAAGTAGCTACGCTACCGCAACCGTAACCTCGAACACGAACGGTCGTGAATTGACCTTCTCCGGTAACTTGGTTCCGTATAGCCAATCGAATATATTCCAGAGCGGATTTAGTTTCTAAACAACTATATAAAATACTCTCGTTTAATATTCAATTACTCAATTTCACACGTGAAGAGGGCGTTTTTCGAACGCCCTCTTTGGTTTATAAAGTTTGTAAGGTTCATAAAGTTTATAAAGTAACGGAGTCTTTCGTGCAAAATCCCATGGTAAATCAATGGTAATACTACCCCTCCGCCAGAGCGCAAACAGAACACAAACATAACAACCATACAGGGGAATATAGTTGCTACGTTTGAGCTCTGACAAAGCCACGAAGAAGATAGAGCATTACCCTATAATCAGGTTAGCAATATGTATAATTTAAAACATATGTAACCGACAACAGCCAAACACACCCCGGATCGAGTTCTCCCCGAAACTCAATCTAAAATCCAAAATCATTAAATCCAAAATCCGCAACCTCCTTATTGCCGTAAATCTTCGGTGGTAATATTTGAAGGCAGGAATTTAGTCGCGTCTCCGCCATTCATGAATATATCCCGAACGATCGTGGAACTGATAAAAGTATGTTCGGGCGACGTCAGCAAGAATACGGTCTCCACATTAGAATCCATCGCCTTGTTAATCTGTCCCACGGCACGCTCGTACTCGAAGTCGGCAGCCGTGCGCAGTCCCCGGATGATAAAACCGGCATTCTGCTGCTCGCAAAAATCAACAGTCAACCCGGAATAACTCATCACGCTTACTTCTTTCACGTCTTTGAAGACTTTCTCAATAATAGCGATACGTGTATCGACATCCAAGAACTCCTGCTTTACAGCGTTAATACCGACAGCAACAATGATTTTATCGAAAATTTTCAACCCTCTTCTCACGATCTCCTCGTGACCAACCGTAAACGGATCAAAGGATCCCGGAAACACAGCAATTTTTTCCATGACGTATTATTTATAATTCTTCCGATGTTTAGAAGTAAAACATCCGATCTCAAGTTACAAATTAAAATCATCTTTGTCAATTATCCAAAAATTTGTTAGTTTTTCTTTGATTTTTCATGAGTATTATTAGGAAAACTCTTTTTTTTTGAATAGATTTGAAGCATTAAAATAGAATAAACACATAACAATTAAATTCTTATAAAACATGGCACGAAAATTACTCATTAGAGATTTGACATTGAGAGACGGTCAACAATCTTCATTCGCGACTAGAATGAATCAAAACCAAGTAGACCGCGTGTTACCTTTCTACAAAGACGCAAAATTCTACGCGATGGAAGTATGGGGTGGTGCAGTACCCGACTCCGTGATGCGTTACTTGAACGAGAACCCGTGGGATCGTCTGGAAAAAATCAAAGCCGTTGTAGGTGATGTTTCCAAACTGACCGCCTTGTCAAGAGGTCGTAACCTGTTCGGTTACGCTCCCTATACCGACGAAATTATCGAAGGCTTCTGTAAAAACGCCATCGAGTCCGGTTTAGGAATCATGCGTATTTTCGATGCTTTGAACGACGTGAACAACGTGAAATCGACCATCAAATACGTGAAGAAATACGGTGGTATGGCTGATTGTGCGGTTTGTTACACGATTGACCCGAAATACCCGAAACTTAGCCTGATGGATAAGTTGAAAGGTAAAAAGAACCCGGAACCCGTGTTCACGGACGAGTACTTCTTGAATAAAGCAAAAGAAATGGAAGCTCTCGGGGCTGACATGATCACGATCAAGGATATGAGTGGTCTGATTAACCCGGCACGTATCGCCGAATTACTTCCGCTTTTCAAGAAAAACCTGAAAATCCCGGTAGACTTCCATACCCACTGTACTCCCGGCTACGGACTTGGAGCCGTACTTTCCGCTATCGTGCACGGGGTAGATATCGTGGATACCAATATCTGGAACTTCGCGGGTGGTCCTGCCGCTCCGGCTATCGAGTTGATTTATATCTTCTGCCAGAAATTAGGCATAGAAATGGATGTAAACATGGAAGCCGTTGCCAAAATCAATAAAGAGTTGTACAACATCCGGAAAGAGTTGGAAGCGTTCGACGCCGTTAAACAATTCCCGAATCCGTTCAACCCGCTCACGGACACGCTTCCTGCTAACATAGACAAGCTATTCGACGACGCTATCGCCGCTGCCAAGAACAACAACGAAGAAGCATTGTTACAAGCTTGCCACGCTATCGAGGCATACTTCAACTTCCCGAAACCGAACGAGCTCGTGAAAAAAGCCGAGGTTCCCGGTGGTATGTACACCAACATGGTAGCCCAATTGAAACAATTGAATTCTATGGATATCCTCGAGGATGCCATGAAGTTGATACCGACCGTTCGTCTGGCAGCAGGTCTTCCTCCTCTGGTAACCCCGACCAGCCAGATCGTGGGTGCTCAAGCCGTGAACTGCGCTTTGGACGTGAAGAACGGAAAACCGATGTATTCCAACACGTCTAATCAATTCGTCGCGTTAGTGAAAGGAGAATACGGAAAAACTCCCGTTCCGGTAGATCCGGAATTCCGTCTGAAAATTGCCGGAACTCGCGAGGAAATCCCGTATGACACTTCCAAATATCAAATGCAGGAAAATCCCGTGTTGACAGAATTTGGTGGCGTAAAACTTGCCGAGAACGAGAAAGAAGTTCTTTTGTTGGAACTTTTCCCCGCTGTAGCTAAAACCTTCTTGACGAAACAGAAAGAAGCCCGCTACCAAGCAACCCATAAAGAAGGACAAGCACAACAAAAAGAAGATGTTCAAAAAGACGAGCCTATTACCGGAAAAGTAGTAGAAGCACCTATGCCGGGAAATATTTTCAAGATTCTGGTAAAACCCGGAGATACCGTATCCAAAGGTCAGAACGTACTTGTACTCGAAGCCATGAAGATGGAAAACAACATAACATCCGATTATAACGGTAGGGTAAAACGTATTCTTACCCAAGAAGGTAAATCGGTTAGCGCCGGAGCTAAATTGATCGAAATCGAAATTTGATTAAAGATTCAAATACTGGAAAAGGAGCTGCAATAGCTCCTTTTTTTATTTAATACCCTCCCCCCCCTTGAAAAACGTTCATCTCACTTCAAATAAATAAAACAAAACAAGATATTAATTTTATTCATTTATACATTCATAATATTGATTATTTAATTACCTTTGTTGCAAATAATAATCCGTATTATGAATACATCAAAGAAACGATTACCCCTAAGATGTCCGGCATGCGACTCCACGCTAAAGGTCGGACGACTCTTTTGTGAAGAATGTGACACGGAAGTGTGCGGTTCATTCGAGCTACCGGTATTAGCCAGACTGACGGAAAACGAACAACAATTTGCCATTGCTTTCATAAAGTCCAGCGGCAGCTTGAAAGACATGGCAAAAAACATGGGAGTCAGTTACCCCACGGTGCGCAACGTACTGGATGATCTGATTGACAAACTAAATAAAATGGAATAGCTATGAAAAAACAACGACTCAATTTATTGTTCAATCCTTTCGCACGAATAGCCGGCTACTCGGCATTAGGATGGGGTTTCCTCGGTATTGTGCTTGCCACCTTACTCTCCTATTCCACCGGATTACATTATCACGGGCTATTACACTTTGGTTGGGCACCCAATCCGGCATGGTGGTGTTTCGCCGTCGAACATCTGGTGATATGGCTTATTCCTGCCATTCTGTTTTACCTCGGGGGATTATTACTTTCTCGCTCCCGCATCCGTATTGTCGATGTCTTGGGAACTGTGGCATTCGCTCAATTGCCTTTTATTATCATGAACCTTTTCTACTTTATACCTTCGCTCCGGTTTATGACACAACTCAACCCGAACGCTCTATCCATACAGGAATTACTTGCACAACCGGAATTTATAAAAGGCGTATGGTTCTCTTTATTTTCCCTGATTTTCTTTGTTTGGGTACTGATATGGATGTTTCACGCGCTACGGGTGTCGTGCAACTTGAAAGGCTATCGTCTGGGAATACTCTACGCTATCGCTATTATAGGGGGTGATTTGATCTGCCGGGTGTTAATCAACTTATGCTATAATTCGTAATCACACCTTAGTTTATCTTATTATTACGGTTTCGATGAGGGAGGCAAAAGTCATTTTTTCTAAAAACTCCTCCGTCAGCTTCGCTGCCTCCTCCTCTATAAACAGAGGAGGAGCTGGTGACTCATCCCGAAGACGGTGAGTAATTCAGCTCTCCCTCTGTTTATAGAGGGAAACTGGCGAGTAAGAGAGAACAGACAGAAAGCTTGCTCGTTGTCTGTCGAACGAGAGCCAGTTCGAGTCCGTTTCGGACTCAATACCCCGGAGGGGGGAGGGAGTTTAATACCGGGGAAAACCTATTTCCTCTCCGTCCTCGGCAATATACTCATCCAAGTCTTGACAATCGGTATCCTCGTCTTCCTCAAATTGTATAGAAAGATTGTTTACACGAGCGAATTGGTGACAACTTTTGAAATCGGCATAGCGTTCGTCAATCTCCTCCTCGAATAATTTCCCACGATCTTCCACGGATAAATTTTCCAATTCTTCCTCGTGTTCCTGCAATATATCCAGTATAAATTCAGCTGCCCAACTACCCAATTCCCGTTCCAGAGTCCAATCGGAATTTTGTCGATCCAGAATTTGAAATATCTCTTGTAAATAGGGCGTTTCGCCCCATTCCTCGTACAATTGGATCACGTCGTCCTCTTCCCCGTATTCGGTCTTTAATCTTTCAAGCAACTCATTATTCATGATTACATCTTTTTTCTTTTATTTCAATGCGCTAAAGTATGAAAATAGGTCGAAAGTTCAAAAGAACTTCCGACCTATTCGTCAAAGGCAGAACCTTTTTCTATTACATCGGCCAACCCGGATTAGGTTCAACAAGCGGTTCAAGGCTCAACACACTGTTGGGAATAGGGAAATAAAGCAAATCCGGATTGTCAAGTCCCGCGAGAGAGGGTACCAATTCGAATGCTTTATCGAAACGTACCAAATCCCACCAACGCTTGCACTCGAAAGCAAATTCCAACAACCGTTCCTGCAAAATGGCAGCATCGTTCTCCGAGGGAGTACCGTTCACGAACGCGTGGTCGGCGTACTTCTCCCCGTAGGCACGTTCCCGGACTTCTTTCATCTCGTCGGTCGGGTCTTCGCCCAACCCGTTCTTCGCCTCCGCTTTCATCAGTAACACATCGGCATAACGGTAAAGGATAATATCGTCCACGAAATAGCGGACTCCCGAAACCACCGTCCCCCGTCCTTTCATGGCCATGGTCCCGTAATACTTCCGCTCACCCTCTACCGTCTTGTATATTTCAAGAAAAGTAGCGTCTTTCCGGCTATCGTCCGGTGAATACTGTTCCCGCAAATGCTTGGACGGCGACTGTTCCATCAATCCTCCCCCGGCACCGATAATTTCCAGTATCTCCGGTTCAATATCAGGAGAAATAGTAGCCGGAGAAATATGCATCATGTCAAAATAATTATTATCCGCCTCGTTCAACTTGTAATTGACAGCCATCAAGATTTCGTCATTCCCTTTATTCTCGTAAGCGAACACGTCTTTAAACTCCGGCAGAAGACGGATTCCGGCGATTTTCTGCACCTCCTCGCAGGCTCCCAAGGCGGCACGGTAATCGGTTTCGCCACCGTTCTTACGGCGTGCCGTCCAAAGATAAACATCCGCTTTCAACGCGTAAGTTGCCGCTTTAGACCAATGGTTTCTGCCTGTTTCGAAAGCCGTCGAGGGAAATAATCCCAAAGCATCTTCAATATCATTCTTGATAAAGGTAAACAACTCCTCCTCGGTCGCCCTTGCTTTCTGCACTTTCGCGGGATCGTACCCCTCCATTGCTTCCGTCCGCAGGGGCACCCCGCCCCATATCTTCACCATGGTGAAATACACGAATGCCCGCATGGCATGCGCTTGCGCCAGTATCAGGTTACGTTTGGACTCGTCAGTGAAAGGAATTTCCGGTACCTTTGTCAGAAGCAAATTTGCCGCGTTCACCGTGGCATAGAATTTTTCCCACGTGGGTCCGAAACTTGCACTCAAGTCATTATCCCTGTATTTCTTGTAATTATCCCCCACGATAGCCTCCGATTCCAGCGTTTCGCTTCGCATCTCTCCCCAGATAAACATATTATCCGTGGTATTATCCCGCAGGAACACGTACATTCCCGCTAATCCACCCTCCGCGTCCGATTCGGTTTTCCAGAAAGAGTCAGCCGTGATAACACTCGTGGGATCAACATCCAGTATGTCACACGCCCCCATGGCAAGTCCCATACTCACTCCCATGGCTATATGAATTATTTGTCTTTTCAATTTACACATGGCTTGATTCATTTAAAATGTGATAGATACTCCTGTAATAATGTTTTTCGGAATAGGATAACGCCCGTTATCTTGTCCGCCCTCTTCCGGGTTCAATCCCGAATAATTCGTGAAATAGTGAAGGTTATTCCCCGTCACGTGCATACGTACTCCGGCAAGTCCCACTTTCCGCAGCCATCTTCTCGGGAACTCGTAACTCAAAGATATCTCGCGCAAACAAAGGAAATCCCCCTTCTCCACGTAAATATTAGCTCTCTCCGGGTGATTGTAAGCACTATTCCAGATGTAACAAGGCATTGAAGCATCATCCCCTTGTTCTTTCCATGAATTTACCGCCATGTTTTTCGTGAGATTTCCGTCGCCTTGCGAGTTATTGTTCATAAAGCGGGCTGCATAATTATATATCTTGTGTCCCAGCGTGTAGTCGAAACGGAACGAGAAGGTAAATCTACGGAACGAGAGTTTGCTAGAGAATCCTCCCGTCCACTTGGGATAGTAGTTTCCCAAATATACTTTATCCTTGGAATCAATCTGTCCGTCACCGTCCACATCCCGGAATATGGAGTAACCGCCGTATTTAGTCTTGTCATTACCCGGAATCATGGTATTCACGGTCGGGTCTGCCTGAGCCTCCGCGTCAGTAGCGTACACACCTTCAATCACGTGACCGTAAATATCACCGACACGTCCACCTTCCTGCAAACCGCCTACCCAAGCGTATTCACCCCGGGAAGGTACCCACACGTATTCCCCGCCGATACGGTTATTCTCGGCCCCGTTCTCCGGCAACTTCAATATCTTGTGTTTCGTGTTCGTGACCGTGGCTGCCATAGTCCATTGCACGGCACTCCATCCCGGAAGGATATTAGCGTTCACTTCCAACTCGAATCCCTTGTTTTCCAAGCGTCCCAAGTTCGTGTAAATATTGGCAAACCCGGTAGAAGGCGGCAATGAAAGTTGAGTGATCAAGTTATCCGTCACCCGGCGATAGTAATCAAACAGTATCCCCACCCGTTGGTTGAACAGCCCGATATCGGCACCGACGTCAAAAGTCTTGGACTGTTCCCATTTCAGTTCCGAGTTCGGGATGACCGTGTTCTGGATGGCAGAAGTTCCATCGTAGATTTTTCCCACGGCATACGTACCCCGTGCCTGAAAATCATCCAGTCCGCTGATATTTCCCGTCACCCCGTAACTACCTCTTAATTTCAACTGGATAAAACTCAACGGCTCCCAGAATTTCTCGTTATGCACGTTCCAACCGACGGATACACCGGGGAAAAATCCCCACTTGTGGTCGTCACCCAAGTTGGACGCTCCATCGAAACGGGCACTCAGCGAAATCAGGTACCTGTCCTTGTAATCGTAATTCACGCGGGCAAAGAATCCGGCTATCGCCTGCGTGCTTTCATCCCCTTTCACGCTTTTTGCCGAAGCGGAAGCGTTCAACGTGGGAATCAAATCGGTCGCCGCTCCTTGCCCCTCGGCATTCAACGTCGATTTCTCCCTCCCGAAATAGGAGAACCCGGCTTTCACGTCCACGTTATGCGCGTCGGCAAACAGCTTATTATACCCTAACACCAAATCCATTTGTCCCTGCAACGTTTTCGTGTAATATCCTTTCGCTTCCCGCGAATCGTTAAATGTCATGGAACCGTTCCAATAAGACGGAATGAAGGAATAACCGTCCGTGGTGTACTTGTACATGGACAACTGGGGGGTAAACCTGAAACTGGGGAGAAATTCCCAGTCCGCGGCAAGAGAAAGAGAGAGGTTATCCTTACTGTTCTTTCGCTTGTCATTGTTCAAATGGTAAACGGGATTACCGATACTGCGATTTTGTCCCGGTGCCAGCGTTCCGTCCTCGTACGTGTATTTCGCGGTATGGGGCAAAGATGCCGCCCGATAAAAAATCTGAGCGAGGTCATATACCTCGTTATTACTTGAAGTGGTGTACATCATCCGCCCCGACACGTTCAGATTGTCCCGCAATTTAAGACTGCCGTTCAAGCTGAAAGAAAGACGGCGGTACTTGGTCGTGATCACCGTTCCCTCGCTATCCATGTACCCTAACCCGGCATAAAACGTAGCTTTATCGCTTCCACCCGAAACGGTTAGGTTATGCGAGTACGTGTAAGCCGTACGGTAAATCAAATCCTGAAAATCCGTATCCTTGAATATAATCGTCTTCGAGGGATCAATCGGGTCCGGCATACTCTCCCACCCCTCGTTCAACTTGTGTTTATTGGCTTCCGTCAAGTATTGCGTCGTGTAAGCCGTGTTATTCGTCAAATCGTTTCCCGTACCGAAACCGAGAGCCGAATTAAGACGGTCCAAAGCACTGGCGTTGTAGCGGGAAGCGTACTGCATACTTTTCCGGTTCATCTCGATATACTCCCGCCCGGAAGCCAGATCATATTTTTCCCCGGGTTCGGAAACTGTCAACCCGAACGAATAATTAGCCTGTATCTTGCCCGGCTTTCCGCTTTTCGTGGTGACGATCACCACACCGTTGGAAGCTCTTGCCCCATAGATAGCGGTGGAAGCGGCATCCTTCAATACTTGAAGCGACTCGATATCATTACTGTTCAAGTCGGCAAGATCGGTACGAATGATCCCGTCCACGATATAAATAGGTGCCGCCCCGTTCATGTTATTGATCGAAGTACCACCCCGGACAATCACCCTCGGCGCCGCGCCGGGTTGCCCGGACGTACTCTGCACCTGTACCCCGGAAACGTTGCCTTGCAATGCCGAAGCGAGATTGGTATAAGGCACGTTCTCCAAAGCCGAAGGGGGCAGTTTAGTGATAGCGGAGGTTACTTTTTCCCGTGCCTGTGTCCCGAACCCGACGACCACGATTTCGTCCATCCGTATCCGGGTAGGACGCAACGTCACGTTCACCGTCTTCTGGGAAGAGGACAATTTTATTGTCCTTGTTTCATATCCCAAGAAACTGAATTCAAGCAAACTATCCTGTTGCATCAGATTCAAGGTGTACTGCCCTTCGTCATCCGTGGCGGAACCTCTTGTAGTTCCTTTAATCAAAACGAGCACTCCTGCCATGGGTTCCCTGTTCTCGTCAAGAACCCGTCCTTTTATGGTACGTTGCGATTCCTTGGCCTTATCGTCTTGGGCACATAAGGTCAAAGGCAAAGCCGAGAAAAGAAAGATCCATAAAAACGAATTGGCTAATGTAAATTTAACTTTTTCCATACGATCTTCAATATTCTATTTATCAATTATTCCATAAATTCATTGTTCCTCCTTTTCCGTCAATCCAACTACTTCTCCCGACTTTATTAACCTTCATGCACACGGAAAACAGTAACCATACCTGAATATTTTTCAAAGAATATACCGAAAACAACAAAAAGCAACAATCGACTTTACCTCAACAACATACCCGAACGGACAAACGTGGGAAATGAGGAATCCCCGTCCGCACTTTGTGGAAAAATACCACACTTCGGTTTTCGCCTTCGGCGAGTTGCAGGTTGCAGGTTGAATTTGCCGCAAGCGGCAAGTTACAAGTTGCTTTTCTAGCGTTAAAGACTGTATTCCAGCTCTCCCTCTGTTTATAGAGGGAAACTGGCGAGTAAGAGAGAACAGACAGAGAGCTTGCTCGTTGTCTGTCGAACGAGAGCCAGTTCGAGACCGGTTTCCGGGCTCAATACCCCGAAGGGGGGAGGGAGTTTATTAATTGTAGATTTAGCGATTTTACATTGAATGATTCCGGTCGCACGAGCGACGCTTCGTTAATCATTGAATCGACAATCATTGAATCACTTAATCAATAAACTCCTCCGGCACTCCGTGCCACCTCCTCTATAAACAGAGGAGGAGCTCGAATACCGCCTTGCTTCGGGAATCTTTTCAATCTTCAATCTAAAATCTTAAATCATAAATCTTAAATATTCCCTTTCTCCCGCCGGAATACAAAATATTTCTTTAACTTTGAGAGCGGCTTCTATTGTTTTCCCCCGATTTGACGGGGCAATACCCGTACTGAAATATTTATTAAATCTGACATACTATGATGAAGCGTCTTTTACTTATTTTTTGCCTCTTACCCGCGTTCGCTTTCGCGCAGGAAGAAGTTGACAGCAAATACATGACCGGCGCCGTTCCCGTGGTGGACGGTAAAGTGATGTTCAAGAAAGAAATCAAAGCCCCTAACTTGTCCAAAGACCAAATCTTCGATGCCGTGTCGGCATGGGCAAACTCCCGGTTTAAAACGGATAAAGGTAACTGGGGACAAGTCGCGTACTCGAACAAGGAAGAAGGGCAAATCGCTTGCTACGGCAGCGAATATCTCGTGTTCGCCGACAAAACGTTCTCTCTCGACCGGGCAAAAACCAACTATCGGGTGAACTTCGTTTGCTCTCCCGGCAAATGCGTCATGGAAATCACGAACATCCATTATCTCTACCCGGAAGACAGCAAAGACCGTCTGGCGGCGGAAGATTGGATCACCGATGAGCAAGCCATGAACAAGGACCGGACAAAACTGATCAAACGAATTGCCAAATTCCGTATCAAAACTGTCGATCTCGCGGAAAACTTGTTCGAGGGTGCGGAAAAGAGCCTCGGCGTGCAACCCGCAACAGCACAAAACGTACCCACGCCCCCGGCAGTAGCCCCTCCCGCCCAAGCGGTGGAGAACATCGCTCCCGTGTCGGGTGAAGCCCTGCAAGGTTACAAGCGGATCGCTCCCGACAAGATTCCCGGAAATATCATCAAAATGCTTTCCGAAGACTGGATGCTGATCACGGGCGGGAACAACGAGAAATTCAACCCCATGACGGCAAGCTGGGGCGGACTGGGATACTTGTACAACAAACCCGTGGCTTTCTGTTTCATCTCCCCGGCACGCTACACGTATGACCTGATGGATAACGGCGACACCTACACGCTCACGTTCTACACCGAAACGTACCGCGAAGCGCTGAACTATTGCGGGCACAACTCCGGCAAGGATGCCGATAAAGTAAAGGGAGCCGGACTAACCCCTGTCACCACCCCTTCCGGCAGCAAAGCGTTCTCGGAAGCATGGATGATTATCGAGTGTCGCAAAATGATTTCCCAGACCATCAACATCGACGGCATCTCCGATCCCGAACTCAAAAAACAATGGTCAGGTAAAGCCATGCACAAGATGTTTATCGGCGAGATCTTGAATGTATGGGTGAAATGAAACTTGCCAAAGGCAAGTTTCAGGTTGTATTTGCCGCGAGCGGCAAGTTAATTGAAAATTGAAAATGAAAGTGCCACTGAAGCGGGAAAACCGGGATACCGCCACCTTCGGCAGTATCCCGGCTTCTTTTCCGGTTTGTTTTAGATTCAACAACTTGCAACTCGCCGAAGGCGAACAAATCATTTTCAATTTTCAACTTTCAATTTTCAATTGTCTAGTTGCCGCCTCCAATCCCGCCAGTTTTATCTCGAAAGCTGACTTTTTCGCTTTCACCGCTTCCTTCTCGGCGGCGGCGGTTGCTTTCTTCACGCCCGCTTTCGCCCGCATGATAGCCTCGCGCTCCTCGGGCGTGGCGGTCACCTCGCGGACGGCGAGCCGCAACTGTGCCGCCTCGTACGCCTCCACCGCCTCGGCGAGCGTGAGCTCCTCCGCCGTGGGGGGCGGGTACAGCCGCGTCGAGGGCGACGAGTACTTGCCATCGGCGGACACGGCGTAAGCGTAGATGAACAGCGCCGCCTTGTTCCAGCCCGCCGGGATCAGTGCCGATGTCGAGCCCGCCTCGCCGCGGTCACGCAAATCCACTCGCAGGCTGCGCATCGACTTGTGATCCTCCGCGCCCGCCGTGAACATGCAGGCGTACACCCGGTCGTTCTCCCGCGCCAACCCGCCGGGGATCACCTCGTCCACCTGCACGAAAGCCACCTTGTTCGTGTCCATGTCCACCGTCGCCGTCACGTTCGCCGTGTCCAGAGAGCCGTCACTCACCTGCATCCCGCCGAAATCGTACTCCAGCACGATTTTCTTCGTCAACGCATCGCGGGACGCCGTGCAGAGCGTCTTCACGTTCGCCTGCATGAAAGCGTTCATCGGCGATTCCCGCTTCTTGCGCTCGCGAAAGCTCACCCGCAACGTTTCCAGCAACGGGCGGGTAAGTTTCCCGCAACCGCCGTAACCCGCTATACGCAAGTCACGTGCCTCCTGCTTCTCCTTGCTCGAGTAAACAGGGTTCTTTTTACCTTTCATCGCCGAGATTATCTCGCCGTCCCAACTCGTGGTGAAACGGTGTTGACCGATACTCTGGCGCAATTCCCAAAACAGGGTTGATTTACCTTTTGCCATAATTCAATTCTTTTTAGTTCGTAATTCTTTTTTCGCCTTCGGCGAGTTGCAGGTCGCGTTTGCCTTCGACAGGTTCCACTTCCCGATACTGCCGTCCGGGAGCCTGATCCACACGCCGTTGCCGGAACAAGGGATGTTCTTCAAGCAAGGAAACAATTTCTTCATGTACATACTTTCTCTTTTTTATAATGAAACGTCGTGTTAGTTCTACCGGTCACACCCGATCCCCGGGGTGCCTCGTTGGGGTCTTCCTTCTTTTTTCAAACGATATCGTAATGCAATATTAAAACAATTAGATTACAAAACAAAGAAAATACTCATTTGTTTTTAAATTATTTTTATAATACTTATTTAATTTTAATCCAATATTACCTAAAATAAATACAAATCACACCATTCTGTTTTATAATTACTTACACCTTTTTTCCCGTTTTACCCTCCCGAAACCCGCGCCACCAAAGGGCTAGGAACCTTCATAACCTGCCCATCACCTGCTCAAAACCTGCTCATAACCTGCTATAGGCAGGTTATAATAACGACATAACGACAATATATTTAGTTAATCCGATAGCTCGGCAGTTAAATGTTTGCCGGAGGGACATAGTCTAATATTAGATTATTCACCTTCGGCGAGTTGCAGGTTGCAAGTTGCATTTGCCTTCGGCAAGTTACAAGTTATTTTTCTAGCGTTCATGACTGTATTCCAGCTCCTCCTCTGTTTATAGAGGAAACCCGCGAGTAAGCGAGGGCAATAGGGAAGCTTGCTTCCTGATTGCCGAGCGTGAGCTGGTTCGAGACCGGCTTCCGGGCTCACTTGGCAGCGTAGCTGACGGAGGAGTTCGATCTAAAATCTAAAATCATAAATCACCTAATTAACAAGCCTCTCCTCCTCCTTCACCCGCAGATAACTCCTGTAATTACTGAATCCCGCCATAATCACCAGTTCCATTTTACTCTTGCCCGCGTTGTCGGGGGAAAGGCGGAGGCGTTCGAGATGCGCGAGGCGATAGCGGTTGATCAAACGGCAAAAGTTCATGCCGAACTCCTTGTTTATAAACGCCGAGAGATAACTGCGGTTCGTGTGCATTCCGGCGGCGAGGTCGGTAATACGCAACTTGGGATTAAGATAAGGCTTTTTCTCCCGCATGTAACGCGTGAAACGCGCTCGGCCGGGAGGTATCGATTTGTCGGGCGGGTACTCCTCTTCCCCGGCATCCTGCCTGATAATAACGTAATTATCATCGAGCAGGTTATAGCACAATATCAAGTAAAACACGAAGGTCGGCAGCGCACCCAGCCACACGAAATAATTGGTGGCGAAGACCGGAATGCGAAATAACAATCCCGCCAACGGCACCGGAACGCAAACCAGTATCAACGCCTGCATCAGCGCCAGCCAACCGAGCGACGACCGACGCGCGTCTGACGAGTAATTCACGACACATCGCTTGTAACGGCGTATATTCCTCAAGCTCAACGCGGGATAAACGGTATTGTAAACGACGAACACGAGCGTTGTCACTGCATACATCACCCGGAACCACGTCCCCGACGCGTCGTCGCCGTAGACCACCGCCGCCTGCAGGCTAACGGGTACGGCGAAGTCAAAAATCACCGAAACCGCCACAATGCCGAGCGGTATCGCCAGATGCAGGCGGCCGAACCGCCGGTACTCTCCCGTGCCCGTGAGAATGGCGACGAAACGGTAGAACAGCACTTGGTCCAGCATCAACGTCAGCAGGAACACCGAGTGATAATAGATGAAGACACGGGGATAAATCGTGTAAAACACCAACCCCATCCACCCCAGCGAGGTAACGAAATACGCCAGCGCCAGAAACAGGCGCAATTGGCGGTCTTCCCGGCTTCGCCCCCGTGTCCGCGCGTCCAGCAGCACCATCACCATACACACCAGCGCGCACACGACGGGCGCCGTGAAGGCGAACGCCTCGACAAGCTCCCGCCCGATCATGGCTCCCCTCCTTCCCGCCCGGCGACAAGGGCGCGGGTGTACTGCCTGTACTCGCCGAATCCCGCTTGTTTGACCAACGCGCTCTCGCTCTTGCCCTCGTTGCCGGGCAGCGAGCGGAGCCGTTCCACCTCCCGCAACCGCCAGTGGTTCAGGTAGCGGTTGAAATTCATCCCGTACTCGCAGTTGATAAACGCCGATATTACCGTCCGGTTCACGTCCAGCGCCTCCACCAGATCCGTTATCTTGTAACCCGGGTTCAGGTAAGGTTTCTCCTTCACGAAATACGTTTCCAGCCTCAACCGCGACATACTGCCGGAATGTTGCCTGCGCGGCGTCTTTTCAGCCGCGTCCCCCGGCACTTTTCCCTCCGGTTCGGGCACGGCGTAAAGCACGTACTCGCGCCGTATCACGTGGTAGGTCAGCAACACGTGTTGCGCGGCGATGCTCAACGTCACCACGCTCGTCCAGATGGAATAAAGTATTTTACCGCGCGGCATAAAGGTAGGCAACAGCGACGAGAGCAACGACGCCACGGAGATCGCCACGAGGAAAATCACCCACCGTGCCGGCGCACGCGCCAGCGTGTCCCGCTCGCTCATCTTTTTATAATAACGTACCAGTACCCCGATCGTCAACGCATAATACACCAACCCGAAAATCACCCGCACCAAGGGCTTTATCGTGAAAAAGCGGGTGTACGCCCCGTATCCCGGCGGCGTCACCAGCGCCTTGCCCGTGACGATTTCCAGCTGCACCTCGCCGGGCACGAACAGCGACCACCCCAGCATCACCCCCGCCAACACCCCGGGCGCAAGGTAATGCCACGGCGGGAAACGCTCCGGCAACCCCAGTCGCGTAAGGTAACGGATCACGCGGTAAAAGAATATCGACGGGAGCACGAAGCCCAAAAGGCAAACCGTGTTCAGCAGGACAAACAGTCCCGGCTGGAACTCGTAACAAAAAAACGTGTACCAACCGAGTGCCGACAGGGAAAGATAGACCAGAAGCACCCGTTTCAACTTTTTCTCCCCCGGCGTCAAACTGTCCGGCAGGGAAAAAAGAGCGAGTATCCCGCAGGACACCGCCGAGAAAACGGGCACGAGCACCGTCATGGCTATCGGATAGGCAGCAGACACATCCATGCTTCAAATATATCGCGTTTTTGTCAAAAAACGACTATCATAGCCCGAAATAGTACGTTTTTTACCTTTTTGCACGGAATTACGATTTGGCAAGTGAAAAAAATACCCCTATTACGATTTGGCAAGCAATATTTTGTTGAATTGTCTCCCGGCGGATTTCATTTTTACCTAGTTTTACATTCACGAATCACCGCACGCGGTGCCATTCCGGTAAATCGACAAAATACTTATATATAAATAATAGCTTTATGAAACCTTCTCGACTAACTAAGATCCTACTCTTTTTGAT
The DNA here is from genome assembly GCF_014287455.1 of Butyricimonas hominis. Classification (NCBI taxonomy): domain Bacteria; kingdom Pseudomonadati; phylum Bacteroidota; class Bacteroidia; order Bacteroidales; family Odoribacteraceae; genus Butyricimonas; species Butyricimonas hominis. The sequence goes on from NZ_JACOOH010000003.1 coordinate 427,079, forward strand.
AGCGGGCATGCCGGTTTCCGGTACACCGCCCGCCCGGGGGGCGGACAGAGTGGCGGCAGATTCCGTCGTCACTTTCCGCTTCCTGCCGGGCAACGATATGTTTTTCCTCCGGGGCAACGAGGCGGAACTCCGCCGCCTGCTCTCGCTCGTGGACGAATACCGCGCGCGGATAGCCGACGGCAGCATGCCTCTCGCCGTGGACAGCTACTGTGCCTCCCTCCCCTCCGAACGGGAAAACCTCGACATGGCACGCGTCCGCGCCAACCGCGTGAAGTCGGAACTCATCACGCGCCGGGGACTCAAGGAAGAGAACTTCATAACCACTAACCGCGCCGTCGCCCGCGACGGCAACCGGGACGCGGTAATCATGACCCTCCGCGTCCCGGCAAAAGCGGCACCCCTGCCCGTGGCGGAGAAGCCGAAGGAAGAGGCTCCACCCGCCGCCGCGGAGAAAAAAACGACAGAAAAGAAAACGGTGACGGTCGAAGAAACGATAACGGAAAACGCACCCGCGAAGGCAGTTGCACCCGCGCCACCAGCGGAACCGGAATCCCCGGCACGCCTGTACCGCTTCGCCATACGGACGAACCTGCTGCACGACGCCTTGCTGCTTCCCGCACTGGGAGCGAAGTGGCGCGTGAACCGCCATGTCGGCATACGGCTCGACGGCAGCCTCGCGCGGTGGAACGGCGACCGCGGCAAGGTGCAGAAGGTATGGCTGCTCAACCCCGAAGCAAGGTGGTACCTGCTCGACGGCAAACGCTTCTACGCGGGAGTATCGGGCAGCTACGGCGAGTACAATATATACAAGTACCCGATAGGCAGCTTCCTGTCGAAAGACACCGGCTACCAAGGCACGACGTGGAGCGCGGGCGTGACAACGGGCTACCAGCTCTATCTCTCGCGCTGCTTCTCCATCGACTTCAATCTCGGACTGGGCTACACGCACTTCGACCACGACACGTTCGACGCGGTTGAAGGAACACGACGGTACAAGGAAAGAGGGAAAACAAAGAATTTCTGGGGACCGACACAAGCAGGAATCAGCCTCGTGTGGACTACCGGAAGGAACAAGTAGAACAAATACACGAATGAAAGATATGAAAATTACGATTACATCACTTCTCGTCCCGGCGGCAATCCTGTTGCTCGCCGCTTGCGACGTGAAAGACCCGATTCACGACCCGGAGCCTCCCGTGAAGGTCACCGTCGTGACGGAGGAACTTCCGGCACTGACCGTAAAGCGCGACTCCTTCGCGACCTCTTCCCCCCGGATGCTGCTGTTGGGACGGACGGACGATATCACGGGGGTGACGCTCGCGACACCCTATTTCACCCTCTCGCCTCCTTCCGGCGGGGAGGTGCGGGCAGACCACGTGTACGATTCGATCACCTTTTTCGCCCGCCACGGCGGGACGGTGTGGGGAGATACGACCTATATGCAGCAAATCCACCTCTACCGCCTGCGGGAACTTCCCCCGTCCGCCCCGGTCTTCAATAACGCCACTGTCCCGCACGAGGCTGAACCTTTGGGTTCGTTCACGTTTTGGCCCGGAGCGGGGAGAGTGCCGCCCGTTCTGCGTTTCCGGCTCAACAACGCCGACGCCCTCGGGCGGGAGATGCTCGCTGCCGGAAGCAGCGTGATGGGGGATGCCGCCAAGTTCCGGGAATATTTGAAAGGGCTGGTCGTGATGGCCGACCCGTCGAACACTTGTATCTCCACCCTCGACCCGTCGGCAGGCGGCATGGGCATCACCCTCCACTGGCACGATGGCGGCGGCACTGCCCGGAGCTGCTCCTTTGTCACGGGCGCGGCGGAGGATGCCCCGTATATGTTTATGAGCACGGTCAACGACCCGGCGGGGACGCTTTATAGCGTACTCCAACAGCAGACGGACGCCCTGCCGTTTGCCGATGCCGCCCGACAGGGATACCCTGACGGGCAGGCAGTGGTGTATGGCACGGGCGGGTACATGGTGCGGATGGAATTGCCGGACGCGCTTCCGGGACAAACGGAGGGACGCACACCGGCGAAGGTGGAAATCCGGTGGCATGTCCGGCAGCCGGGATGGTACACGACACCGCCCGTGGAAGGGGAAGAGGAAGAGGAAGTCAAAGAGGAGATGACTAATACGCCTTACCCGCTGCCTGCCGCCGTGCGCCTCTACGAAACGGACGGCGACAACCGCGTGAAGGCCGCAGTGACCGACGCGGAGGGGAAACCGGTGGACGCCATCCTGACGGATGCCTCCCCGACGTATGCCAAGGACGGAATATACACCGCCGACATCACGCACTACTACCTCTCGCGGCTGAGCCGCGCCGCCGGGCAAGGCATGGTGGCACTGCTGGCGGGGGTTCCGGTGGATGAGCTGACCGCCTCGGCGGGGCTGATGGTGATGGACTCCCTCCCCGAAATCCGAGTGCATTGGCACGAACCCGTGGAGGAATAAAGCAACAAGGTACACGACTACCGGACAAATCCGGCACAGGCTGAAACCAATCTCGAGTTAGTAACAAATAAACCACACACCATGAAAACGATCTTTGACTTTTTCTCCATCCGGCGGGTGAACTTACGCAACATCATCGGTTTCAAACGACTGGGCAACTGGGTACTCCGACCGAAGCACAACCGGAAGCATACCGGACCCAAGCATCCCGAGCAGGAACGCACGAACGAGGTTTTCGGCAAGGCAAGGAAGTTCGGCGCCGCCTTCGCCCGGACGATGGCGGACTACCCGGCATGGGCAACCGCCGCCACCCTCTACTGGGCAGGACGCACGGGCGACAACCTCATGTTCCACATGAACCACGACAAGTTGATAGGACGCGTCGTGGCGTGTTTCCACCTCTTCCGTTTCAGCTTCGGGCCGAGAAGCCTGCCGTGGAACCTCGAGGCTCGCGCCGACGGCAACACCATCACCATCACGTGGCAGGACAACCGCCGCTCCCCCCATTGCTCTCCCCACGACCCGCTACTCGTCGGCGTCCTCTTCGACAACAAACCCGGCAAACCCATGCTCGTCGCCGACAGCGGCGTCACCCGCGCCAGTTGCGGCATCTCCATCGTCCTCAACGACAAGCAACCCCGGAAAATCCACCTCTACCCCTTCTTCTGCAACCCCGAGAGAACGGAATTTTCGGAAAGCCAACATTTGGAAGTAACGACCGATTCGATGAGCCTGACGATTCGGTGATTTATGATTTATGATTTTAGATTTTAGATTAAACTCCTCCGTCAGCTTTGCGTCCAAGTGAGCCCGGAAGCCGGTCTCGAACCAGCTCACGCTCGGCAATCAGGAAGCAAGCTTCCCTATTGCCCTCGCTTACTCGCCGGTTTCCTCTATAAACAGAGGAAGAGTTGGAATACAGCCTTAACGCAAGAAAAGTAACTTGCAACTTGCCGAAGGCAAATACAACTTGCAACCTGCAACTCGCCGAAGGCGAATAGAACATTTTCAATTTTCAACTTTCAATTTTCAATTGTTATCCCTACCTTTGTGATAACGAATAAAGCAAATTGAACTTGTAACCTGCCGAAGGCAAATGTAACTTGCAACCTGTAACTCGCCGAAGGCGAATATAACCTGTAACTTGCCGAAGGTAAAAAAAAAGACCATGAACCAAACGTTATCCCATCTCCGGAAGATGCCTATCGGCATACAGAGTTTCGAGAAACTCCGCCGGGAAGGTTTCGTGTACGTGGACAAGACGGAACTGGTGTACCGCCTTGCCAGTACGCCAACCCCCTATTTCCTGAGCCGCCCGCGGCGCTTCGGGAAGAGTCTTTTGCTCTCGACGCTGGAAGCGTACTTCCTAGGCAAGCGCGAGCTTTTCGAGGGGCTTGCCGTCGAGCGGCTGGAGACGGAATGGGCGACTCACGCCGTGCTGCATCTCGACCTGAACGCGGGGCAATACCAGACCGTGGAGGAACTCGACAAGATGCTGGAATACCGCCTCGGGGAATGGGAACGGGAGTACGGGGTCAGTATACCGGGACCGACGCGTTCCATTCGTTTCTTGGAGGTAATCAAGGCGGCACACGCCCGGACGGGGCGGGGGGTAGTGGTGCTCATAGACGAGTACGACAAGCCGCTGCTCAACAGCTTCGATAACCCTGAGTTGCAGGAACAATACCGCTCGATACTAACGGCATTTTATTCAGTGTTAAAAACCGCCGACCCGTGGTTGCGTTTCATCTTCATCACGGGGGTGACGAAGTTCGCGCAGATGGGGATATTCAGCAATCTCAACCAACTCTCCGATATCAGCCTCGACTTGGATTATGCCACGCTTTGCGGGTTGACACTCTCCGAGATAGAGGCGAACTTCGCGCCGGAAATAGACCGGTTGGTGGCATACCACGGGGGGACACGCAAGGAGATGATAGAGGAATTAACCCGCCGCTACGACGGCTATCATTTCAGTAGCGGTGACGTGCCGAACGTGTTCAACCCGTTCAGCCTGTTGAGCGTGATGGAGAAACGTTTGTTCCAGAACTACTGGTTCGCAACGGGTACGCCGACGTTTCTGGCACGCATGCTGCAGCAGACGGATTTCGACTTGCAGGAACTGGACGGCATCGAGGTAACCGCCTCGTCGCTCACCGACGACCGTGCCGACGTGAAGAATCCCGTGCCGATGATCTACCAGAGCGGTTACCTGACGATAAAGGGATATGACAAGCGTTTCCAGACGTACACTCTCGGGTTCCCCAACGAGGAGGTGAAGTACGGGTTCCTGAATTTTGTCGCCCCGTTTTACTCCGCCATACCGGGAAGCGAAACGGATTTTTATATCGGCAAATTCGTGCAGGAACTGGAAAAAGGGGATGTCAATGCCTTCATGACACGACTGCGGGCGTTCTTCGCCGATTTTCCTTACGAGTTAAACGCCAAGACGGAACGGCATTATCAAGTGGTGTTCTACCTTGTATTCAAGTTAATGGGACAATTCACCGACGCCGAGGTACGCAGTGCCCGAGGACGGGCGGACGCCGTGGTGAAAACCTCGCTATACATATATGTCTTCGAGTTCAAACTCGACGGCTCCGCCGAGGAAGCCCTCGCCCAAATCGACGATCGGGGATACCTCATCCCCTACTCCGCCGACAGCCGGAAAACCGTCAAGGTGGGCGTGGAATTCAACGCGGAAGAACGTAATATCGGGAAGTGGACTTGTTGATTCAGTAATCTTATTGATTTGGTGATTTACGATTGCTTGATTGATGATTTTAGATTAAACTCCTCCGTTCGCTTCGCGTCCAAGTGAGCCCGGAAGCCGGTCTCGAACCAGCTCACGCTCGGCAATCAGGAAGCAAGCTTCCCTATTGCCCTCGCTTACTCGCCGGTTTCCTCTATAAACAGAGGATGAGTTGGAATACAAACTAGAACTCGAGAAAAGTAACTTGTAACTTGCCGCTTGTGGCAAATGCAACTTGCAACCTGCAACTCGCCGAAGGCGAATAGAACCTGTCGCTTCGGGTTTATGAACTTTATAAACTTATTCCGGAATCTCGATCTTCTCTCCTAAATGGCGGGGTTGCTTGTTCGTGAAGAAATCGACATACACCTTTACCCGGGCAAACAATTCGCGTACTTGTGTCTTGAAACCTTCTTGGGTTCCGACATCTTCGGCATTGTACCCGATCGCTTCCATTTCATAATGATGAGCCAGAAATATAGCCCGTTCGTTATGAAATTGCTGGGAAATCACGGTGATACTATCCTGCCCGAATATCTCCTTGGAACGCACCACGGAATCGAGCGTACGCAGTCCCGCGAAATCCAACACAAGCACCTCTTTCGGAACACCTCTTCTCAACAGCGAATCTTTCATGGCTTGAGGTTCATTGTAGTTGTGCCGGCGGTTATCCCCACTGATCAGTATATATTTTACCTTTCCCGCGTTATATAACGCCACTGCCGCGTTGATGCGGTTGTCGAAATACGGGTTACTCCGCCCACCCTTTAACCGGGGGGAAGTCCCAAGCAATAATCCCACCTTGTTACAAGGGATTGATGCCGTGTCCGTGAATACCCGACCTTTGGCATAACACGTTATCCGGTAATTACAAAAGAGTATCCCCATACAACAAAGCAAAAGGGGCAAAACGATACCATACACGAAAACCCGTTTCACGATTTTTCTCCATTTCCGTGACCCCAATTTCCGCTTCACGCTTCCGTCCGAAACTGTTAAATCTTTTCTCCCCTTAGGTGTCATAATCTTAACTTCTCCTCTACAAAGATACGACTTTCCAACGAATTATGATGAATAACACATGAACCAATGTGTCACTTTCTCGCTATACGTTTTAGAAATCGGGATATCGGGTACTTTCTCGACGCCAAATTCCAGATAAATACCGTCTTTCTCCCTGCGAATCACTTTCACCTGCTCGAAATTGACCATGTAAGAACGATGGCAACGCAGGATATTCGTTCCCTCGAAGGTTTCTTCCATGGCTTTCAACGTGTTCCGTAGCATGAAACTCGTGACAACACCCTTGTTCAAATACCAGACACGCACGTAATTATCCGCAGACTCGATATACAATAAATTTCCGCGTTTCACGGACAAACGCAACTCTCCGTTCGCATCAAGAAACGAGATCACCGCGGAAGTTCCTCCCATGTCGTTTTTATCATTCTCTATCATCCGCAACTTTTGTACCTTGTCCCGCCACGAGAAATAAAGCATCAACATGGCGTAAGGCAAAAGCAAAACAAGAAAAGTGTTCTCGGTCGATTCCGCGAATATTTCCATCACCTCGCGCTCCGGTCGCAGATACATGGAATAGGTAGTATAAAAAAGCGACATGAAAAAGACCTCGGCTGCAATCCAACCGGCATATTGCAGGTAATTGAGCGCATGACGTTTCGTGTAATAATACATGATAAGACGACTCACCGCGACCACCAGTACCCCCGTGAGAATGACAAGACTGGAGAAAAGGAAAAACTTGAACTCCGACACGGGATACCACGTCAGGGAACTAAACGGCTTATAGAGATTGATAAAAATCAAGTCAAATACAGCCGTGAATAACACTAAACGTAGCAAGTTCGATTTCTCGTAATGAAACGTGGGTATTTTACGTGTCAACGCATTCATCTCTCTCTTTTTTTGTAAATTTCAAACAAAGATACACTTTTCCCGTCATAAAATTTACCCCTCATACCTGAATTTTATCCCTGAATATCGTTTTTCGTCCCTTTCCCCCGGGGTACATACCTTTGATTTTGAAAACCCGGAATTGTGTCGTTTTTTTGCATTAAGCTATAAACACAACACCATGGAAATCATCACCAGAACCAAACAATTAAAAGCTATTTTCTCTTACGATAAAAAGGTAGAAATAGACGACAGACCGTTGGAAATACACCCGTATCATTTCATCCAGAACACCGGGGTGAAGGAGATCGAGCTATTCCAGCAATTGATACCCCCCTGTGAATTTTGTCCCGTTCCGGACAATAACATCCAAGAGAATAAAAGTTTCTCGTACACTGTCTTCACCCCTCGCGGAACAAAGAAAATTGACAAAGCCATCCTGCTGCTGCACGGGCTGAACGAACGGAACTGGGACAAGTACCTGACGTGGGCGGAATACCTTGCACTCGCCACGGGTAAAGCCGTCATTCTTTTCCCTATCGCTTTTCACATGAACCGCACGCCGGGCACATGGTATAACCCGCGGGCACTGATGTCGTGGGTAACACGACGGAAGCAAGAAGTGGAACATCTCGACAACTCTACGTTCGTGAACGTCGCGCTGAGTTACCGCCTGTCGGATGCCCCGCTCCGTTTCTTTATCTCGGGTAAGGAATCCATGTTCAACCTATGGCAATTGCTCACGGAGATCAAGACGGGACAGCACCCCCTGTTCAAGCGGGATACCCCGGTAAACATTTTTGCTTACTCGATCGGTGCTTTCCTCTCGCAAATACTGATGTTAGCCAATCCCGACCGACTGCTGGACGACTGCCGCCTGTTCCTGTTTTGCGGCGGTTCGATATTCAGCCGAATGGACGGAAGCGCACGGGATATCATGGATCGGGAAGCATACAGAAAGGTGAAAGATTATTTTATGAATGATTTTCTCGTACCGGGCGAAGCACACCGTATGTTACCCGTGCTTTACGAGGAAGATTTCATGGAAAAAGCGTTCAAAGCCATGATTCGCCCCGAAATCATGCAGGATTACCGGGAATCATTCTTTGAACAGGCTCAAAACCGTATCCGGATTATCAGCCTCGCGAAAGATACCGTTATGCCTACGCGGGGTGTAGTGGAAGCCCTCGGTGCGAAAAACGCCGGAAAGATTCTGGAACAACTGGATTTCCCCTACGAGTACTCGCACCAGAACCCCTTCCCGACAAACACGGGAGCCACGCCGGAAATGTTGCACCAAGCCTTTGAAGGAGTTTTCAGTCGAGCGGCGAACTTCCTTTAACTCTCTTTCCCCGCTATCATATCCCGGATATTGTCGCGTTCGCCGACAACCCACACGAGATCACCTTCCTTGAAGATCGTGTGACCGTTCGGGTTCATGATGGCATTATCGTCCCGTTCGACTCCCACGATCACGCAGTTGTAGCGATTGCCGACGTGTGATTCCGCCAGAGTCTGCTCAAGAAAAGGAAAATCGGGTTCCACGGTGAAGGATTGCAAGGTGACCTCTTCCTCGTGAATACCGTCACGGTTTTCCTCCTGCATTCGTTCCACCTCCGCGGAAAAACGTTGGATTTGCTCGTCGCTTCCCACGACAACGAGGCGATCTTGCGGGTAAACACGTTCCGTGTTATCGGGGATATTGATCTTGTGGTCGCCCCGAATAATTTCCACCACGCTGACCCCGAAAGTCTTTCGGAAAGAGATTTCCCCGAGGGAAAGTCCGGCATAGGGGGAATTGGGCGACACGGTAATAGCAGTGAGGTGAATATCTTTGTCACTCAATTTCCGCTTGAAACTTGCACGTAGGGGATTACGACGGCGTGCCGCTTCCTCTCGCTGGTTCAGATTCAACAGAAAACGTTTCTCCAATCTGGCATACTGATTCAAGTCACGCCGAAAAACAAGGAATAACGCCAGTATCCCAAGGGCAATGATAATCACGATACCGTACTGGATATGGAAATACCTGATCAACACGAGTGACACGAAAAACGTCGCCACGAATACCCGGAAAAGCACCATCGACACCAGCCGTCCCCGGTTGTATTTACTATCATTCCAAAGACTCATGAATAATTCGCGCGAATTGTACTTGTTTGACACGAGCGCGATAAGAAACGGCGCCATCAGTACCAGTGTCAACACGACGGTAACCACGTTGTCGAGCACAGGCGAGTCGGGGAATTGATCTGTCATCAACGGGTATATCCCGTGTGTAGAGAGCAAGAAGACAGCGGTCAGTAATATACTGAATATCGAGAGGCGCCCAAGAAAGCTTTTCAACAGTTTTTTCCAATCGCTCTCGTGATTGATTGTCTTCGCGCCGGAAGAATAGCGATCGAGGAAGTTGCAGGTACGATCGGGCAACACCCGGTACAACCAGTCAGCAAAAGGATCCGCGAGCCGGATAAAATAAGGCGTCGTGAAAGTCGTGATCACGGAAACGGCAACAATGATCGGGTAAACGTAATCATCGAGAACTTTCAGCGACACGCCCAACGAGGCGATGATAAAGGCAAATTCCCCGATCTGCGCGAGGCTGAACCCGGATTTAACGGAAGTCTTCAGCGTTTGTCCCGACAAGAGGACGCCGAACGTCGAGAAGCAAGCTTTACCGACAATGGTCACCAGCGTGATGATCGCTACCGGCCACGCGTATTCCACGAGTATCGCCGGATCGACCAACATTCCCACGGAAACGAAAAAGATAGCCCCGAACAAGTCTTTCACCGGTTTGATAATATGCTCGATACGCTCCGCCTCCACTGTTTCCGCCAGTATGGAACCCATGATAAAAGCCCCGAGAGCGGCAGAGAATCCCGTTTCCGTTGCCAGCACCACCATACCGAGGCACAGACCGAGAGCGACGACCAATAATGTCTCGTCGTTCATCAACTTCTTGACTTTTTTCAATATCAAAGGAATGATAAATATCCCGATCAGGAACCAGAGGACAAGGAAGAAGATTACTTTAAAGACGCTCATGATGAGTTCCTCTCCCGCAAATTGCTGGCTGACCGCCATGGTGGAAAGCAACACCATCATCAATATTGCCACCAGATCTTCGACGACGAGCGTCCCGAACACAATCCCCGTGAATCGCTGGCTACGTAAACCCAGATCGTCAAATGCCTTGATGATAATCGTCGTGGAAGACATTGATAACATCCCCCCGAGAAAAATGCTGTTCATCGTTGACCACCCCAGCATATAGCCCACGAGATATCCGATAATCAGCATCGTGACCACCTCCGTGATCGCCGTGATAAACGCTGTCGAACCCACGTTCACCAACTTCTTGAAACTAAACTCCAGTCCTAGCGCGAAAAGCAGGAATACTACCCCGATTTCCGCCCAGATATTAATATTCTCGATATCCCCCACCGTGGGAAAAACATGCACGTAAGGGCCCGCGAGAAGTCCCGCCACGATATACCCCAACACAAGGGGTTGTTTGAGCCATTTAAACAAAAGGGTAATAATCCCCGCCGATACAAGAATGAGCGCGAGGTCGGTTATCAAAGTCGGTAAATGAGACATTATTTACTATTTAATGGTTAAATTGATGAAGAATACAAATATATTCATAAAATTAATACGATGAAAGAGGAAAAGACGTTTCAAAATAATGGAGAATTGAAAATGAAGGTATTCGTTATTTTTTAATAAAACTGAAACTGTGTTGGAAAGTATATCGTATACTCCAATAGATATAAACTCAAAACACTCGGATATGGAAATCAAGCACAATGAACAGATGCATCTGTTCGAAATTCAAGATAACGGCAAAACGGCCGTTGTGGAATACAAACCCTTTGACGGGGGAATCAACATAGTACATACATTCGTCCCGAAGCCCTTGCAAAGCAAAGGTTACGGCTCGGCGCTGGTAAAGCAGGCGCTGGATTATGCCAGAGAAAAGAAGTTGAAAGTAATTATCACGTGTCCTTTCGCTCGCGCTTACGTGGCACGACACAAGGAATACGAGGATTTGCTCTAAAATTCGTCTGGTAACAATACTTATCCCGGCTTGGTTTCTATACAGGATCAAGGTGATTATCAATATGCCAATTCAAAAATCAAGCTACCAAGGGACTGTTTCGCGGAAACGATTTTCTTAAAAAGATAGAAATTTTAAATCTATACTTTGGAACATCGGTAAATTATAACAAACTTTGTGGTGAATTTAGAAGCGTGTAGTATGAATAGTTGTATTATCATTACAATATTAAGCGGCGTTATTTTATTACTCTTCTGCTTGTACATGAGAGCAAGGACGATGAGCAGTAAAAGAGGGCAAGAGATCGAGGCATCGGGAGCGTTATTTGATTTTATCCTGCAACATATTAAAGCGTATATCCTAGTTATCGACAAGGATTTTATCGTGGAGAAAACAAATTATTACACCGTGACTGATACACGGGACGATAACCGGAAAAAAAGAGTAGGTGAATTACTCCAGTGTGTCAACTCTTTCGAGAAAGGATGCGGGAACGGGGAACTTTGTCAGACCTGCCCCATCCGGCAAGCGATCACGGAAGCGTTCCGCATGAGGAAGGACTTCTCGAATTTAGAAGCCGTTGTCAGCCTGCGCGTATCGGAGAAGAAGTCAATAAAGTGCAATGTCTCCGTGTCAGGATCGTACATGGATATGAACTGTCGCCCGGAAATGTTGATCACCATTCATGATATCACGGAACTGAAACAAGCCCAGATCAGATTGCAGGACGCACTGGACAAGACGGGACGTATAGAGAAATCGAAATTCTCGTTTCTGGAAAAACTGGGTAACGATATCAACGATCAGTTGAATTGTATATTGGGTTGGGCAAATCTGGTCAGCACCGACAAGACGCTGACCGAGAACCAGCGCAACGAGTACATGAATCTTATCTATGAACATTCCGACCAGTTGTCGCATATGGCAAACGACGTGTTGCGACTGGCAAGAATCGACGCGCACAAGATAGAGCTTCAAATGACCACGTTCTGCCTGCACGAGTTTTGTCAAGATATTCTGTTAATGCGCATGAACAACACGCACCCGAACGTGGAGTTATACTTGGAAGGCGACACCCCGGACCTGCTCGTCTACACCGACCAGCAGAAGTTGTACCAAGTGATCGTAAACCTTTTATCGAATGCCCAGAAGTTCACGAACAAGGGACACATCCGCCTGAGTTATTCCCTGAACAAGGAGCAAAACACGATCAACTTCGTGGTAGAGGATACCGGAAAAGGGATGCCCTCGAAGATTCATGCCAATCTTTTCGAGAGGTTCTACAAGGCGAACACCTTCACGGAAGGTACGGGACTTGGATTATCAATCTGCAAAGCATACATCGAGGCTATGGGCGGAACGATACAGTTCACCTCATCCGAGGGACGGGGAACACGTTTCCACTTTTCTATCAAACGGGACCCGATTCCCGCCGGAGATGCGGCTCTTGACTTGTGCAAGTAGTCCATAAGGTCAGCAAGGTCCATAAAGTCCATAAGGTCAGTAAAGTCTATGGAGCCCTGCGGGGCGCTTTGTCCACGGCAGCAATGTTGCCGTTAAACTCAGTCCGAAGGACGCCCGTGACTTTATAGACCTTACGGACTTTACGGACTTTATGGACCTTACTCTGTAACTTTCTTCTTCCGGTTTCCGTTTATCACGGAAAATAGAAAAGAATGGAAACAACCGGTAAGCCCAAAGAGATCATAGGGCATCTTATGGTCTTGTCTACAATCATCATATACAGTTTCAACACGAACTTCATGAAGATCCTTATGCCCTCGTGGATAGGACCCCACGGGCTCGTGTTACTCCGCTGTACCATGATGGCCGCGGGATTCTGGCTGATCTCGTTGTTTCTTCCGACAAAAGGACAAGCGAAACCGACAAAAAAAGACATTCTAATGATGATGCTCGGGGGTGTACTCGGCATCGGTGGGAATTTATTACTTTATATCAACGGATTGAACATGACCGGTCCAGTGGATGCTTTCGTGATCCGTACCACCCAGCCGATCATCGTGATCGGTCTTGCCGTGCTTCTGTTACATGCCTCTTTTAACTGGTATAAGGCAATCGGTATCATACTCGGCCTTGCCGGGACGGTGTATGTATCCATAACTCCCCATGCCGGAGCGGTCAAGGATTCGGTCACGGGTGACGTTCTTATCTTCGTATCTTCCGTGTTTAATGCCTTGTACCTGATTTTAATAAAACCTTATACACAAAAGTTCAATTCCGTCATCGTTATGCGGTGGATGAGTCTGGCCGCCATGATTATCACGTTTCCGTTCGGTATTCATCAAGTCTTGAACGCACCGATATTCACGTCCGTCGCACCGACACACATCTGGTTGGAACTGGGATTCACGCTCGTGTTCTCCACGATGCTCGCTTACTTCTTGAGTCTGAAAGCCTTGGTGTACATTACCCCATTCGTGGAAAGCGCGTATATATATTTACTCCCTATCACGGGGGCTATCGTTTCTATCGCTATCGGCTTACAGAAATTCTCTTGGCACGACCCGATCGCCCTCGTACTGATCGTTATTGGATTTATTCTTATTAACAAGAAAACGAAGAAGCAAGTAAAAGAGCTTAGAGTTCAAAGTTAAAACTCTAAATGTCACAATTTCTTCACCTTCTTTTCAAGTTCGCCCATTTTCTCGCGATGCGCCTCAAGCGCCTCGTGCATTTTCCGTCGAGAGTCAGCGTTAGTCACGATCTCCGGGTACTCTACCATCAAGGACACAAGATTAGTTAATGCCTTGGCTTCCTCCACACTCTTCACCAAGATATCCACGTACAATTTTCTTTTTTCCTCGTTCGGGAATATAGCCTTTGCTTCTTCTTCCAAACCTTCTCTGTCAATTTCCGGGATTTCCACTTCTTCCATGATTTCTTTTCTTTTTAAATTTCCACACCTTATCACAATCAAAGCATTTATTCACCGACTTGAATATCGGGAACAACGCCGACAACAAGAAGTATATCACAATCATGATCACGTCGGGAGATTTCTTTACACCAATATTAGAAGAGCCACAAAAGGGACAACACGTCCTATCCGTGGTTTTATCCGCTTCAACAATCCATACCTCATCTTCTTGCACCAAATCGACCGAAGTAATATATCCCCCCTCTTGCAACAACTTCACCCCTTCCGACAAATGTTCGTCCCGCACCCACAACTTCACACCACCAATCGCATTAGAATAGAAATTATTTACTTGAGCTGTCAGCTCGTCCTGCAATAATGTATCTACTCCTGCCGACTCTAGGTATGCCTTTGCCATATAAGCATCTTGTGGATAAACGAAAGTCTTTATTATAGTCCAATTATTCATGATATCATGTATTTATCGCTGATTCGCGATATTATGATTGCAATTTATTATAATTTTAGGAGAATTCCAAACCTTTCACTAATTATCATCGTTCGTCTTTCACGCCACCCGCTGTATTTCTCTTACGATATAATTGAAAAGCATTAATACTATTTTGCCACAGAACATACGCCGCCGGACCTATGGAAGAGAGAGGCGACAGGTACACCTGTGCCATCCAGATAGCGAGAATCGTGTTTTTTTGCCCGAGTCCTTGTCCCCCCGCGATCGTTTCACCATATTTTTTCCCGATCCGGCGCCCGAGAGCGAATTGCGCGATGCAAAGCACCAGAGCAGCGATAGCCATCAGAATCTCCGCCCCGTAGTCCTTACTATCCTGCTGCATGATAAAAAACACCGTTCTCCCCGTCACGATCGTCAGACTCAAACTCCACAGGTAAAACGAAATACTCTGGCGGGCACGCAATATTTTGTGCACGGAAGGAACAAAATACTCCAACACCCAAGCCCCGGCAAGAGGTAAAAGCAACAAAGGTCCCACCTGAGTGCAAATATACCAAACCGACTGACCGAACGACACCCCGTCCCGCACCCCAACCAACGAGAACATGACCGGAGCCACGATTGCCACGCAAAGATTGCTTGCCAGCGTGTAGGTTGCCAGACAAGGCACGCTTCCACCAAGCATCCCCGTGATCACCGCCGCCGCAACCGCCGTGGGAGCCAACACGCATATCATCATCGCCTCCGCCAACACCCGATCGAAATAGCATAGGACACCATACACGATCACGCTGCCGAAAACTTGTACCATCAACATCCATGCATGCAAGCGAGTAAACCGCATCTCCCGTATCGACAAGCGACAACAGGTGATCAGCAACATCACGGAAATCAAATAAGGTGTCAGAAAAGCAAACAAATTAAAGAAGGAGTAAAATATACCCCCACCCAACATAGCCAACGGCAACATCCATGATCTTAATCGTTCCAGCACGTCTATCGGTTTTTACCCTGCAAAGGAACAATGAATTTAGCAATTATCAATCAAAAAATCATAAATTTCTACCCCTTTCACACTAAAATGGAAATAACAAAGGCAATATGAATATCATGACGATTCCCATGATAATCTGAAGCGGTAATCCCACTTTCACGTAATCCATAAACGTGTATTTCCCGGCAGACATCACCAAAGCATTAGGCGGCGTGGAGAACGGGGAAGCAAAACACATGCTCGCGGCAACCGTGACGGCAAAGAGGAACGGATAAGGGCTCACCCCCGTGTTTATGGCTGCCTGCATGGCAATAGGGGCTAAAAGCACTGCCGTTGCCGTGTTACTGATAAACATGGTCAACAATGATGTGGTGAAATAAATACCCGCCAAAAGGATAACAGGACCGAAACCACCTAAAGAATTCACTAATCCGGAAGAAATCACGGACGAAGCCCCCGTCTTCTCCAAGGCAAGCGACATGGGCAACATGGCTGCTATCAACACGATACTCTCCCAGTTTATCGTTTTATAGGCATCCTCCACGTTACGAAGACATCCGGTCAATACCATTAACAAGGCTGCCACGATTACCGCCGCCACGGGTGGAATCGGGATAGAATCGAAAACCATAGCCACAATCATCAGAAGCATGATTGCCGCCGCGACAGGTGCTTTGTGGTCCAGCGTAACCTTGGCAGCTTCTGCCAGCGGCTGACCCACCACCACCCACTCGGACTGCATCTCGTTCAAACGAGCAATATCCTGCCACGTACCTTGAACCAGCAAGGCATCACCGGAGTGCATTTTCTCGTCTTTCAAATCCTGTAATATGTATTTCCCGCCCCGTTGAATACCCAAGACATTGACACGGTATTTCTCCCGGAAACCGGAATCTTTGACAGCCCGGTTTATCAACTGCGAATTCGGCATCAATAACACCTCGGCAATCCCCATCTCCCCGAAGTTCACATCTTGTTTGACATGTTTATCGGAAACTTCGGCGGTATGCGTATCCAACAAATCCAAATGATTCTCCCCGACCAATACTTCCACTTGCGCGAATTGTCCCAGCACATAGAGGACATCCCCCTCCTGCAACGCCGTATCCGGACCCGCCAATCTCTGGTCTATGGTTTTCATGAAAGGATTTTGCGTGTTGGATTCTCGCCGTATTTCCAGAATAGTCAAGTTATATTTTCCCGTGATATTCAATTCGACCAACGTCTTGCCACAAAACAAAGAGTTTTTCTTCACCCCTACCCGAAACAGGTTTTGCGCGATCTGATACTCGTAAGCTAAATCTTTAACCGATTTATTTCTCGCTTTTTTCTCTATCTTTTTCTCATCTTTCTTTACAAGAAATATCTTACTTAACGGAATCAACACGATAATACCCACGAATACGCAAATAATACCCACGGGGGTAAAAGAGAAAAAGGATAACCCCTCGTATCCGGCTCCTAATAAGGCGTTTTGAATCACCAAGTTCGGCGGTGTACCAATCAAGGTTGCCATACCTCCCATGCTACTGGCAAACGCCAACGGCATCAAATAACGACTGGGACTCACTTTGGCACTTACCGCCATACTCACGACGATAGGAAGCATGAGCGCCACGGTTCCGGTATTACTCACGAAAGCACCGATAGCGGCAGTCACCAGCATAATGAGGATAAAAAGTTTTAACTCGCTATCCCCCGCGAGTTTCAATATCTTACTACTGATCATCTTAGCCAATCCGGTCTGAAATATCGCACCCCCGACGACAAATAACCCGATCATCATGATCACGATTGAATTGGAGAAACCGGAAAGAGCCTCTTCCGGTGTCAATATATTGAACAGAATCAAAAGAACTAAAGCACAAAGCGCAACGACATCAGATCTTATCTTACCATTTACAAAAAAGAACGCGGATAAAGCTAAAATAATCAGGGTTACAGTCATGTTTTATCAAGTTTGTATCATTATGTTTCTTTAATATTAATATTTAAAATTACTCTAGCGAGCCTCCCACTATGTCCATTAATTCTGCCGTGATGTTCTGTTGCCGGAGTTTATTATATTCCAGTTGCAGACCTTTCAACAGCTTGATAGCGTTATCATTTGCCATTTGCATGGAAAGTATCCGGGATGCCTGTTCCGAAGTTTGGTTTTCCAACAAATAGCGATACATGATGGAATGAATTACCAAGGGGTACACCGTTTCCAGAATCTCTTCACAATTAGGCTCGTAGATATAAACTGTGTTCTGTTCCTTTCCGGAGAGAACATTTGTTTCCCGCGGCACCCACGGGAGCAACTGCACGCGGGTGACGATCTGCGTGCCCATACTCTTGTAATGAGAGTATATCACGTCTACCCGATCAATTTCTTTTGCCATAAAACGTCGGATCAACTCGTCCGCCAAGGCCGTACACCCGTCAGCATACTGTTTTGCCTCGAAGAACTCGGGTATTTCCATCGTTTCCACCCCTGCCGTCCGCTTCACCTCGTTCACGATCTTTCTACCTATGGGATACACCTGTATCGGCGATTTCACTTGAGTACTATACTCGTTCAGGATTTCCAACAACTTCTTGTACTGTGTCAGGTTAAAAGCCCCGCATAATCCCTCGTTAGCGGCAAAAATGACAACAGCCACCCGTTGCACCGTTCTCTCTTGGCTTAACGGGGACTGATAGTCACATGTCTGCGCCGCGATATGATCCAATATATTCTGTAACTGTTCCATGTAAGGTCGGGCGTTATTCAACGCATTTTCGGACTTTCTCAACCTTGCCGATGAAATCATCTTCATCGCCCCGGTAATCTTCTGAGAAGAGTGTACCGAACTAATCCTTCCTTTCAATTCACGTGTAGATGCCATAGTCAGTTTATAAAGTTTATAAGGTTTATAAAGTTCATAAGGTTTGTAAGGTTGTAAAGTTCATAAGATTTTGGAACCCGCGGGCTTTGTTTACGGCAGTTCACGCTGCCATTAAATCTTGTCCGAAGGACACCCGTTACTTTATAAACTTTACAAACTTTATGAACTCTAATCATTAAACGTTTGTGCCACATCCCCGGCAACTTCTTCCAGTAGCTTGGAAATATTTTCATCCAGCATACCCTTACTCAACGGTTCAAGAATCTCCTTTTGGTATCTGGAACGCAAGATTTCCAAAAACATTTTTTCAAATTCGGCAATATGTTTTATTGCCACATTCCGTAACAATCCTTGGGTACCGCAATATATAACAGCAATTTCTTCCTCCACGGGCATCGGGGAATGTTGGGGTTGTATCAATAATTGTGCGTTCTTACGCCCTTTGTCTATCACCATTTCCGTCACGGAATCCATATCACCGCCGAATTTGGAGAACGATTCCAGTTCCCGGTATTGTGCCTGATCGATCTTCAGCGTTCCGGCTATCTTTTTCATGGCCTTTAACTGGGCGTTACCACCGACACGGGATACCGAAATACCCACGTTAATTGCCGGACGCATACCCTCGTTAAACAAACTGGCTTCAAGAAATATCTGACCGTCCGTGATAGAGATCACGTTCGTGGGAATATATGCCGATACGTCGCCCGCCTGTGTCTCGATAATCGGTAAGGCTGTCAACGAACCGCCCCCTTTCACCATCGGTTTCAAGTTTTCCGGCAGATCATTCATCGTCAGTGCCATCTCATCGCTGGAAATAATACGCGCAGCTCTTTCCAATAAACGGGAATGCAGGTAGAAAATATCACCCGGATAAGCCTCACGACCTGACGGACGACGCAAAATCAAAGATATCTCCCGGTAAGCTACCGCCTGCTTGGAAAGATCGTCATATATCACAAGTGCATTACGTCCGCTATCCCGGAAATACTCGCCAATAGTTGCCCCGGCAAACGGTGCGTAATACCGCATGGCTGCCGAATCAGAGGCGTTTGCCGCCACCACGACCGTGTATTCCATGGCACCCCGCTCCTGCAACGTGTTCACGAGCATAGCCACAGAGGATGCTTTTTGCCCGATAGCCACGTAAATACAATAAACCGGATCACCTTTGTCAAAATACCTTTTTTGGTTCAATATCGTATCCACCGCGATAGAGGTCTTCCCCGTCTGTCGATCACCGATAATTAGCTCCCGCTGCCCGCGTCCGATAGGCACCATAGAGTCGATAGCCTTGATACCTGTCTGCAAAGGTTCTTTCACCGGTTGACGATAGATTACACCCGGAGCCTTACGTTCCAACGGCAACTGCATTAAATCACCCTGAATCGCACCAACCCCGTCGATCGGATCACCCAAAGTATTAATCACCCGCCCGAGCAAACCTTCTCCCACCTTGATGGAAGCGATGTTCCCGGTACGCTTCACCGTGTAATTCTCTTTCACGCGGTCGCCGGCATTCATCAGAATCACACCCACGTTGTCCTCCTCCAAGTTCATAGCGACTCCCCGAACCCCGTTCTCAAATTCGAGCAACTCGTTTGCCCGAACATTATCCAACCCGAAGACATGGGCAACCCCGTCACCTACTTCCATCACTCTACCCACTTCTTCAAAAACCATTCGAGTATCCACCTCCTTGAGCTGCATCTCTAATATATCCGATATTTCATTCGCTTTCAACATAAA
This sequence comes from Butyricimonas hominis, assembly GCF_014287455.1. Classification (NCBI taxonomy): domain Bacteria; kingdom Pseudomonadati; phylum Bacteroidota; class Bacteroidia; order Bacteroidales; family Odoribacteraceae; genus Butyricimonas; species Butyricimonas hominis. Next base: position 447,224 of record NZ_JACOOH010000003.1, read on the forward strand.
TTTATACAATTGAAAATTGAAAATTGAAAATTGAAAATGACTTTCCAAATTTCTTATAATCGCTGAATCGTCAATTATTGAATCACGGAATTACCGAGTCAATAATTCTCTTCCAGTCCTAACCCTACTCCTATCTCCTTCAGTTCCTTCATCAACGAGGCATCTAATTGCTCCGTACCGATCTGTAACACGAAACCACCGATAATCGTCGAATCAACTTTATGGACAAATTCTATCTTTTTCGAGGCATAGCGACGTTTCACGTAATCCTCTATTTGTTCCAGAGCCTCCTTCGACAATTCCACCGCGGTGGTAATCTTCACCCGGATGATGCCGTAAGCCTCCCGGTAGAGTTTTTGGAACATCAGACAGATTTGTCTTACATACATCTCCCGGTGATTCTTTATCAACAAACGAATCCCCTTGATATACGCTTCTCCCGGCTCGATTCCGATAGCCGTGGAAAGAAGCATCTCCTTATCCCCGGGTGACAACAACGGATTCAACAAAGCCTTTTGCAAATCGGGGTGAGCGATATAGTTTATCTCGAATAATTTCATCTTCTCGTAAACCAAATCGGCAGCACCCAGTTCTTGCGAGTATCGAAGCAGAGCCTTCGCGTATCTACGAGCAATCAATCCTTCGTCCATACCTTCCTCCTTTACTCTTTATTTTCAAGCTCGTCCAACAGCTTACCGATAATCTCCATTTGAGCCTTATCGGAAGACAGATCTTTCCGCATCACCTTCTCTGCTATCTGCAAAGACAAAGATGCCACTTGTACCCGTAATTGCCGTTCCGCTTCTCTTTTCGCCTGCTCTATTGATAAGTTGGCAGCTTCTCTCACCCGTTGCGCCTCGTTCTCCGCTGCCTTGCGTGCATCCGCTATCATCTCCCGTTTCAGTCGTTCCGTCTGCTGCAGCACGTCCAATTGTTGCTTGTGCGCTTCCGCCAGCAACGTCTTGACATCTGCCTGTGCCTTCTCCCGGTCTTCCTTCGCTTCTTGAGCATAAACCACGCCTTTATCGATAAAGTCCGCCCGCTCGTCCAACATACGGACAATGGCAGGCCAAGCGTATTTTGCCAAGATGCCGAAAAGAATCAAGAAGACAACCAGCATCCAAAACACTAATCCGAATTCCGGTGTAAACAATGACATAGCTTCTTTTTATACAAACAATGCTAATAAACAAACGATAATCGCGAAAAGGGCAACACCCTCTATCAACGCGGCAATCACAATCATATTCGTCCTGATATTATTCGTTTCTTCCGGCTGACGGGCAATAGCGTCCATAGCAGAAGAACCGATCTTACCAATACCGATACCGGCACCAATAGCGGCTATACCCGCACCAACACAAGCACCTATCTTTGCCAGACTCATTCCGGCTACCGCAGCTTCCAATAAAATTAAACTTTCCATAACCTTATTTATTTTAGATTTATTGATTCAAATTATTCTATTATAAATCACTCAATCGCTTCACTCTCGCTAACCCGATAAATATCGTCGACAGTAACATAAACACGTACGCTTGGATAAATCCGATCAACACGTGTATCAAGTTCATAAACACCGCAAACAGTACCGAGAATATCGTTGTCACCCCGACAACCACCTGCCCCATCACGCCGAACATGAATATCAACGAAATCAATACCAGCACTATCAAGTGTCCTCCCAGCATATTCGCGAAAAGACGAATCATAAGAGCGATAGGTTTCGTGAATACCCCGAAAATCTCGATTATCGGCAACAAGGGCACCGGGCATTTCAATGCGAACGGTACATCCGGCCAGAAAATCTCTTTCCAGTATTCCTTCGTTCCCGACACGTTCACCACGACAAAGGTACAAACTGCCAGTACAAGCGTGATAGACATATTTCCCATCACATTCGCTCCACCCGGGAAGAACGCAACCAATCCCATCAAGTTAGAGATGAATATAAAGAAAAACAATGTCAGTAGATAAGGCGCATATTTTCTCGCCTCTTTTCCCAACACGCTCACGATAACCTCCTTGTACAACATCTCCACGACCATCTCGATTGAACCGACACCCTTTCTAGGGGCTTTGTATTTGTTTTTCCGGTAATAACGCACCAACGAAAAGGCGATTAACATGGTAATCAAAGCGCTTATCATGATAGAAAACGCGTTTTTCGTGATAGAGAAATCATACGGACGATACACGTTTCCCGTCGCGTCCGTGGCGACAATCTTCCCCTCGTGAGTTCCCTCGCGGGCGATATAAAATCCCTCGTATTCCTTCCCGTCTTCCAGATGCGTGGAACTGAACACGTGCCAACTTCCGTCTATTCCCCTAACAATCACTGGCAATGGAAGAGTCACACGCCCCACGATATTCCAACCGTATTCATCACCAAGGTGCTCGAAAATGGTTTCTTTCGGGTTAAATGCTTTCGCTTCTTCCTCGACTTCCTGCCCTAGCGAATCCACCCGAGCAACAATTTCATCTTCCGTTGTCAGTGTATCATTCACGGCAACAATCTCCCGCGCGGACACGTTCAAAGCCACCGTCAGCGAAAAGAATACCGTCAATATATGTCTTGCATAACCTTTCATTCGTTTATCAATTTATACATACCACCACGTTGTTATCCCGCACCTCCACGACTCCTCCTTTTATATCAATTTCCTTCTCCCCGCTCGCCCCCCGGTAAACCAGCTTTCCCGCTGTCAACGTGGACACTAACGGGGCGTGATGATCCAATACCGTGAACTGTCCCACCGTACCGGGTAGTTTCACCATTTGCACTTCACCTTTATAAAGCACTTTTTCCGGAGATACTATTCTTAAAACCATCCTGATTAATTTTAGATTTATGATTTATGATTTTAGATTACAGCCGCACGAGCGAACGCTTTTGATTTTAGATTTTAGATTTTAAATTGAACTCCTCCGCCCTTCGGGCACCTCCCCTATCATCGTTCATTTCATTTTCAATTTTCAACTTTCAATTTTCAATTGCTTTTCGCTTTCTCCATCATCTCTTTTCCTTTCTTAATCACGTCGTCAATTGTTCCGGCGTTCATAAAGGCTTGTTCAGGGTACTCGTCCATATCGCCATCCAATATCATCTTGAACCCGCGAATAGTTTCCTCCAGTGGAACCATCACACCCGGAATACCCGTGAATTGCTCCGCCACATGGAATGGCTGTGACAAGAAACGTTGCGCCCGTCTGGCACGAGCCACGACAATCTTATCCGAATCCGACAACTCATCCACTCCCAATATGGCAATAATATCTTGTAACTCGTTATAATGCTGCAACAATTCGATAACCCTCTGCGCCGTGTGATAATGTTCTTCACCCACGATAGCCGGGTCAAGAATACGTGAATTCGATTCCAAGGGGTCCACTGCCGGATAAATACCCAATTCCGTGATCTTACGGCTCAATACCGTGGTCGCATCCAAGAAACTGAATGTCGTCGCCGGAGCGGGGTCAGTCAAGTCGTCCGCCGGCACGTAAATAGCTTGAATAGATGTAATCGAACCGTTTTTCGTCGAAGTGATGCGCTCCTGCAATTTACCCATCTCCGATGCCAACGTGGGTTGATAGCCCACCGCCGACGGCATACGTCCCAGCAACGCCGAAACTTCCGAACCCGCTTGCGTGAAACGAAATATATTATCAATAAAGAACAATATCTCCTTACCGCCTTCATTCGAATCCCGGAACATCTCCGCCACGGTCAATCCCGACAAAGCCACCCGCAAACGTGCCCCGGGAGGCTCGTTCATCTGCCCGAACACGAGCGTGGCCTGTGATTCCCGCACTTTATCCATGTCCACGCTTTCCAAATCCCATTTGCCTTGAGCCATTTCCTCCTTGAACTTGTCGCCGTAATTAATTACACCCGACTCGATCATCTCCCGCAAAAGGTCATTCCCCTCACGCGTACGTTCACCAACTCCGGCAAACACGGAATACCCGTTATGTCCCTTGGCTATATTATTGATCATTTCCATGATTAACACGGTTTTACCGACACCGGCACCACCGAACAAACCGATTTTCCCCCCTTTGGAATAAGGTTCCAGCAAATCGATCACCTTGATACCCGTCAATAACAATTCTTCCTGTATGGACAGATCCTCGAATTTCGGGGCTTCCCGGTGAATGGAAAGCGTATCTTTGTATTCCAGCGGGGACAGATAATCAATAGCATCACCCGTCACGTTCAACAGGCGTCCCTTAATCTGATCGCCCGTGGGCATCGTCAACGTCCGCCCCAAGTCAACCACTTTCATCCCGCGATACAACCCGTCCGTCGTATCCATTGCCACGCAGCGCACCGTGTCTTCACCCACGTGCTGTTCAACCTCGACAATCAACTTGGCTCCATTGTCCCGCTCGATTTCAAGCGCCTCGTAAATAGGTGGCAAATCTCCCCCGTCATTCTCGAAAATCACGTCCACGACAGGACCAATCACTTGCGTCACGTACCCGACATTCTGTCTCATAATATATAATTTAAACGTTCTTTAAATGCTTACTTTTAACTTTAACGTATATTCACCGGGAAAGTTTCTTCCCAACAAACTTTCTACACGCTTTTTTTCTCCCCTGCACGAGAGAATATATCCCGGCAATACCGCTAAATAACTAAACGACCTATCCGATAGATATAAAATCCATGGACATGCTTTGTGAATAAATATTCTCGGAATTTTTCCTGACAAATAATGTGATGTGACTTCAAGACCGAATCATGGCACGAGAGCAGTTTAGACAAACCACCTCTTTTTTCTTTTTCAATACCCGTATCGCCCGGTAAATCAATTGATGCGGATAGGATAAACGCACCACCAACGAAATCGTAGGTTCTTGCCAAATCGCTCAAAGTAAATTCCCCGTCCAACCGGGTAGAAGCGAAATACTCCGTCCTGTTTTCCGTACGTCCTTCAAACGTGTTCTCCCCGGACAAAACATTTATCCCGAAACAAAACGTTATAATAACGACAGACAATATTTTCAACCAAAACTTCATATTTCCTTTTTATTGTTCTGTGGGATTATAGTGCAATTTCCATACCAAAACACCCCAACGGTGGAAAAAAAAGACTTACCCGCATCCACTCCTCGGGGAAAGCTATGTGCAACTTGCACGAGTCGTTTTACTCAATCTAAAATCACTAAATCTAAAATTATTAAAGTTTTATACTTTCCAGTGCCTTCAAAGCAATCTCGTCCTTGGCATCTAACGCCAGCACCTTAGAGAAAAACTCCTTTGCTTCCTCGTATTCACCTTTTGCCGAATCGGGATTTCCATTATTTTTCGTCGTGATAGCATCGGCAACAACGTAATGGTAATACCCCAGATACTTGTAACTCTCTATCAGTTCCCGTTTATAACGTTCCGTGTTCGACAGTCCTATTTCTACCACTTTCTCGTAATAAGGTTTTGCCAACCCTTCCAAGGTTTCCGGATCGAGCATCGAATTAACGCGTGCCCGCCAGAAATATCCCACGTAACTACTCGGCACCTTGTCACTCAACGCGGCAAACAAACTATCGGCTTTCACGAGTTCCGCTTTCTGTTCGTCGACAACGGAATCCCGGCAAGCCATGTTATAATAGCATTTGCCCAATTTCAATAAATCTTCCGCCGATGCCTCTCCGGCAGAATCAATATAACGATTGTAATATACCACAGCCGAATCCAATTGATTGGTCTTCGCGAAAATATCCGCGATTTCCTTGTTCAGCTCTTGATGTTTGGCATCCGTTTGCAAAGCCTTCTCGTAAAACACCACGGCATCATTGTAATTCTTGTTTGCCTCCAATTGCTCGGCATAACACAGGAAATCCTGATAAATCTGATGTTCTTCCGGGGTTGACTCTATAAAATGCCGGATAGCCTGCAAACACTTCTCCCCGTCTTCCCGCTTCGCCAGACAGTACGCGTACAACCGTTTCGCCACTAAATTATCCGGTCGTTCATTCAACACCTGTTCCAGCACGGGCAACATCCCGGCATATTGCTTGTCGAAATACAATATCCCCGCGTAACGAAGCAAATTCTCCGTGTCGTAATACCCCGAACGGATAAACTTAGTATAATTCTCTGCCGCCGCCTTACTATTTCCGGACATCTCGTGCAATTCTCCCAAGGAACAGTAAGCCCCGCAAAAATCGGGCGATATCTCGCGCACTTTATTCAACTTCTCGAGAGAAAGCGAACGATTGGTGGACATGTATATCTGTGCCTGCTTCAAATAAGCCCCCAGACAATCCGGAGAAAAATAAGTAGCCGACTCGTACTTGGCACAAGCATCCCCGGTGTGTCCCCGCATCACCAGAATGTCGCCTTCCACGAGGTAGGGCAAACCGCTCTTGTCATCCAACTCTTTCGCCTTATTCACGTGCTCCATAGCCTTCGCGGCATCACCGGCGTGCAAGTAAGCCCTCGCGATAGCGATTTGCAGGGTAGCGTCTTTCTTATACCCTTTCGTTCCGAGGGCATCCTTCAATAAAGCCTCCGCGCCGGAAGGATCGTCATTCAACTTCAGACTTGCCTGTCCCACCCGATTGTACGGGTAATCCGGTTGCAATCCCACGCCTTTATCGTAATAAAAACCGGCAGAATCCCTCTGCCCTAGCGTCAGATAACATTCCCCGAGGTAATAACACGCCTCAGCCTGCCCTACATTATCCGTCAGCGTCGGCAGATTATCCAGAAAAAACACTTTTGCCGCACCGGTCATTCCCGACTCGTAGAGAGCTATCCCTACCCTGTTATCTGCCGCCTTCACGCTCACGGAAAGGAGCGAAAAGAACAGTCCGTATAATATCCATTTTGTATTCATCGTCTTCAAATTTATAGTTAGATTTGTTCTCTCACGTTCACGATATTCACGGGCATTGTTGCCGGTAGCAAACCGGCCTTCAACACGATACGCTGTCCCCGCGAACCGGAGAAAAAAGAAGTCAATCCCGTGGGCAAAACACTACGGGGATCATTCAGCAAAATATAAATATCCCGTCGCAAGGGATACTGTCCGGTATAGAGATAATACTGGTAAGGCTGGTAACTATTCCCGTATGTTGGTCGGTCGGCACGACTCACGCGTGCCACCTGTATCTCGTCGAGAAAATCGCGACAAAGCGAATCCCTGTCATCACTGATCCAGTTCACACCTATTACCCCCAAAGCACCACGGGTACGTGCCACATAATCAATCACCTTCCGGTTCGTCCCTGCCGCATGACAACGCTCGGACAACTGCCCCTCCCCGCAAATCGAATCAATCGCGTACCTCACGGTGCTTGAATTCGGGTGATCGAAAACCACCTGTATCTCTCCCGCGCGGGACCCCGGGGCAATCTCCTCCCAACGGGTAATCTCCCCGGTAAATATCTTTTGCAACAGAGCCAAATTGAATATCGAATCGGCATTTTGCCTGTTCACGATCAAGGCTATCCCATCAGTGGCTACCTTCACCGACTCCGGAAAAAACTTCTTGCTGTGGAATGACTCTAATTCGTTTTCCGTCAGTGGTCGTGTAGCCAAAACCCACCGCACACTATCACGTAACAGCAAATTAATCGCTTCCACTTCACTCGTGTAAAGTGGTATTACACCCGCCTGATTATATTGCGCCTCAAAAACGTTAATAGCTTCCTCGGCCAAGGGAGATAACGTTTCATCGACAGCAACCCGGATCACCCCGCTGAACAAGGTTTCCTGCACACTTGATGTCTTTCCTTTACAAGCCCCAAGGGACACCAGTAACAAGAGCCAAAAGCCGATTCGAATATTCATAACTTAATTAATTTATCTCCCCACTCCATTTTAAATCGAGCCCAAAACCAAGCAAGGAGTTCATTTTCAATTCTCCATTTTCAATTTTCAATTGCTTATTGTTGCAATTTAAATGATATCGGCAACGTGAATCTTACGGATACAGCTTCTCCCCGCTGTCTACCGGGAATCCATTTCTTCATCGCTTTCACGACCCGGATAGCTTCTTGATCCAACGAAGGATCAACGGAACGAATGACCTGCACATCGCGCACCGAACCATCACGCCCGATAACAAACTGCACGATAACCTTTCCCGCGATGTTCATTTCTTGGGCAATAGACGGGTAACGGATCTCTTTACCGATCCATTTCATCAAGGCGGCCATACCTCCCGGGTATTCCGGGGCTTGTTCCACGACTTGAAATACCTCGTCATCACTCGCCACGATCAATTTGTGATCTTCCAAATCAGCAATATCCTGACCGTTCTCGTCATCATTTCCCTTCACGTCCGCCACGGAAATAGCCGCTTTCGCTTGATTCACCTCCTCCTGTGTCTTCATCTCGTCCGCCTCGTTCACCTCCTCGTCTTTTTTGATCACGGGAGCGGTAAACTTGATTGTCGTCTTCAATGTAGGCGGAGGCGGCACGTTCACCGCCACGATCTTATTCTCTTCCTTCACCTCCGGTAACTCCATCTTCAAATTAGAAAGCTCGGTCACCGCTACCATCTTTTCCTCCGCCTTCACCGGGGTAAGAAAACGAATGAAGGCAGGAAGTACCATTGCCAGTACGACACAGCCTATAATCACTATATAAGCTGTCAGATGCCGCCGGGACGACTGCTTACGCAATTCGTAAGCGCCGTAATCTTTATTCTTCCCGGCAAACACGAGGTCGCACCATTCAATCGAATTTATATGAATATCTTTTGCCATACCTTACTGTTTTAACTCCCGGTACTCGATAACCTCCTTCAAATCATCAGCGTATCCGTCGTGCGTTTTATCCTGTAACAAGCGTAAATCGCCCTGTGTAACATCCATGATCGCGTAACGACCGATATTGCATATCTGCATCTCGTCAAGCACGTCAATCAGGTTCTTATAGTTAGCGAAATCCGTCGCCTTAATCAATATTACAGGCGAATCTTTCTCTTTCCGAATCTCGGCGGACTCTTTCAAGTACTCCTCGTTCGTGATTTCCAGATTCTCCTTTTTCTGTTTCAACTCCCGGATCTTTTGCATCACGATCTGGTTACGTCCCAGCAAAATCGCTCTCAACCCGTTCGGGGAAAAGTCTGTTTCCTGCACCATATCGGGATTCTCGTAATCCGGTTCTCCCATATAATAGTACACCTTCCCCTCCTTTCCCAACAAAATGGTCATCGCCTTCGAAGCCTTCACCTTGTTCTGCTCCTGCTCGTTCAACAAATCCTTCCGGGGCATACTGATTTCCATTGTCTGGGGCTTACTCATGGAAGTACAGAGCATAAAGAAAGTTATCAACAGCATATTCATATCCACCATGGGAGTAAAATCCACGCGGATACTAAACTTCTTCTGTTTACCTTTCTTGCGTTCTCCGCCTCCGTTATCTTGTATCTCTGCCATAATCTTATCGTTTCAAATTAACACGTCCAACCCGGTCATACATTAGGCATATTTCGCAAAGAGGTTATCAGGTTGTACCTGTTCTCCCGCAAATCCTGCAACGTCGCCATAATATCCTTTATCAGCGGATAAGGTGTACTTTGGTCTGCCTTGATCGCGATCACCAAATCCTTGTTCACCTCGCGGGCAAACTGCATCCACGCTTTAAACTGGTTATTCGTGCTATCGCAAGGAATACCGTAATTCATCAACACTTTATCCTGATCTTCGGGCGATAACGCGAGAAATTGCTTCATTCCTTGAATCGGAACCCCGAAAGAGTTACACAAACTAAACTTCTTCAACTCATCATTAGTAAACTCGATCTGGTAACTTTCGCCCATTTTCTTCAAAACTTCCATTCTGTCTTGCGGCTTATCCAACCCCATAAACACCTTTCCCGAGGGTTCCACCAGTATAGAAACGATATTTGCATCGGGAATCTTGATCTCCGAAACCGACTGCGGCGGATTCACCTTCACCGGTTCCTTTTGGATAAACGTCGAGGTCAGCATGAAGAACGTTAGCAACAGCACCGTCACGTCACTCATGGCGGTCATGTCGATAAACGTCGATTTCTTCTTTATCTTCTGACTCATAACTCGTGTGTTTAAAGGTTCAAACTATCTGTTCTTCACCGTGAATGTTTGCACGATATAAGCACCGATTTCATCAATACTATGCGTGATACCGTCTATCTTACTTGTAAAGAAATTGTAAGCGATAACAGCGCAAGCCCCCGTGGCAATACCGAACGCGGTATTTACCAACGCTTCCGAAATACCTGTCGACAAAGCGATAGAATCCGTACCCCCGGCAGAGGACAAGGCGGCAAACGACTTGATCATACCGATAACCGTACCGAGCAGCCCCATCAAAGTTCCCAGCGTGGTAATCGTGGCGATAACCCCCAGATTCTGCTCCATGGTAGGCAACTCCAGCATGGTAGCCTCTTCCAAGTCTTTCCGCACCGCGAGTTGCTTCTCTTCTTTCGTCAAAGTATCACAACCGTCGACCTGCGTGTAAGTAGAAAGCGATGACTTTATAACATTCGCCACCGTTCCTTTCTGTTCATCACACGCTTTACGGGCTCCTTCGATATCCCCGCTTTCCAGTTGACCTTTCACTTTGGTCACGAATTGCTGAAGATTCTTTTTCCCTTTCGCCTTGCGTAAAGCGATCATACGTTCAACGCTCAACGTCAAGACCGTGAATAATAAAGTCTGTATAATCGGCACGATTACCCCTCCCTTATATATCGTACCCAAGAGATTTCCGGGTAACGGGTGATTGTTCGGGTCATTGTTTATAAAATTAGCCGGATTTCCATAAACGAAATGATAAATAATCATTGCAAGAATAAAACACAAAATGATTATCGGGAAAGCAGAAATACCTAAATTTCTCTTTGCCCCCTTTGTAGATGTTGCAGTCTTTTTCATGTCTAATGTATTTTAATATTTATAACGCGCAATATAAAGCAAGGAATACCAACCCGAAAACGATAAGCATAACCACGATCGGGTATAACGTTTGGAATAATGCAGACTTTGTAATCTTATCACTCATTTTTGTACTTGTAGTTTCCATAAGTCAATCTCTTTAAAATAATTGAAAATAATAGGGTGTAAAGGACCTGTCCGTATCCTTACATGAATACCGATTTCACACTAAACATCTGTACAACAGAGCATAGCACCCTCTTTCATCATTTTATACAGGCATACAAAACACCTGTACCACAATGATATGGCACGGACATACTTGACTTACGTGTGGCTAAATGACGATTTTACACAAGTCGAACAGGTAGAATCCCTGTATATAACGAATACCCAACAATTCGGAAAAACTTTCAATGGAACGTTCTACCCGAATACCATACTCTGACTTGTGATACGCTAATTGGATTTTGCGATAAATAGAGAACGAGATTTGTTGCTCCCGACTACTTCCGTTCACGAGCTGCTGACTGGAAAAAACCAACGTGCGTTCGAAAGCACCATGCCGGTCCGCGGAAGAAGTGGCAACCTTGGAATCGTCCCGCGACTGCTCCGTACCCGGAACTGTCGGCACGGGCTTCTCCCCTTTGGAATCAGTTTCTCCAAAGGCGTTTACCCCGATTGCCAAAAGCAAAAGTAACAGTAAAAAATATTGAAATACTGTCTTCTTCATTTCTCTCGTTTAATATATCCAAAGATAGATACTTATTTCATCTTCGCAAATTATTTAGCTTAATATTAAGGTTAAATTACTTAAAATTTAGTCTTATACCTTTTTATACGACAAGGGCGGTTACATTTGTTTCACTTTTCTCAACTATTTTTCTCCCGATTTCCCCTTCCATAAGCGATGCCCACCCCTCGTGTAGACCTGCACTCTATCCTAGAGTTAAACAATAGATAAGTTACAGTTATTCTAACCCCGTTAGAATAACTGCAGGAGAACTTCAGGAGAACTTCAGAATAACTCCACCGTTTCCCCGCCGACCGCCCCCGGTTTTCGGGCGTGTTATTCTCCCGTGACGTTATGAACTTTACAAACTAAATCGTACCTTTGCCCCCGTTTACAAAAAGGCATGAAAATCAGTTCATCATATTACAAAGACAACGTCCGTATCGCCTTCCCCATCATGCTCTCGCTGGCGGGACAAGCGGTGGTGCAAATGGCGGACAACATCATGGTCGGGCGTCTCGGCGCTCCCGAACTGGCGGCAGTATCCCTTGCCGGTATCATCATCATGAACACGATGGTCGTCGGGATGGGTATCGCCACGGGACTCACTCCCCTCGTCGGACAGGCACATGCCCAGAACGACAGCGAACGGGTGGCGGGATTCTTCCAGAACTCTCTTCTGGTGAACACCGCGGTATCACTCTTGCTCACCGCCTTTCTCTTCGCTCTTATGCCTTTTTTATCCATGATGGGACAACCCGAGGAAGTGATCGCGTTAAGTAAAGGCTATTACATACTAACCTCCCTGTCGGTCATTCCCTTCATCCTCTTCATGACATTCAAACAATACATGGAAGGCATCGGTAACACGAAAGTGGCCATGGTCATCACGATATCATGCAACGTCATGAATATCATTCTCAATTACATGTTTATATACGGCAAACTCGGAGCCCCGAATCTGGGGGTAGCGGGAGCCGGACTGGCAACCTTGATATCAAGAACCATGATGCCCGCGGTATTTTTCTTTTATACACGCCGCTCCGCCATACACGCCACCGTCTTCCAGTTCTTCCGCCGGACAAATGTCAGCGGACGCAAAATAAAACAACTCTTGCAAGTGGGTTACCCCATCGCCGGACAAATGGTCGTCGAATTTCTCTCCCTCAGCCTCATCACGGTTATGATGGGTTGGCTGGGTACGGTGCCTCTTGCCGCCAACCAGATAGCGTTATCCATGATTAACCTCACCTTCATGATATCCAGCGGGATTGCCGGGGCTTCCACGATACTTATCAGCCACGAATTCGGGCGTCATAATTTCGCCAAGATGCGCCGTCACGCTCACGCGGCTTTTCGTCTTTCCGTGGTCTTTATGACGGGAGCGGCCATTATCTACGCTCTTTTCGGGGCCCAAATCGCTTCCGTCTTCACGCCCGACCGGGAAGTGATTGAAGTGGCACGCCGCCTTTTCTACGTCGTCGCGGTTTTCGAAATATTCGACGGGCTACAGGTCACCGCTCTCGGCGCGTTAAGAGGTATCACCGACGTGAAACGCCCCATGATATACGCTTTCATTTCCTATGTCTTTGTTGCCGTCCCGCTCGCCTACGTCACGGGTATTTTACTCGACTTCGGGGCTCCCGGACTACTCTCCGGATTCTGCGGTGGTCTTATGTTCGCGGCGGCTCTCTTTATCCGCCGTTTCAACAAAAGCTGCCGACAAATGATGTCACGTTAAGATTTTTTCAAGCTTTCAAGGCAAAATTATTGCTTTAATCACGAATAAAATGTAACTTGCATCGTATAAAATGCATAAATTATACTAAGACATATAACCATATATCATGAAAATAGAAACTTATAAAACACCGGAAGAAGCGTTGCGTGCAACCAGCGAAGCGCTTGTCGCGGTGATAAAAAAAAGTAAGTCAAAGCCTTTCCACTTGGCTCTGTCCGGGGGTAGCACGGCACAAGCGCTGTTCAAGTTATGGGTAAAAGAATACAAAGAAATTATCCCGTGGAACAACATTCGTTTCTACTGGGTGGATGAACGTTGCGTGGCGCCGGACGAGGACGAAAGCAACTACAAGCATGCCGATCAGTTGCTATTTATCCCGCTGGAGATACCCGCGAACCATATTCACCGTATCTGGGGAGAACAAGAACCCAAGGTTGAAGCGGAACGCTACTCGGAAATGGTAAAATGGGAACTTCCGGGTTATTCCACCGCCCCCCGTTTCGATTGTGTTATCCTCGGTGTAGGCACGGACGGACACGTGGCTTCCATATTCCCCAATGACATGAACTTGCTCACGGATCGTCGCGTATATGCCGTATCCCAACACCCTATCACGGGACAACAACGCATCACCATGACCGGAACCGTTATCTTGAAAAGTTCCGCTATACTGGTTCCCGTTATCGGTAAAGAAAAACAGGAAATCATGGAACAAATCATCCGCAAGGCAAAAGAATACCCCGCGTCATATATCCTCGCCCATTCACCCGCGGTAATGGTTTTCACGGATAGAGAAGTAAGTATATAGGAAGAGAATAGGGGGTAATAAGGGAACAAAGACGTTTCACCTTCGATACAAAGACGTTTCAAAGACGTTCACGAGCGTCTTTGAAACGTTTTTGATTTGATACTATACCCGCATTGAATTCTTTCTTGAATAGTTCCTCAACAGAATATCAACGGAAACAGGGAGGAACACTACTATTTCCACAAAAAATAAACGGTAACTTCCGCTACCGTTTATTAATATATCTTGTCCCAATGACAAATTAGTATCTTCTCTCGAAGCTACGTCCGCCGCCACCGTTTCCGCTGCGACGATCACGTCCGCCACCACCGCCACGGTTAAAACCACCGCGATTTCCGGCAGGTCTGTCCGTTCTCGGTTTAGCCACGTTCACGCTGATTACCTTGCCGTCATATTCAGCTTGGTTCAACTCGTCGATAGCTTTTTGTCCTTGTACATCGTCAGACATTTCCACGAAACCAAAACCTCTTGAACGTCCGGTCTCTCTGTCCATGATTACTTTTGCTGAAGAAACTTCACCGTATTCCTCGAATAATTCTTTTAAGTCACTGTCACTCACTTCGTAACTTAGATTTGAAATGTAAATGTTCATTAATACAAACTTTAAAATAATTAATAAATGCTTTTGAGGTTGAATAATTGCCTAAGGAAAGTCTGCTTAACGATACATTTAAAATACGATGAAAGGCAAACACTCTGTAATCAAATCAAAACTCAAATATCACTGCAAATTTACAATAATTATTCAAACAAACAATACTACAAGAAAAAAAAGTCTATAAAGTCAATCAAGTACAAATATTTTCGGATAAAACACCGTAATTCAATCCTTTATCGACTTTACAGACCTATTTTAGCCCAACCTGATAAAGACGATAAAACGATTTATTTTTTGCATTTTCTCTTTAAACCGTCGCCTTTCTCTCTCTCTAATTCGGTCTTGTCAAATTGTCGTTGTGGCATCTGGTTTTCTCCTACCCAACTCTTGTCCTGCTTGGAAGGGATATTCTTCTCCGCGTGCCGATTCACTTTCTTCCCTTCATTCTCCCGATCATTTTTCTCTTTCTCCTTCATAATACCTCCGTTTTAAGTTGATAAATCTCACGAGTTACCCCATGGATAACCTACCTTATAAACGAAAAAAAGAGAAAACATGTTTCATCTCACGGCAACGTTCACCCGAACATTACTCCCGTTGGATATCATGTAGTCATCCCAACGTTCTTTTTGCTTGGGAGTCAATGTCAATTCCAAAGATTGTCCGGTCACACCGTCCGAGGTCTGATTACCGCAGAAAAGCCGGAACCCCTTCCCCTCAGGCATAACAGTCGCATCCAAACGAGTAATAAAATTGCCATAACAATACAAAGTCCTCAACGAAGTGCACCCGGACAAGTCCAACCCCGAGAGGTGATCGTTATGGCAATATAGTTCTTTCAACGCCGCACATCCCTTCACGTACAACGTCACGAGGGAAGTATTATCGTGGCACCTTAGGCAAACCAAAGACTTACATCCCGACACATTCAGCTCCACGAGCGGAGTATTGTAACAATACAACTTCTCCAATGACGTACACCCGTTCACGTTCAAGGAAACAAGCGAGGCGTTATGATTACAGTACAATTCTTTTAGCGAGCTACATCCCGATACATCCAGCGAAGCAAGAGGAGTGTAATAACAAGTCAACTTTTCCAGTGAAGTGAAATACTTGATGCCTTCCAGCGACACGATATTCTTTCTACCTACACTAAGCCACGTGACTTTCGCGGCCTCTGCCGGAATAATGTACCCTTTTTCATCGGCACATCCCAGTTCAATACAAAATTTCCGGAATACCGTGTCCGGAATCAAAAAACTTTCCTCACCCGTGTACAACACCGCGGCATCCGTAGAAATAACATCCGCTGTACTTTCGTTCGCGTTCACGCGTAATATCATCAACAATACCAGAATCCCTGTTATTAATGTACACTTCCTTATCATTATTTTATCGTTTTCATTTTCAATATCTTAACAACACTCACTGGACATTGAGAAATAAATGCAACCAGCTCCCGAACCGACCGTGAGCGAATAAATAAACCATCGTTTATTACGATTGTCAACAAACATGTGTTGTGAGAATGGATAATTTTGTAACTTATTATTTACTAGGAGTAAAAAATAATCAATTAACATTGTCGATTATCAGAATTATTAATATTTTTGCAAATAAATAAACGATCGTTTATTTATAGTCAGAATTTCCAAGAATTACAAAATTTTATTCTTAACCGATAACACTTTATCGTGTGAAAATCAAGCGTCAACAGACAATCAAAATTCCTCGACCGATACACGAGAAGTAGGAGGAGCCCAAACATTCAAAAAAGTAATATTCGAAAAAAGAAATTAAAAAAAGGCTCCCCCTATTAGTTTTTCCAACAACATCTCCTGCCGCAAATTGTGAATATCCCCGGCGTAATAATCCACCAACCCCGTACCGTATAATTTCCGAGCACCCGTTAGTGCTTCTTTCCCGTAATATCCGGCAAACGAGAGTAAGTTTACTTGAATCTTACACCCTAGTAACTTCAAGTGTTCACAATGCTTTACTATGTCACCCGCGTAAAAAGAATAACGCTCCGGATGTGCCATCACAGGCACGTACCCACTACCCCGCAGTCTGAAAATAATTTCCTCCGCATGTACCGATGGAGCCACGAAACTATGCTCAACCAGCACCTCCCCCGCGGCAGAAGCAATAATCTCGTTTTGTTCCAATAACCCCAACATAAACTCACCCATACGATATTCAGCTCCCATATCCACGGCTATATCTATTCCCTCTTGTACAAGACGCGACTTCAATAACACGAACATACTCCCGATATCCCCGCGGCTATTCATCAACGCAGGAAACGCCACATGCGGAGTACAAGTCAAACAACACAAACCCGCCGCCACCATTCGACGAATAATCAAAATTGCTTCATCCATGGTACGTACACCGTCATCCAAAGCAGGCAAAACGTGCGAGTGTACATCCCGCTTGTAGTCAAAAACAAATTTCCGGTGACGCTTGAGGAACAACATATCTATTCGTTTACATTTTCTTTGTTATACCCGTAACCATAACCGTAGCCATACCCGTAACCGTATCCTCCCGCATCCGCACGTAAATCATTCAGCACGATTCCCATATCGGGCAGACGTCCTTCACCGTTTATCGCGGCGACCAACCTTAACGCCTCCTTTTTTAACATATTCGCCCGCACCACGTACACGCAGGCATCCGCCCACTTGCCCAAGGCAAACCCTTCAGCAAGCATCCCTACCGGGGGAGTATCCAGTATGATACAATCATACCGCTGCTTCATATTTTCCAATAATGCTCCCATCCGTTCCCCGGCAAGCAATTGAACCGGATTGGGCGGTACCGCGCCACCGAACAAAACATCCAGATGTTCTTCCACCGGACAAATCAAGCTTGCCAAGTCGCCCTCTATCCCTGCCAAGTAAGCGGATAAACCTTTGGTATTATTCTCTCCCAGAAACTTATGCAAACTGGGATTACGCAAATCACACCCCATCAACAACACCTTTTTACCCGTCTTCGCGTAAGCGTTTGACAAATGTGCCGCGATCAAAGACTTTCCTTCACCGGGAATGGTCGAAGTAACCATAACCACCGGACAAACCTTTTGCCGCAACATATAATTCAGCTTTTCCCGAATCAGATGCATGGATTCCGATTGCACGAAATCTTCCCGGGCGATTAATTTCTCCCCGGTCACCTCCGGGAATGAACCCAACAAAGGAACCTTGACATTTCTCTCGATATCTTCAATACTCCTCACCTTATTATCCAACATATCCCTCACCAACACGATTCCCGCGGGAAGCCCAATCCCCAGCATCAAACCGACCAGCAACAACATGGCCTTACGGGGAGATACCGGTCCTTCTCCCGCGTCGGGGTCTTCAATAATCTTCGCCGTCGGAACATACACCAGTTTAGCGATCTCCGCCTCCTCCCGTTTTTGCATCAAGAAAAGAAAAAGATTCTCTTTCAACTCTTGCTGCCGGGCTATCGCCCGATACTGTTTTTCCTGTGCGGGCACGGAAGTCAATCGCTTGTCAACGGAAAGGTTCTCCCGCTCTAACGTGTTTATCTTTATTTCCAAACCGTTCTCCACGTTACCCACCGCCTCGCGAATACTCTCCTTCATCTCTCGTAATTGCATATCCAATCCCGTCACGATAGGATTATCTTTCCGGGCACTAAGCAAAAGTTTATTTCTTCGCAACACCATTTCGTTGTAACGGGATATGCCGCTATTCATCCCCTCGTCCGAGATACCCAGATTCTCGGGGAGCAAACCGAACTCGTTCCCTTCCCTTTTTTCCAATAACTCCCGGATGCTACGCGCTACATCGAACTCGGTCTGCAACTTCAACAATTCCGTCCCCGTCAATTTCTTACGCTCCATCACGAACTCGGCATCAGAAGCAAGATTGGTCAACTTATTCGTTCGCTTGAAACGCTCGGCATCATCCTCTATCGTGCCCAATTCCCGGTTAATCACTTCAAGTCGGGCATTGATAAACTCCACCGTCTTGGCGGAAACAACCTGTTTGTCCGCCACCCCGTTTTCGTTGTAACGATCTATCAGTGCCCGGATCAGCTCCTTTCCCCGTTGCGGCACGACATCTTTAACCGACAAAAGAAGCGCGTTCGTGTTCTTGTCCAAAGGTGACACCTCCAGTTTCTTGTAAAAATTCTTCGTTGCCGAATCGTAGGAATACAAATCCACCCGCACCCGTTCCACCTTCTCCGCGGAGTACACCTCACTCCTCTCCACGGATATAGCGTAATCACCAACCGGAATCCGTTCCGAAAAACGCCCCTCATGCACAACTTTCCCGTCCGAGGCTGTCACAGAAATCGTCGTATCACTCGTCAACGTCACGAAAAAACAAGTGTCTTTTATCAACTCGGGACGATCGACCAACACGTTTACAGGAGAATCCTTGTATAACTCTGTCCCCCTCAAGACACTTTCACGACTGTAACAAATATTCAACTCCAAATCACATACCGTCTCCCGCATTAAATTCTTGGACTGCAACTCTATCAATTCATTTTCCACGTATTTATCCCCTTGGAAAAATCCCATTTCCTTCATCATCATGCTAGTGCCTAACTCCCCTTTCTTCGTGTCGCTGATCATCACTTTACTCGTCACGTTATACACGGGTTCCTGCATCATGCAGTAAATCAATACTGCCCCCACGCACAAAGGCACAGACACGAGAAACCACCGCCACCGCGCGATAATCTTGTAAAACAACATCCTTAAATCAATCGTTTCTTCCTGTTCAGGCACATAGACCTCATTACCATTCACGTTCATACACTCTCGTTTCATTAAAACTAAAAAATACAACCAACCCGGAGAAAACCTTTCACCTATCTAAGTATCAACGCGAGTACCGTCACTAATGTCGACACACTGGACAAAACGTAAGGCAAAAAAGTTCCCGCATTACCTCCCGCGATACGCCCCCTGCTAGGCTCCACGTAAACCACATCATTCTGCTGCAAATAAAAAAACGGGGAATAAACAAGATTCGCCGAAGTCAAATCCAAACGGGCAAAAGTCTTCTCTTTCCCGTTCTCGCGCATAATCAGCACGTTTTTTCTCTTGGCATTAATCTGTAAATCCCCCGCCATGCCCAGCGCATCGAATATAGATACTCGCTCACTGGTCACTCTGTAACTGCCCGGACTCCGGACTTCGCCCAAAACAGTCACCTTGAAATTCTGGAAATGTATCGTCACTATCGGATTTTTCAAGTACATCGCTAATTTCATCTTCAGCATTTCCGACAATTCTACACGGGAAATACCGTCCACACGCAATTTCCCCAGCACGGGAAAATCAATATACCCCTCTTTATCCACGAGATAACCGGGAGCAACCTGTTGGTTGGTCGACGTCACGTCCCGCCCCAAGCCAATCATAGGAGTATTGAAAGGCAATGCCGCCTCCGTGTCATCACAAGAAACCACGATTGACAATAAATCATCAACGTGAATGACAGTCTTGTACTCGAAGTCCGATTCAAGTCGCTCATTTTCCTTCACATCCTGCAAATAGACAATCTCCTTGCTGGAACTGCATGAAAAACAAACGACCATACTCGCTACCACTACAAACCACTTATTCACAAACATATAACTCCTTCTTTTATGTAACATTCCACTATCATTAAACCAACGTTTTTTGAATGTTAAACAAATGAGGATTTGTGCGGCAAATAAAACAAGAGTTATTATTTACAATTCAATGATTACTAGAACACTAATAGTTAAGTAAGGATATATAACGAATAGTGATTTTAGACAGTTAATAATCGTTCAATTATTGAGCTACAAATATATATTTTTTTAAATACACTACGAACTATATTCCATATTTTATATATTCATTTTCATCAACCAAAAGTGTATATCTTTTAACAAAACAAGCTATGACGGCACATTTACAAACGAACATCACAACAAAAAATGCTCTTTATTTCAAGAAATTCAACACACATATTTGAAAATATTCACAAAAATAATACCGTTCCCACTCAACTCTAATATCCGATTTGAATGGAAACGGCACACGTAACTATATTTTCTCTCAAACTACATCACAAGTATCAAATCCCGGCCTCTTGAAAGTACGGGCATTAGGGAAAAAAGCCTCTATATCATTTTCTAACTGTTCCAACAATACAATCATACGGGATGCCTCCCTCTCAAAGTCAGATATGTTATCCCGTATCACCGTCCATGCTGTACAAGATATCTCAACGGCTAATAACGTCACTTTCGCCGAACCGTTGTAATCCTCCTCTTCCTGCGTGGCGTTTATTTTATCCGCGTAAAGGAAGTACCCGCAAAGGGCCCGTTTCATCTTGGAACGAATCAAATCCATGTACCAGTTCACCTCCAATAAAGCATCCTCCACCTCACGCGTCCGCGGAAACTCACCCTCTTTCTTTTTTTCCGTTTCAAAATACTGGTAAATCTCCTCTTGACACTTATCTGCCAAAGAATGATAGATTTGCTCACATTTCATCATATCCTCACTCTCCACCTGCCTTGCCACTTCCTCATCCTGATCCTCCAAATCCTCGTAATCTTCTCCCCAGAATCCACGGTCTACCTTCTCCGCCGAATAAATATCCTCTATTCCCACTCCTCGCTCGTCCGCCAATTCCCGTAACACGTCAAATGTCGAATCAAAAATATTCTTTAGACGGGCTAACGCGGATTCGTCGTCGTCAGGCATCTCCTCCCCTAAATTTACCCTCGTCTTTTCCTTCAACTTCTTTCCCATCGTGTAACTCATGCATCGAAGCTGAAATTTACATCGTTCACACCATCTGTCGCAATAATTGTAGATACCCGGCACAAAGCCGTTATCTACAATCTTTTTTTCTTTTTTCTTTGGCACGGTCTTGTTATCTTATCCGATTAATTTTTTATATCGTATACGCTTCGGGGTCACATCCCCCAATCGCTTCTTCTTACTTTCCTCGTATTCAGAGTAACTTCCCTCGAAATAAACTACCTTCGAATCGCCCTCGAACGCCAGAATATGCGTGGCAATGCGATCCAAGAACCAACGATCATGCGAAACGACCACGGCACACCCCGCGAAGTTTTCCAGACCTTCCTCCAATGCCCTCAACGTGTTCACGTCAATATCATTCGTGGGCTCATCAAGCAACAACACGTTGGCATCCTCTTTCAACGCCAAAGCCAAATGCAAGCGATTCCGTTCACCACCGGACAAAACCCCGCACTTCTTTTCCTGATCTGTCCCGGAGAAATTAAACTTGGACACATAAGCCCGGGCATTTACCTCCCGTCCACCAAGATTAATCATATCGCTTCCCCCGGAAATCACCTGATAAACGCTTTTATCGGGATCAATAGCCTTATGCTGCTGGTCCACGTAAGCGATTTTCACCGTCGGTCCCACCTCAAAATCCCCTTTATCCGGAGTCTCTACACCCATTATCAGGCGGAACAAAGTAGTCTTTCCCGCACCGTTAGGCCCGATCACCCCGACAATACCGGCAGGCGGCAACTGGAATTCCAGATCATCAAACAGCACTTTATCACCGTAAGCCTTAGCCACGTGTGCCGCCTCGATCACCTTGTTGCCCAAGCGGGGACCGTTCGGTATAAATATTTCAAGTTTATCTTCTTTCTCTTTCACATCCTCGTCCATCATCCGGTCGTAAGCCTTCAAACGGGCTTTACTCTTTGCCTGACGGGCTTTCGGCGCCATACGCACCCATTCCAACTCCCTTTCCAGAGTCTTTCTCCGTTTGCTTGCCTGCTTCTCCTCCTGCTCCAAACGTTTCGTTTTCTGTTCCAACCAAGAGGAATAGTTACCTTCCCATGGAATTCCCTCTCCCCGGTCTAACTCCAAAATCCAACCCGCCACGTTATCCAAGAAATAACGATCGTGCGTGACACAAATCACAGTACCGGCATACTGGTGCAGATGCTGCTCCAACCATTCTACCGACTCCGCGTCCAAGTGGTTCGTCGGCTCGTCGAGCAACAAAATATCGGGTTCCTGCAACAACAAACGGCACAATGCCACCCGTCGTCTTTCTCCACCCGACAGGTTTTTCACCAAGGCATCCGGCTCCGGACAACGCAAAGCGTCCATAGCCCGCTCCAACTTCTGGTCGATCTCCCAACCGCCGTGGTGTTCAATCAACTCGGTCAGTTCCCCTTGACGAGCCATCAACTTATCCATCTCGTCGTCACTCATCGGCTCGGCAAACTTCATGTTGACGTCCTCGTATTCCTTCAACAAATCCATCACTTGCTGCACCCCCTCCTGCACAACCTCCTTCACGGTCTTCGTGTCGTCAAGCTGAGGTTCTTGGGGTAAATAACCAATAGAATGTTCCTTCGACCAAATCACCTTACCCTCGTAATTCGGGTCTAACCCGGCGATAATCTTCAACAAAGTTGACTTACCCGAACCGTTCAAACCGATTACGCCAATCTTCGCCCCGTAAAAAAAGGATAAATAAATATCCTTTATAATCTTTCTTTGTGGCGGTATAGTCTTACTTACGCCCATCATGGAAAAAATAATCTTCTCGTCTGCCATATCAATAAACTACGCTATATTATGTTTCACATCTAACACACAACTAATTATCTTTAAAATGGATACAAAGGTATATTATATATTCAAATTAAAAAAATATACTTAACACCTTATACGAGATCAAAATAAAAATTGTTGCATTATTATCCGGAAATTTCCAAAAACAACACTTGAAAAAGTAAAAAAACGCCTCACCAAATAGCTGTCCAACACACAAGAAACAACTAATTTTCAACAAGATACACCACATTCATTATTTGTTTCAAAAAAAAGCATCAACATCCCCTATCATAATTTATAATATATATAATTAACAATAATTTAGACAAAAACAAACCGCAACATTTCAAAATATGGCTGTTTAGCCACATGATGGATTATTTGTGGTTAAAAAAACAAGAGAATGTTTACCCAAAATATTAAAATCATTATATATTTGTAAATTCACATCCCGAATAGTAATATTTTCGGGTGAACAATATGAAGAAATCGGCGTTTATGGATGATTATACAGATTGGGATGATATAAACAGCGAAGATGTCCTCGAAGGAAACACGGCTGCCTTTGAAGAATTATTCAAAAGGAATTATCAAACTTTATGCAATTATTGCCAAGGCATTGTTGCCGAACACGACAAAGCGGAAGATATCGTTCAAGACGTATTCGTGTACTTATGGAACAATCGCTCGTGTATAGACATAAAGGTTTCATTAAAACATTATTTGTATTCATCCGTTCGTCATGGCGCTCTAAAAGTTTTAAAACGCCAGTTAATGGAACAACGGCATTCCCCCCTATTGGCTGAATTCATTGCAAATCTCCAACAAACAGAATACACGGAAGAAGAAGTCATTGAAATAGAAAAGATGAAAAAAGCACTTGCCTCGCTTCCGCAACAATGTCGCAATATCTTTCTAATGAGTTGTGTCGACGAAAAAAGCTACAAACAAATCGCGGAAGAACTGAATATCTCCGTCAATACCGTGAAAACACATATCACGAAAGCCTATCGCATCATCCGATGTTATTTCAAGAATACCAGCCAGTTGCTAGTATTTATTGCATACTGTCGAAAGATTCAAAAATAAAAAACGCATTTTTTTCAAAAAAAGTCATTTTCAGAATCACCCATTTCCGACTCTTGATGCCCTTTATAGTAAATCAATAGCCAAAATGGATAAAAATAAGAAATTCATCATACACAGGGCTGCCAACTCCATGAAAGACGACCACTACAACATGGGAAAAGCATGGAAACAAGTAAAAGACAGAAGCATAAACAAATCGAACCGCTTCATAGCACTTCGCATTATAAAATACGCGGCATGTGCCCTGCTTATGATCGGTATTACCGTATACCTAATGTATAACAACACGACGGAAACCAAAATAACAAAAACTGCCTCCCTGCAACCGGGAAAAAACGAATGTTCCCAAGTAAGATTAGTATTGGCAAACGGGGAAGAAATCAGACTAAGCAAAAAACAAAAAACAATCAAGGTCGAAAAACTGGGCATGTCTTTTACCCGCGACAGCGTGAACGGACAATTGCAATACCGGAACAGTATCGACTCTCTAAACGGAGAAATTGAACTCCGTTACAACGAACTGCACGTACCGAAAGGTGCCGATTTCTACTTGAAACTCCCCGATGGTTCAAGCGTGAATATCAACTCGGAATCCAAGCTCCGCTTTCCCGTGCAGTTCTCGTCCCACAGCCGGGAAGTATATCTGGAAGGAGAAGCCTTTTTCCAAGTGGCAAAGGATTCAACCGCACCTTTCACGGTTCACGCCGGGGGCAAGGATATTACCGTTCTGGGAACAAAATTCAACGTCAGTGCCTATAACGACGACTCGAAGTGGATCACGACACTCGTGGAAGGCAAAGTCATGGTCACTCAACAAGACCGGAACGACATCCTGCACCCGTCTGAACAACTGACCGTCCATAAAGAAACGAACATCGTGGAAACGAGAACCGTGGACACGGAACTATACACCTCATGGATTGACGGCAAATTCTATTTTAAAGGCTACCGGTTCGAGGACATCGTGAAAAAACTCGAACGGTGGTATGACTTCAAAATGATTTACCGGAACGAGGAGATCAAGGACATGACCTTCCGGGGAACTATCGACAAACATCAACCCTTGGAGCAATTGTTACGTTATCTGGAAGAAACAACTAATATTCACTTTAATATTCAAGACAAGACAATTACAGTAAGTAGAACAGACTAAAAAAAGGAGTGCTATCGGCAAAAAAGCACCCCCTTTATTGTAAAAACCAAAACCTGTGAAAGCTACGGCAAATAGCTGTACAGGATTAATTATCACTTTAACGAACAAATTTATGAAAAAAAAAGCGTATGATCACACCTTTAACCTACAAGAAAGGTTAAAAAAAGGAGCTTTGCTCTGTGCATGTACCATTTTCTGGTTACTGGCAGGCATCTCCAACTCGAATGCCGCCACAACCCCGGAACAGGACAGCGTCAAATTCTCGAAACAGCAAATGATGATTGAACAAGTCTTCGACGCCATCACGAAACAATTGAAGTACGACGTCTTTTACAGCGAGAATGAACTCGAGGTAAAGAAAATGGTACAACTTCCCCGCTTGAAAATGGGATTGATTGAAGTACTAAATCTCGTTCTTCAAAAGGAATTCACGTACAGGTTCAACGGGAAAACCATCATCATCAGCCCCGCGAAAACCACTCCTGACCAACAAAACCCAATCCGGGGTATCGTGAAAGACGAGAACGGGGAACCCCTGCCGGGAGTAACCGTCCTCATCAAAGGCACAACTACCGGTGTCTCTACCAACGCCAAAGGTGAATTCACCATCGTCTCCCCCGAGAAACCGGAAGCCACCCTCCTAATCTTCTCGTTCGTCGGCATGGAAACCCAACAAGTCACCCCCAAAAGCGACTTCGTAACGGTCACGATGAAAGCCTCCGTCAACGAACTCGACGAAGTCATCGTTCGCACGGGTTACGAGAACATCGACAAACGGAAGCTGACGTCATCCGTCTATACGGTAAAAATGGAGGATATCATGGAGCCTCTTACAACAACATTAGATAAAATGTTACAAGGTAAAATTCCCGGCATGGCAGTTTTACAGATGAGTTCAACCGTGGGTGCCGCCCCGAAAATCCGCATACGTGGATCTTCCACTATCGTGGGAAGCCGCGAACCTCTTTGGGTACTGGATGGTATTGTGCTGGAAGACCCGGTTCCCCTTAAGCCGGAAGAACTGAATAGCATGGATCAAGTAAATTTGATAGGTAATGCCATCTCGGGTATAAACCCGGAAGATATTGAACAAATTGACGTATTAAAAGATGCTTCCGCTACCGCCTTGTACGGAAGTAAAGCTGCCAATGGCGTAATCATGATTACCACCAAGAGGGGTAAGTTTGGAAAACCTGCCATCCAGTATAGTATGTCTATGGGGTTCACGCATCGTCCGACAGTAAACCAAATGCACTTGATGAATTCTAAAGAAAGAATCGAAGTTTCCGAAGAGATGGTCGAGAAGGGATTACAGTTTGTTGATGACGGAATAACTGGTTCCGTGGGATACGAGGGACTTTTAGTTCAATTGTACGGGAATAAAATTAGCTATAGCCAATTTCAGAAAGAAGTAAAGAAAATGAAAGAACAAAATACTGATTGGTTTAAATATCTATTCCGAAATGCATTTAGCCATAATCACACGTTATCCGTTTCCGGGGCAAATGAAGCAATCAACTACTACTTCTCCGTGGGATATTCTAACGAAAGAGGATCATCTTTGAAAGAAAACGCTGAACGGTTTAATTTTAACACAAATCTCGACATCAAGATAAATGATAAAATGAATGCCGGTTTTGGTCTTAGTGCCTCTCATGGAGAAACCAATCGCCCCGCAGTAGACCTCTTTCAATATGCTTACACGACTTCCAGAGCTATTGCTCCCTATGACGAGGATGGATACTATAATTTCTATGAAATTGATACAGGATACGAGAATACTCCCTACAAGACTCCTAATTTGATTTACAATATCTTCAACGAACTGAATTCCACGAGCGGAACAAACAAATTATTGAGCTTGAATACAAGATTCAATTTCAGCTACAAAGTAGCTTCATGGTTAAGTTTAAGTGCTTTATGTTCTTATAATGTCAGTTCAAATTCAAGCGAGGATGTGGCAACCGAAGAGAGTTACGCCATATCATCTTTGAGAAGACTTGTCTACGGTTATCCGGTAATCGACCCTGCAAAAGAACCCAATTTTGCGACGAGTTGTGAATTGCCTTTCGGGGGAAAATTGGATAACTCTGATAACAAGAATACCAATTATTCCGCACGTTTTACCGCATCATTCCAAAAGACTTTCAATGACGTTCACGATTTTAGCCTTATGGGAGGATTAGATATGCGCAGCGCACATAGCGAAGGACATACCTCCACCTTATTAGGTTATTTGCCGGAACGCGGCAAAAAAAGCGTCGAAATCAATCCTCGCATATGGCTTGCTTACGGAACTCTATTGGAAAATAGCCGCCCCACAATTTCAGATAGCAAAAAGAATGAAATGTCCTATTTTGCATCCTTCTCTTATTGCTATGACGACCGGTATATTTTTAACGCAAATATAAGAGGAGATGCCAGCAATAAATTAGGACAAGATAAATCTGCCCGTTTTTTACCTATTTGGTCAGTTTCCGGTAGATGGAATATTGCCGACGAGGATTTCATGCAAAATGTCACATGGATGGAAGGACTAAATATTCATGCCTCTTATGGACTGCAGGGGAATGTAACCGAAGCTCATAACCCGAATATGGTAGCTAATGTCGGAAGTATGGACCCCGTATCCCAATACTACGAAAGTACCATAAATTCTCTTCCCAACAGAGGGCTCCGGTGGGAAAAAACAAGATCCTACAACATTGGTACAGATTTCTCTTTCTTCAATAAAAAATTAAATGCAACTTTTGAATACTATAACAAGAAAGGAAAAGACCAATTGCTCTCCACTACGATAGAATCAACCAACGGGGGTACCAGCGTCACCATCAATGACGGAAATATAATCAATTCCGGTTGGGATTTCTCCATATCCGCCACTCCGATTCGCTTGGAAAAGTTTAGCTGGAATTTAAGTTTGAATACAAGTAGAAGTTATAACAAAGTGACCAACTCGGGAGAAATGGATAAATATATTGTTAGCCAATACCTAGATGGTTCTCTTGTCAAAAACGGACGTTCATTAAATAGTTTTTATTCTTATCGTTACGGCGGACTGAACGAAAGAGGGGAAGCAACTTTCTTGGGAATATATGCCAAAGACGAAGAAGGCAATGTCATCATTTCATCCCAAGAAGAAGCCTTAAATAGTGCTTTGGTTTATAGTGGTAGACGGGAACCGCTATTTTCAGGCGGTTTGAGTACAAGTATTATGCTTTACAATTTTACATTAAATGCCTCCTTTGCTATGCAATTCGGTTCAAAAGTCCGTTTAAATGACCTATACGTGGATAATAGTCGTCTTCCCGGTCCCAGTGAAAATATGTCTGATGAATTTGTAACTCGTTGGAGAAAGCCGGGAGATGAAAAACATACTGATATTCCGAGGTTGACCGACGAAAGACTAACTCCCCCCGGATTATATTACCACAATGGGGGAGCTGCAACGATTGGAGATAACGTGTATGATTTTTACAATAACAGTGACTTACGTGTCGTATCCGGAAATTTTGTACGTTGTCGCTCACTCTCGTTATCTTATTATGTCCCTGCCTCCACTTTAAAACATTTATTTTTGAGAGGAGCATCATTAAGTTTCTCTGTCTCCAATCCATTTGTCATCAAAGCTAAAGGATTAAAAGGACGGGATCCCGAACAAGTAACCTTAGGTAGTGGCTCGATACCACCGCAAAAGAATTTCAGTTTTAGTTTGAATGTAACCTTCTAAATAAAAGTAACATGAATAAACTATATTACATATTATCGCTGTGTTTCCTTTGGATGGGATGTAGTGATTTCCTTGAATACAAGGATCAAGATAAAATAATACCCCGCGAGTTAAAACACTTTGACGAACTGGTATATGGAGAAATAATAAAGAAAACAAGCGGAAGCGAGATGAAGGCGTTGGATTTTATGACGGATGACATCATGAGTGTTGTCTTACCCATAGAAGGATCATCCAGTAGAAGGGATAGCCGAAGCGAATTTTTCGGTTATTTCACGTGGGCAAAAAACAACCAGTTAGATATGGAACAACGAGAAAGAAATGATAATAACTGGGCGTTTTTCTATAATAAAATCCTGAGATGCAACATTCTGGAAAATGATGTCAGCCAATTCGAGGAAGATCACGACCGGGTAAGAACACGTCTATTAGGAGAACTGACATTCATGCGCGCATTGGCATATTATTACCTAGTAAATATATACGGTGAGCCATACGAAAATAAAGAACAAGCCAAGAAAGCGTTGGGAGTTCCTATTAACACGGCAATCAGTATCGAGAAAAAAGTATATACAAGGGCAAAATTGCAGGAGGTATACGACTTGATTGAAAAAGATCTGCTACAAGCAATCAATTTATTGAAAGCAGGCGATCAAGAAAATTCCATATTCCGACCTAACGTGAACGCGGCTTACCTTTTTCTGTCCAGAATTTATTTGCAGCAGAAAAGGTGGGAGGATGCCAAGAAGATGTCTTCAACCCTAATAACAGAAAGCGGTGCAACGATTGAAACGTTGGAAAACATGTCAAAATATATCGCCAATGGAATAACTTTGTACAATAATTCCAACAAAAGTATTTTATTTTCATGGGGAAGACGTGATAATAGTCCTCTTTCAACATCAACTTCTGAAGCAGGTCATTGGGAAGTCAGCCAAGATTTACGCAATTTATACGTAAAAAAAGATAATGCTGAAGATATTCGGGCTACAGCATTTTTTGATAAATACAAACCCTATTATCCCAAGAAATATTATACTTTCACGAGAAGTTGCAATGATTGGTGTTATCGAATAGAAGAAGCTTATCTAAACCGGGCTGAAGCCTGCATTGAATTAGGTGGAACGGAGAATATCGAACAAGCGATGAGGGATATAAATAGTATTCGCCGTTCACGTATAAAAGGTGACTATGAAAAAAACACGAATGATCCGGAAGAAGCTAGAAAAATTATGCGGGAGGAAAAGAGAATGGAATTTTGTTTCGAGGATTGCAGGTGGTTCGATATTCGCCGTTGGAAAATAGAGATAACTCATAAATTCCAAGACCTAAATGCCCCCTTGGCCGCAGACACCTATATCCTTACAGCCGGAAATCCGAATTACATTTTAAGTCTTCCACTGGACGTTCAAGACAAGAATTTTGAAATTGAGAACTTTGAACGGGTTGAAACCTTAGTTAGCAAATAATTAAAACAGAATACGATGAAATATTATCAATTCTTATTAATCATCATACTTGGTATCAGTTTCTATAATTGTTACGAAGAAGCTCCTATTGTTGCCGAAGAAATTCCTTACAAAAGGGTACAGATGTATGATACAAATTCTACTGACAAGGTATTGAATTTCGTGTCACGATATTACTACAAATACAACCGTTTTTTTATAACAGATCCGGATTCATCTGATTACTTGTACAATTTCAGTTCAAAAAATGAATCCCTTGAATTCAATTACCCGAAGCAGGAGCAAGAGCATTTATGGAAAGGGATTGAAATGATGCAAAAATTAGTACTAGATGCGTATCCCGAAGAATTTATTCGTAAACATTTCCCGTATAGTATTATTCTTGCCGATGATGCCATCGCCGATCCGGCTCTTCTTGAAACAGAAGTTTTATCTTGTATAGGGCGTTACTTCTGCATTTTTTCTATTCAAGATTTGGGACAAATGAGTTTTAATGAAAAAGCCGTAGCCAGTTCAAAGTTACACGAAACATTATGGAGATATATCGGGATGTATGATAAGGGAATCAATATCCCCGATGAATTTTATCAATACGGAGAGTCCTTACTTCTGTACGGTCAACTTATACAGGATGAAAAACTGGAATATTTATATGAAGAGGAAGCTCGTTATGAATTAGGATTTCCCCGCATGTTTTTATTCTATGATATTATTCCCGTGTTTCCGTACAAAGGAGAAGATATCGGCTACTGGATAAGTTTCTTGATCGACACGCCCGATGACGAACTCCAAGTCCTATTAAAAAAATATGAAGTCATGCAAATTAAATACGATCTCTTGACCAAAGCACTGAAAGAGATGGGTATCGATTACAAGAAATTAAGATACACGGAAAAATAAAAGTAAAACACACAATTATATTTTAAATAAATCTTTAATAATGAGAAAACTGTATGTTGTGCTACTAATAGTAGCTCTAGGAGCATCTTGCCTTTTCGCGAACGGGGCAGAACGGAAAAAGAAAAAATCGAAATCCACGGAACAAGTGGAGAAAAAAGAGGAGAAACCGCAGAGTAAGTATGACAAATTCATGAAGAAATCCGGTTTACAAACAATAAAAGGAGAATTTCTTACTTTTCACCGGGAGGGAGAAAAAATTTACATGGAATATCCTGTAAAGAACATGGGGAAAGAAGTTCTTTTGGGTAGTACTCTTTCCAAGGTCGGTAACCCGCAATTCGCGAACGTCGGATACAAAACGAATAACCCTTTACACTTACGTGTGGATTTACAGGATTCAACCGTCGTATTCAGTTTCCCGAACATGCTTGCCGTTTGTACATCGAATGACAAGAATATGCTTCAGGCTCTGGAAAAAAATTACATGGACATGGAATACAAGCGTTTTCCCATGGAAGCGTATAATGCCGATAGTACGGCGGTCATATTTAACGCGACCGATTTATTCAAGAATGATGACGTATCTCCATTTTCAAGGGCTGAAGGTATTAGCATTTCGAAAGGTAAGACCGGAAAACCTTACTTCGGCAAGATGAAAGTATTTGATGACAACGCTTCAATTGAATTATATCAAAATCTCGATCTTTCCATCAATTTCATGATGATGAGTTTCTCGCTCGGTGACATAGCAAGCTGTTCTACCATTTCCATGATCTTGTTACCGGAAGGAAAAATGAAGCCCAGAATCCAAGATTCCCGCATCGGGGTATTCCCTACATACGGGCATAATTTATTAGGATTCTTTAAAATTGATCTGGCTCAGAAGGAAGATGGTTTACGGGGATACGCGCTAGCTAACCGTTGGCGTCTGGAGCCTTCCGATATGGAAGCGTGGAAAAGAGGAGAACTGGTTGAACCGGTGAAGCCGATTGTCTGGTACGTGGATAATACATTCCCCGAAGAATGGAAACCGGCCATTCGTAAAGCTGTTTTAAGGTGGAACCCCGCATTCGAGAAGATCGGGTTCAAAAATGTAATGCAAGTGCATGATTTCCCTGTTAATGATACAACCTTTGACCCGGATAATCTAAAATACTCGTGTATCCGTTATTCTCCTTGCCCTACACCCAATGCGATGGGTCCGAGTTGGGTAGACCCCACCACCGGAGAGATTTTAAATGCTTCCGTGATCGTGTATAATGATATCGTGAAATTGAACAACCAGTGGCGTTTTATCCAAACGGCACAAATCGACCCGCGGGTAAGGGCAAAGAAGATGCCGAAGGAGATCATGGACGAATCCATTGAATACGTGATCGCTCACGAGATAGGACATACATTAGGATTAATGCATAACATGGCTGCCTCAAGTGCCTATCCGGTAGATTCTTTACGTTCCGCTTCATTCACTCAAAAAT
This sequence comes from Butyricimonas hominis, assembly GCF_014287455.1. Taxonomy (NCBI): domain Bacteria; kingdom Pseudomonadati; phylum Bacteroidota; class Bacteroidia; order Bacteroidales; family Odoribacteraceae; genus Butyricimonas; species Butyricimonas hominis. The sequence continues at coordinate 480,384 of NZ_JACOOH010000003.1, forward strand.
ACGGAACGACTCCTTCCATCATGGACTACGCCCGATACAATTACGTGGCGCAGCCGGGGGATAAAGGGGTAAAATTAACCCCACCGGCTTTGGGCGTTTATGACGAATACGTGATCAAGTGGTTGTACACGCCTATTCCGGAGGCCACGAATATGTGGGAAGAAGTAGAGATTGCCGGACGGTGGATTGACGAGAAAGCAAATGATCCCCGTTTTCGTTATGGACGTCAGCAAATCGACGGACGTTACGATCCTAGCAGCCTCGAGGAAGATTTGGGCGACGATCCAGTTAAAGCCGGGACTTACGGAATAAAAAATCTGAAATATATCCTTTCTCACATGAACGAATGGATTGACGAGAAGGGGGATACCCGTCACCGAAGCGGAATGTACGAAGAAATTCTTAACCAGTATTTCCGTTATTTGGGTAACGTGATGTACCAGATTGGCGGGATTCATTTATCACAGGTAAAAGAAGGCGCCGGTACGATGAAACCGGCACAGCCTTTGCCTCGTTCCGTGCAAAAAAATTCCTTGAATTGGATTTTGCGCGAACTTCGGAATTGTACATGGATTAATGCCCCGGAATTGACTGAAAACTTCGACTTGCACACGAATAGCTCGTCGAAAATAGCTTTAGCTATATCCAAAAGTCTGTTGACAACCATTCCGCAAAATGTTACACTGGCTTCCCACATTGCCAAAGAGAAAGACGCGTACACAATCAGAGAATATTACGATGATTTGTATGCAGGAGTATTTGCCGCGACGATTCAAGGGCGCAAATTGACATTGGAAGACAAAATACTTCAGCGTGCTATTATTGATGCCGCTCTTAAAGAGGTGGAGAAAAGTAAAAAAGGAAATTCCTTTTTCACAGACAAAACGGCGAACGTGTCTTCTTTACCATCCATGGAAGAGATAGAAGCGTATGGGTTAGCTCCCGAACTCAATTTCCCTTTCACCCGTGCACGGTTGATGGACATCGAGGAACAATACGGCAAGGGAAGTGTTGCCGCCATTTGTCTTAAAAAATTCGGGGAAATGGCTCCCATGTTTCAAGATGAAGTAAAAATAAACGTGATTAGTGAAATTCCGGCTTATCAAACCAAGATCCTAAAAAAGACTCAAGCTTTAGTGAAAAGTAAACTTGCTTCCGCTCACAGGGATGATAAAGCACATTATGAACTTTTATTACTTCGTGTCGAGAATATGTTGAAAAATTAATCTCAAAGGGCAAACGCATTTTCACGCGTTTGCCCTTTCTATCACACATATTCACACGGATCAATCAAACAGATAATTCAATTTCAAGACCAATAAACGATAATGTTCACGGGTCTTATCATTTCCCGTATTCGATCTCGCTTTAGCCGTCTGGTAAGCTTTGCGTAAATACTTCATCACCACCGGACGCTTGTTTGTTCTGTCAATTCTCGGGCTCAAAACAATCTCACTCAAAGGATCCACCGGATTAAAACCATGAGATTCACAATACGCGTGGCAACTACAAGTCGTTTCCATAGCGTAATCCGTCAAAGCCTTGCCACTACCCGCACTTTTAAACTCTCCTTTATCCATAAACTCTTTCAAATTATCCACGAAAGAATTTTGAAAAGCCATGTCACACAACCGTAAACTTCCTCCCTTGCGAGAGAACATGTAGTCATAGATAATATTCAAATAATCATCTATCGTGAACACGTTCTTCCCGTCGATCTCGTTCAACTGAAGGCGTCCAAGGAACTCGCGAGTCAACATTTCACTAAAGAATTGCGTTTGTTGCACGTACGGCTTTGCCGTGGGGCCCACTATAGCCGTAACTTTATCATTCACGATCCAGTTAGGCAAATCGTTCAAATTCTTCAACACGAACGTCAAAGCCTCCACCTGTTTATTTTTAGGCACGTATTGATACAATTGCACGTTATTATCATCAAACCCTTTAGGGTTAACGTACATCCCTCCCACGTTTACCATAGCATGGTTCATAAAGCGGAAAAATTGCCCTATAATTTCCTTGTAGGTACCCTCAACAGCCGCATATCCCTCATCATTCACGGCCATCCAATCCACGAAATTAGCCGTAACATACTTCAGATTCTTCAATCCGTAAGTATTCGCCTTGATCACATCATCACTCAAATCCTCGGCTTGAGAACGCGGGTCAAAATTAAACTGGAAAACCTGTTGCCCGTAGAAACACATTTTGTTACCGATTTGCTCTTTAATCCATGCCCGCAAAGTCGCTTTCTCGTCATCCGGACTCTCCACGTTCGCCAATACTTGATAGCCATATTTAATAGCAAACATATCATACTCACCCACTAACGGCGGCGTTAATTTCACCCCTTTCTCCATGTCACCGGGTTGTGCCACGTAATTGAAGCGGGCGTAGTCCATGATGGAAGGAGTCGTACCGTATTTTTGAGTGAATTCGGGATCTCTTAGCTTCTCCACCGGATAGGCTGCCGATGCCCCGAAATTATGCATCAACCCAAGCGTGTGCCCGATCTCGTGTGCCGCCACGTAACGCATTGCTTCCCCCATGTTCTCGTCGGTCATCACCGGACAACGCACGGAAGGATCTACCGCCGCAGTCTGAATCATCCGCCACTTGTTCAACAAAGTCACCACCCCATACCACGAAATCACATCTCCACACAAAATCTCTCCCGAACGGGGATCTATCCAAGAGGGGCCCATGGAATTTTCTCTCGCGGAAGCCACGAAACGATAGCAATTATAATGAATATCATCCGGATCAAAATTAGGATCATCCGTCGGGTAATCTTTCACCACGATCGCGTTCTTAAACCCGATAGCCTCGAAAGCGATATTCCAATCCGCGATACCCAACTTCACGTATTTTCTCCACTTTTCCGGGATAGCCGGATCCACGTACCACACGATCGGTTTTACCGGTTCAACCAACTCTCCCGCCAAATATTTTTCCATATCCTTGGGTTGCAAATCCCAACGATTGATAATCCCGTAACGTTGCAACTGATCCTGATTCTCGTCAAACAAAAAACGGGTTTCCTCAAAAAATCCGACACGCTCATCCGAATAACGGGGAGTCATCGGCTTCTCCGGCAAAATAACAATATTACGAGCCTCGATTGTGGTCAAGGGACCTTCCTTGTCTGTCGTGTAAGTCATCATACTCTTCACGATAACATTATCCTCGAATGCCTTAAACTCCTCGATTCTGGAACGATCACTCTGGAACGTACCCCCGAATGGCACAAACGCACGCACTTCTGCCGGAAGATCCGGAAACGGGGAAAATTCTGCGATAGAAGACAAGAACAACGAAGTTGCATCAATCACGCAGCTACTGGAATCCTTGGATAATACCTCTATTTTAAAGGCCTTCCAAATCGGCGGGTTACTATGTCTTTTGTATGCCTCGTACATCTCCGAATCCTCCTTGCACTCGTACCTCAAATGCGGGAAATGAATATACACCTTATTCTCATCACACGAAAAAGTAATCAATAGCGGATCCCTATTAATGGTTCCCGGATCAATCTGCCACGTGCGACTCGTCGAAGAAACACGAGAACTGATCAAGAAATCCCGGTTCATGATAGCCTTCGGAATCTCCAGATAAATCTTATCCTTCTTCTTGATCACGTTAAACATCCCCTCTTTCACCTCGGCATCCTTCATGAATTTTTCATACTCACTCGTTGACGTGGCTTTCGAAGTGGAGTCTTTCGACTCCACCTGCTCCTTTGCCGCCTTCTTTTTCTTCTTCTTTCCCCACTCTCCACTGGCAGCATTCACACTAGCAACACTAAAACACAGTAAAATAACAATATACAATACTTTATTCATATATACAATCAATTAATCATTAAAAATTACAATTACTTTGCCTTATACATCATCGTACGATAATCAATCCCGAAATCATCTTTCAAAGCCTGATCTAGTACATCATGTGGCTTTTTCAATTTTGCATGATCCGCAATTGCTTTATCTATCGTCTCCTGCGGTGTAGTAAACAAAAATTCAAAGAATTTCTCCAAATAACCCGATTTACTGGAAGACGAAGCGTACCCCCATTCCTCTACAGGATAGGGAGCAAAGTAATAAGTCCAATTCCCCGTTGGATAGCCTCTTTCCCAAACTAGATTAATATCTGCAGTATCTTTTTTTGTTGCATCCGGAATAGGGAGCCACCAATTCTCTTTCTTGTTAAATTCATCATCTGTCGGGTAAAGATAAAACTCCTCCGGCACCTTCCAATCTATCTTTTTAGTACAATAATCCAAAAAAGTTTTATTCCAATTTCTCGAGAGGATTTCTTTTTCTTTCTCGCTCTTGTTCAACATCCCGTCATTCACCAAAAAAGCGATATAATATGTTGTCGTATATATATCCACCTCTTTATCCGTATTAAGATTCTTGATTGAGTCAGCCAAAATAATTATATTCGGAAACATATCATTTTTAACCTCATCACTATATCCATTAAGAAACATTTCTTCCAAAAATTGCAATCTTTTTAAAAGCGACTCTTGATCTTGCGGAGGCTGAACCATATTCACGTCATGCTTCGACTGGAAATTAAACATATAATCGCCGGGGAGCGGATCCAAAATTATTATTTTGTTATACTTGTAATAATATTGAGAAATATATTTCACAACCGGATCCGTTGACGTCGTATCGTAAACTCTCCCGTATGCCACATAATCGGCATGAATTGTTTCATCATCAAAACATCCGATAAACAACAGCCCGCACAATAAAAACATTAATATTTTTTTCATGACTATCCTTTTATTTAGTTTTGGTTTCAACTCGTTTCGGTTGTTCTATTTCAAAATTACGACGTTGAATATCTAAAGGCAACGGTAACACGTAATTCGGACTTTCCGCTTCTAAAATATAAGTAAAATAAGTTCCGTCCATGCTGAAGTTATAAAATCTATGTTCTACCTCCAATCCCCAACGCCGAATATCAAACCAACGCATATCTTCAAAACAAAACTCTTTACGTTTTTCATTACGCAAATGCGTTCTGGCATCATCCACATTCGTAGCATCCAAATGCCCAACCTCTTCCTCCAAGCGTCTAGAATACACTTCATTTATATCTTTCATTCCCAGTTCCCATTCACCTTTCTCTATATACGCCTCAGCCCGATTAAAATAAAACTCTTCAACCCGGTAATTCATATCTTCACATCCGGATTCTTGAGATCTATATTTTTGAATATGCTGTTTATTCCCATCCCAAGAAACATTCGAGTATTTACGTATATCATTACTCGCAAACAAAGCAACTAAATCCTCTGACACGCAATATCTACCACTACTATATTCAGAGACAGACATTCCGGGGTAAGCATCCCGATTTAGCCAAGAAAAAATCAGACTGTTATTATTTTTATTCAACATAGGATTAGTACTGGAATTATAAGTCAACATCTCCTCCACGGAAATAATAGTTCGAGTTGTTTCTTTTAAGGCATCATTACATACAGTAATCACATCATCATATTTTCTCTGTTCCAAATAAATACGCGACAAAAACAAACGAATGACATCTTTATTCGCACGAAAAATAGTATGCTTTTGTTCACCTTTCTCTAAATTTTGCAAAGCATTTTTCAGATCTACTTCCATCAACTCATAAACCTCCTGCAATGTAGATCTCGTATACAGCTTATCTTTAATACTTGTCTCCTTATTAATAGGCACCCCCATTGCTGTTTTTGCTTGTTCTGCACTACGATAAGGCTCCCCGTACATATTTACCAGATACCAGTAAGACATCGCCCGAAGAGCCTGTACCTCTCCCAACAAACGCAATTTTACTCCTTCCGGATCATTTTCAAACTCATCAACATCTCGTTCTATAATATTACACATTAACACCTTATGATAAAAATGTTCCCAAGCGGGATCAATCTTTTCATCTCCTTTAGGGGTAATCTGGGATTCTTTTGCCCACCCATACCAACTCTGATAGGTTTCACGATTATCTGTCGTTCGATCTCCTATCCATGAAGGAACGAACGTTCCAAAATCATCACTCATAATCCAGAGATTATGACATGACGCACCCACATATTTTTGTGTTAATTCTCCCGCAATCAATTCACTATATTGATCTAATTCACCCGGGATTACTTTATCATTATCCTTGTAGTCAAGAAAATCACTACAAGAAGTACACATAAAGTATAAAGAAATTATATATATTACTTGCTTCATCTCTGATTTTGGTTAAAAGGTTACACTCATTGTAAACGAATACGTTTGTCTAGGAGGAATTGTCCCCGACCCCATTGTCACTTGTTCCGGATCACGTCCTTGTAATCCTTTCGGTTTAATCACAAACGGATTGCTCACGGCTAAACTCATCGATAATGATTTCAAATACAGTTTTCGAGCTAAATCACTATTAAATGAATAGGACAACGATATGGAACGACAACGTAAAAAGTTTCCAGAAACCACACGCATATCCGCATTATTATACATTTGCCAATAATTCGACGACACACTATTCATTATATCAGTCTTATTTATTGGATTGTCACTATTTCTATACATTTTGGATACCGAATAGAATTCATCCGTCAAAGCGGGAATATTCGTGTGTTTTTCATCACCTGGCTTCCTCCAACGTTTCACGAAATCAGACCCCATATTCTGACCGGGATAAGGTAATTTAAAATTACTCCCTTGGTACAAATCATTCAAACGAATCTTAGAACCAATGGATAACGCAAATATCGTATTAAGACTTAAACTCCTGTAACGAAATCCCATGGTTAAACCTCCCGTAAGATCCGCTTCACGTTTTCCACTATATGCTAGAGCCGATTTTAGTGCTTGTTCTTGAGTTGTAATAGTTACATTCCCCTCCGCATCATGATCTTCCAATCCCAAGTAAGTCGGAATTCCATTTTCGTCCAATCCCCCGAAACGATAAGAATAGAATGAATTTAACGCATAGCCGTCTCTTACTAGCGTACCGCTTAAATATTCTGCATAAGTCACACTTTGAGTAGCGGTAGTCGCCACCTCATTATACGCTTTACTAGTGTTGAATGTTAAGCGCCATTCGAAATCTCTAGTTTTAATCGGAGTAGCAGATAAAGATAAATCCCATCCTTTATTTTTTAAATCTCCCCCGTTAATTGTTACTGATTTTGCCCCGTTCGTACTTGTCACCTCCAAGTACAATAATTGATCCTTACTTTTTTTATCCCAATACTCAAAAGAACCGGAAAGCTTTCCCTTAAACAAATCAAAATCAACCCCAATATTAAAAGAATTTGTCTTTTCCCATTTCAACCCCTCGTTCGGCAAGGAATTAAGAGATGCCGTATACTCCTCTGAATTCGAGTCAAAAGACCCCAAAGAGATAATCATATTGGGATTATGAGCATCTGTCACGTTTGCTTGAATACCAAAAGAAGAGCGGATTGCGATATTGGAAAGCACATCTAACACAGGTTCCATAAAGTATTCATCCGTAATATTCCAACGACCCGATACAGACCATATTGGTAAGAAACGAGCTTGTTCTCCTAATTTATTGGAACCTTCACCACGGATATTGGCACTCATCACGTATTTACCTTTATATGCATAAGAAAAAGAACCGTAATAAGCAATATTATTATTCGTGGCATCCGTAAGCCTAGGTTTCATCTCTATCATTGCTTGAGAAGCATTTCTCCAATCATCCATTTTTTCTATGGCCACAAACTTCTTCCCACGTCCCGGTAAATAACCCCATTCTTCTTTTATATAACCTTTTGCTTTTTGAGATTGCATATCCAGACCTGCCATAAAAGACAGACTATGCGTATCATTAAACAATTTATTCATACTGAAAGAAACACGGGCTGTAAAAGAATCCGCACCATTATTGCTTGTATTCAATATACCGCCATAAGGAATCAGGCACTCTTTATCTTTATAATTTTCCAAATTTTCGCCTAACAGATTTTTATCGTACCCATAAGGTAATTTACGATAAGTTGAAACCCTATGGGTACGTTCATCATACCAATCTTCACTGTCCGTGGTACCGGTATTATAAGACAACACGGCATTAGCAGACAACCAAGAAGCAAATTTATAATCTAACGTGATATTCGTATTGATACTTCTGGCTTTATCTTGCGATCCGGAATATTGCAATTCGTTGAACACATTATAAAGTAAAGGGACATTATTATACCCTTTCTCGTAATCATAGAAAAACAAACTTCCATTCTCATTATATGCCGGAATAGCCCGAGAAGTATTATAGGCATATTGGAACAAATCTACAGTAGGACGGTCTGTCGTTGAAATACTGGCACCCAACATAACCGTAGCATGGAAGCGATCCGATATTCTAAACCCTAAATTAGACATAAAACTGAAACGCTCCGCCTGTTCCTGCAGCGGAGCTCCTTGTTGATTGGAATACCCGGCAGAAAAATAAAAATCGACCCGTTCACTTGCTCCAGAAACAGACAACGTGTGCTGATGACTGAACGAATTACGGAACAACAAATCGAACCAATCCGTATTCATTTCTTTCATTTTTTGCACTTCTTTAGAAAATTGATTCTGATCAATCTTTCGATTAAGCCATTGATACAAAGCTCCCTCGAAACCTGCATTGGTAGGAGAAAAACCATCAAATTCTAAACCTCTATTATAAATTTCTTCGGAAACCTCCATTCTTTCCTTAGAATTCATCAAAAATAAATTATCATAACTCGGTCTTTCAATAAAACTCATTGAAGTACTGTAACGCACGGCTGGAGGCCCCGGCTTTCCTCTTTTCGTGGTAATTACTATAACACCGTTAGCTGCTTTCGTACCATAAAGAGCAGTAGCCGAAGCATCCTTTAACACATCAATTCGATCAATATCTTCCGGATTTAATCCAGAAATGGCATTACCTATTAAGTTTACTTGATCCATACTGTTCAATTCTGAAGCATCCAATGGTACAGGATCCTGTAAAACCACACCATCCAACACCCACACTGGCTCGCGATTTCCAATAATAGTCGAAGAACCGCGGATACGAATCTTAGGTGCTGCTCCCACGGTGGAAGTCATCTGCATCACGGACATCCCCGGAACTTTACCTTGCAACATTTGATCTATCGAAGTTCCGACTGGTTCAATAAAATCTTCTGCTTTCAGTGTAACAATAGATGAAGTCGATTCTCTCTTTTTCACCGTTTGGAATCCGGTAATAACCACCTCATCCATCTCATTCACAACCTCCTTCAGCACCACCGTTATCGGGGCATCTGACTCGACTAGCACAGATTTTGCCTCCATCCCGACGAAAGAGAAAAGCAACACGCTATTCTCGGAAACTTTAATCTGAAAATTACCATTTGCATCAGTAGCGGTACCCGTCACGGTTCCCTTGATAATCACGGAAACTCCGGGAACAGGTTGTCCCTGCTCGTCCTTCACGACACCTTTCGCCACGATTGACTTATCTTTCTGCACCTCTTTGATCGTGATCAGATTCCCTTCCACCTTGTAAGACAGCTCCGTATCCTTGAAAGCCTCGTCAAGCACTTGTGAAACGGTGGCTTTTTTCAAGTTCATCGTCACCTTCTTCTTGCAGGCATCAATCACTGCCGTGGAATACACCAAACGATAATCATGCTTCTTGATAATTTCCAAGATTTCTTTCACGGTTGCATCTTTCACGTTAATGTCTATCGCTTTTCCCGTTTGCTGTGCAAAAAGCGGAAAGCTAAAACACAAGACTAAAAGACATAACAAACCTTGGAGGGGAATTTTTTTGACATGACTTCCCCAGAAATCAGACATTTTTTTCATACATTTGTAAATTAGAATTTAACATTAATGCCTCTTCGGGCATTGGGACAGAGCGGGTGTTGGTAGCACTCGCTTTTCCTTTATTTATACACAATCACTGTTTTCTCGTTTATTTTAAATTTCACGTTACCGACTTCTGAAATCACATCCAAAATCTTATCGACTTGGGCGTATTTGTCAATGCTCACGAAATATTTCTCCCGCTTGGCGTCCGGATTCTCGTAAAACACGTTGAAACCGTACCAATTCGCCAACTTATCCAATATCTGCTCCAACTCCACGTCCCGGAAATAAAACATATTGTCTTTCCACGAGATAATGGCATCCATATCCATGACATCCACCACGTTTATCACGTCCCCGGCTACCGCTTGCTGGAAAGGTTTCAATATCACGCTCGTCCCGTCACGGCTCACTTCCACCCGTCCTTCCACCAGCGTTGTTTCAATCACCCGACCGGACGAAGCCTTCACGTTAAAATGTGTACCCAACACCCGGATATCACCATTTCCCGTGTGAACAATAAAAGGATGCCGGTCGTCCTTCTCCACCTCCAAGTAAATCTCGCCCCTCTCCAGATAAATATCACGGGTTGCCCCGGCAAAGGTTACCGGGAACCTTAACCGTGTTTCCTCGTTAAACCACACTCTTGTACCGTCAGCCAAAGAAACATGGTATTCACCGCCTTTAGGTACTTCCACGGTATTGTAAACGAGCGTTTCCTCTTCTTCCACTACTTGATTCTTCTCGTATGCCAATTCGTTTCCCCGGTTCACGGCATGAAGCGTGATTTGTTCCTCCTTGACTTCACGCCCCAGATTCACCACTTTCCCGTCATCCAGAATCAACCGGGGTTGCTTGCGCTCCGGTGCCGGTAAAGTTTTTTCAACTTGTGCCACAACTACCGCGGGAGATTGTTTCTCTTTATCTAACAGGAAATACACGGCTATCGCCAACGGCAATATCAAAATCGCCGCGTAACGTGCCACTACCATGAACCGCCGAGGACGTTTCCTCACGTTCATGATTCGCTCGTGTAATTCCCGGCTTGTTGCTCTTGCTTTCATCTGCCGGTAGTCCTTGTCGCTGATATTCAATCTTGCCCGTATCTCCTCCAACCGCCGGGCATCTTCCCCAGACAGGCAATCAAAAATATCTTTTGTTATTAATTTCTTCAGTTCTTCCATTATCTATTTCGTCTTTCTAAACATGATACACATCAGAAAGAAAAATGTATGAACAAAAACGCCAATTTTAACACACATTAACTAATAACACGAGAAAACGAAAAGATTAAACGGGAAGCGTTCCCCTTGGCATATAACAGGTAAACACGGGCAAGTCAGTATCATAGCAGACATAGCTACTTGCTCCCGGCTTTCCGCGGGGATACTAGATTTTCTAAAAAGTACGCATTTTTATTGACTTACCGCATGAGTAAACCAGAAACGGGAACCTTTGCCCGGTTCCGATTCCACCCCGATGCGACCGCCCAATTGCTCGACAATACTCTTGCAAATAGAAAGTCCCAATCCCGTGCCGTGAACAAAGGTATTCAACTTCACGAAACGATCGAATATGTTTTTCTGTTTTTCCGGTTCAATACCAATTCCCGTATCCCGAACGGCAAATTCAATCTCTTTGCCTATCCTCCGGCAACTGACCACGATCTCGCCCGAAGAGGTGAACTTAAAAGCATTATTCACGAAATTGGATATAATCTGGTGAATACGATTCTTATCACTATATATATGACAATTCTCCGGACAAGGCTCAAAACGGAGTACAACACCCGCCGGAACCTTGACTTGCAGGGAAGCCACCACGTCCTCGCACAAGGGATTTATCTCGATATCACCGCACACCATCTCGAAAGTACCCGCTTCTATCTTGGACAAATCCAATATATCGGAAATCAATTGCAGGAGCAGTTCATTGTTCTCCTCCACGATACTGATATACTGTTGCTTTTCCGACTCATCCTGCGCGTAAGCCAACAAATTGGAGAACCCGACGATTGCATTCAACGGGGTACGAATCTCGTGACTCATATTCGCGAGGAAAGCAGATTTCAACCGATCAGACTCTTCCGCCCGATCCCTTGCCTTAATCAATTTCATCTCGGTTTCCTTCAAATCCGTGATATCGTAATTGATGCATATCATCTCGATCATACCGTCTTGTGGACGATAATCCCGCACAAGCACGTTCACGCAAGTCCACGTGTAACTGCCGTCTTCCCTTAATATCCTGACATCTTTACGGATGTACGACATTTCGCCCCGTATCACCTTATCCCAGAAATCAAGTACCACGGCACGATCTTCCGGGTGGAAATGACCGTGTACCCGAATAATCTGCTGTAACGGGGTTCCTCGTTCCTCTCCCACGTTCCGGTACCAGCTATCCAACGCATACCCCTCTCTTGTCAACACGTTGAAATGAGCGTATCCCACTTTGGCATAATCACCGACCAACGTGAAGAAATCTTTAAATTCTTTAATCTGGTTATACGCTTTTGTCGCTTCTGTCCGATCCACGCTAATCAAAAGATAATTTGTCAAGTTACCTGCGGCATCGTAAAGCGTGGTTATCCGTGTCAATAAATTGAGGATACCAGTCTTGGAAGTTTGATACATTTCACCAATTTTGGAAAAGTCGTAATCTATCGAAAAATCGGCACTTTCCCTTCTCCTCAATTTATCTTTTACCTCCTCGGGAATCATCGGATTTTTAAACAGGTTAATGCCTAGAACAGCTTCTTTCGAGTCCAAACCGAATATTTCCAAGTCTTTGTCATTCACGTCCTCGAGAATCCCGTTTCTATTGTACAATTCGATAGCCACGGGAATATTCTTGTATATGTTCCGTAATAACCGTTCACTCCGGTCCAACGCCTCGTGAGCCTTGAAAGTATCTGTCATGTCGGAGAACATCAGCACCACTTCATCCTTGCAAGGAGAATACATCACGGAATGAAAATATTTATCGACTCCCGACCGGTAGTAATTTATCTCTCTCGGACCTTCTCCTTTCACCACGCTTTCCAAGTCAGTTATATGCTCTTGTATATCTTCTTCGTCCACTTCACTTGCCAGTCTGCCGATCCATCGCTCGTCCTTGAGATTGTACAAGTAACGGGCCATATTATTAGAGTCTATAAAGCGATAATCTTTCACCCGCCCTTGTTCATCGTACACCATTCGCATCCGCACGTATCCCACCGGCATATGGCGATATAGATTATCCAAGTATTCTTTCTCCACCTGAGCTTTAATCTCGGACTTCCGGAACTCCATGCAAATACCCACGATATTTACCAAAGAGGCAAACCACTGGTAATCCTCGTTTCTCCACACGTGGGGTTTATCCAATATATCCACACCCGCGTACCCGGACACCCCGTTTCTGGATATCATCGGGACAACCATGCAAGATTTCACCCCTTGTTCCATGAGACGCGTTTTCTCAGCTGTAGCTTCTTCCGGCAATTCGTCCAAGTTTGTCAAAATAATAGGGGATGCTTTTTGTGCCAGTTGCTCCGTCCACCAAGGTATTTCACACATGGGGAAATCCTCCATGTAATCTTTTTTCTTGAAAGACTTGTAACTTCCCGCCTCGTAACTGCAAGTCTGTGTTTTCTTTTCCCAATCGTACTCTATGATATAGGTACATCCCTCCGGGTAATATTGCATGATATCTCCCAGAATCTTGTTCACGACACCGCTCAGGTCGTCCGAACGCAACAAGGATAATAAAGAACGGGATATGCTGTTTTGCTGCACAAACAGGTTATTCACCCGTTGCAAGGCAGTGGTACTCGTGTCCATACTTTCCGGTACATCCAGACATTCCATGAAGCCAAAAGTTCTCATGAATCCCTCTTCATCCACCTCCTTGGAACACAGTTTAACCCGAAGCCAGATAATTTCACCATGAACTTCCACCGGGTACACTTGATCATACACGTTCTGAGTTTTACCGAAAACAAATTCATTTACCGTGCGCAAACGGTAATCCTCCCGAATGAAACCCCGAAAATCCTCGAAACTGATAACGCCGTCTTCTCCCAAGCCAAACAAATCACGAATGAACTCGGAACACACGTAGCACTGTCTTTTAAAATCCGCCTCCCACCAACCCATCCGGGCTTTCTTCATCAACTCGGGGACACGAGCATCACTAAACCGATCCTTGCTATCCACTTTATATCATTTTTAATTCTTAGTAAACAAACACCTAACGTCACAAAAATAGCAAAATATCAAGCAGCAATCTCTTTTCGGACAAAAATAAAATCAAATTTCATTTTTCAATGCCTGACGAATTTTAGCGTAGGCTTCCTTTTTATAATGCCGTACCGTGTTGTACTCCATATCAATCTGTTCTGCAATCTCTTTCGTGGAATATCCCTGTAAGGCCAATTCAAGAATCCGCCGTTCTTTCTTGGGTAAACGGGCGATCAACTCGTACATATAGTCATGCGTATCGATAACTGCGAACTCGGTCATCAACTCCGGTGGTGTTTCCGTGTAAACGGGACGAACGTTACGCAGGAAATTAAGGCACAGGTTCTTCACCGTGGAATAAAGATACGAACGCTGTTCCGCCTCATTCCGTTCGGCCATAATACGGTCATACCCGTTCACGAATGCCTGATGAACGATATCCTCCGCCTCTTCCGGACAATATCGGGCAGCGTAAACACGCAATTCTGGTTTCAATTTGCAATATAACCGTGCAATTATCTTATCTCTATCCTCTGTCATATGTACCGATCCCACGTGAATTTCAAGCCTTCCGCCATCTAGCAGCGGAATGGAAATAAACCTTCGTTTATTAATAGTCTGTTTCGAGAGAATCCAAGATTATCCGTATCGTTGTAATTATTCCCGTATTACCATGATAATAAGCAAGAAATAAAAAAACACTAATTTTGGTATTTGTGTGTGATTATTACTATTTTTGAGCGTCAATAAACGAACCTTTAATGATATTCCTCAAATTATACCTACTTTTGCCTCATAATTAAGAAAACCGTTTTGATAATGAAATATATCTGCTTGATTACAACTCTTTCTTGTATCATATTTTGTTCTTGCCGGGATACATCCCCGCGTTTGGAGTATGCTTTGCAAGCCAGTGAAGCCAACCGGGCGGAACTGGAAAAAGTACTGAAACACTATTCCCAAAATCCCGAAGACAGTCTAAAACTGCAAGCAGCCCTATTTCTTATAGAAAACATGCCGGAACATTTCTCTTATAGCGGGCAATTTCTTCAGGATTTCAAGCAAATAGTCGACACTACGATACAAGATTACCTGTTGAAAAAAGTGATTCTCATGCAACCCGCCCGTTACTCACGTTCACGGCAGCAACTACAAATAGAAGCGGACATCAAGCACGTGCAAGCGGATTACCTTATATATAATATAGACAAAGCATTCGAACAATGGACTACCCGCCCGTGGCTGGAAGGAATATCTTTCGAGGACTTTCTGGAATACCTTCTTCCCTATCGTATCGGCAACGAAACGTTGGATTACTGGCGGGATTCACTTGCCCCGGAACAGGAAAAATACATACGGGAAGCTATACAATACTTCGACGACCGCAAATTCTCCGTCTACAACATCAGCAAACAAGTCAGCGACCATACCTTGTCCTACAAAACCAACACGGGTTCCGTGGCAAACATTCCATTCACTATCTCGGAATGTGTATTTACCAGCCGACTGGAATTACTGGCATTCCGCATGGCGGGTATTCCCGCTGCCATTGACCACGTGCCTTGCTGGGCGGACATGAACGGTTTTCACGAGTGGACGGTAGTCATCGATCCCAAGAAACTGGATATATTGCACGGGCAACTGGAAACCAAAAACGCCCCGAAAGTATTCCGTCGCACTTACGCCGTGAATGAAATTCCGAAACCCGAAGGGGATGAATACATTCCACCTTTTTTCCGCGACCCGTTTAACCGGGATGTTACCCGTAAATATCAAGCGACATCCGACGTGACCGTGAAAGCGGATATTCCCGGTCGCTGCCATTCGATACACCACGCCTATCTCGCCATTTTCAACAATCGCCAACTGCGTATCGTCGATTGGAGTAAAGTAAAACGAAATAAGGCGGTCTTCCGTGACCTCGGGCGAAACATCATTTATTTCCCCGTCTATTTTGAAAACGAGCGCCAGAAGAACTTTTCTTATCCTTTCATTCTCCGCGCAAATGGCACAACCACCTCTTTACAACCGGACAAAGCACACTTGCAGACCGTAAAACTCACCCGAAAATACCCGTTACACAGTAATAAGGTATATCATGGGAACGCGCTCGTCGGGGCTAATTTCAGATGTTCCAACGATGCCTCGTTCAAAACTTCCCGACTCGTGTATCGCGTAGACCGAAACCCTAACATGTACCCGGTAATCGTTCCCGTGGACACGACACAAAAATACCGTTACTGGCTGTTCGACCACACGAAAATGGCAGAACTCTCCGAGTGGACCTTCAAGGATAACAAGGGGAATGTCATCCGGGGAAAAGGCATCGATCCGATCGGCGAAAGTTCAAGGACAGACAACATCTTTGACGGTAACGCCCTCAGTTACGGGCGTCTTTCCCGACAATTCATGATTGATTTCGGCGAACCCGTCAGTATCTCGGAAATGCATTACTTGCCCCGGAACGACGCGAACGGCATCTATCCCGGCAACGAATACGAACTTTTTTACTTTGACCGGGACGGTTGGCAATCGCTTGGCAGCAAAATAGCCGAGGGATATGAAATCGAGTTTGACGCGGTTCCTTCCAATGCGGTCTATTGGCTTCAAAACCACACAACTGGCAAAGAAGAACGCGTTTTCACCATACAGGACGGCAAACAACGTTTCTGGTAAAAAACTTGCCATGCAAGAAAAAAATCCGCCCTCGTTATTTGAATGTCGGGAAAAATGGCTAATTTTAGGGGAATCATTAAATGGAAAGGTTATGTTGGACACGATAAAAAAATTCCTGAAGGAACATGATATTGATGAAAAAGCGGGATTCATCATCACCGTCAGCGGTGGTGCCGATTCCATCACACTGCTTCACGCGTTCAAGTACTTGAATTTAAGAATACACGCCTTGCACTGCAATTTCAATCTCCGGGGCAAGGAGTCCAATATGGACGAGCAATTCGTGAAACGCTTTTGTGAAACTTACGGGATTCCCATGAGCGTGAAACGTTTTGAAACGCGGGAATACGCCCAGAAAAAAGGCATCAGCATAGAAATGGCGGCACGCGAATTACGCTACGCGTGGTTCGAGGAAATGCGGCTGAAGAAAAAAATGGATTACATCGTCGTGGGACACCATGCCGACGATTTGGCAGAAACACTCTTCATTAATATATGCCGCGGAACCGGAATAAAAGGATTAACGGGTATTCGTCCCGTCAAGGATAAAATACTGCGTCCTCTCCTGTCCCGCTCGCGGGAAGAGATTATTGCGTACATAGAGCAAAACCAGCTCGGTTACCGTACCGACTCGACGAACAATTCCCTCGATTACGTGCGGAATAAAATCCGCCACCTGATTATTCCCGTCTGCAAGGAAATCAATCCTTCCTTCCTCAACACCGTGCAGGAAAATTGCAACACGCTGAAAGAGGTGGAACAAATCTACAAGTACGGCATCGACTGCCTGAAAGCAAACATCGTCAGTGAAGAAAACGGCGAAATACTTATTGACATCCAAAAGACAATGGCATCGCCCGCCCCCTACACGTTCCTGTTCGAATTTCTAAGACCTTACGGGTTCAACGCCACCCAAATAGAAGATATACTCCATAGCAACGAAGCCATCCCCGGCAAGCAATTCGAAGCGGGAGAATACCTGCTCACGAAAGGCAGAGTGTACTGGCGGCTTTTCAACATTCTGGAAAAAGAAGAAGAACGCACGCTTCTGGCAGACAGCGGGGAATATCACCTCGACGATTACACTTTCACGCTCGGGGAACAAGAGATTGACAATTCATTCCAAGTCCCGCAAGATTCCGAAATCGGATGCTTCGACCTCGACAAAATCACGTATCCCCTAGTCTTACGCCACTGGTCGACAGGCGATTGGTTCTGTCCTCTCGGCATGAAACGCAGCAAGAAAAAACTGAGTGACCTCTTCACTGACCTAAAATTCAGTGCCAAACAGAAAAAAGAATGCCTCATCCTCCAATCCGGCAAAGACATTATCTGGGTAGTAGGCCACCGCATCGACGACCGGTACAAAGTCTCTCCCGCGACGAAAAGGGTATTGACTGTAAAAAGGGATACCAAATGAGTTCATAAAGTTTATAAGGTTCATAAAGTTTATAAAGTAACAGGTGTCCTTCGGACAGAGTTTAACGGCAGCCCACGCTGCCGTAGACACAAAACCTTATGAACCTTATGAACTTTACAAACCTTATAAACTAAAAAAAAGAGGCATAAGCCTCTTTTTTTTTAACACACTAACAATAAATTTACTACACTTATAAAAGCAAAAAACATTTCCTTTCATTGCAGGGACAAAGATACAAATCTAAAACGTTTGCGCAAACTTTTTTCACAAAAAAAACGTTCGCGTATAACTAATCCAAAAGATTTTTGTTTTTCATTTTTTTATCCATACTTTTGTGTGAGTTTACGACATTAAACGAGAGAGTTAACATCATTATTAATCAAATAATAAAAGAAAAATGTCAAAAATTAAAGTTGGTATCAACGGATTCGGACGCATCGGTCGTCTGGTTTTCCGTGCTGCAATGACGAGAAACGATATTGAAATCGTGGGTATTAATGACCTAATCGACGTTGATTACATGGTTTATATGTTGAAATATGACACCATGCACGGTCGTTTCAACGGAACCGTTGAAGCTAAAGACGGCAAACTCGTGGT
The DNA here is from genome assembly GCF_014287455.1 of Butyricimonas hominis. Classification (NCBI taxonomy): domain Bacteria; kingdom Pseudomonadati; phylum Bacteroidota; class Bacteroidia; order Bacteroidales; family Odoribacteraceae; genus Butyricimonas; species Butyricimonas hominis. The sequence continues at coordinate 499,148 of NZ_JACOOH010000003.1, forward strand.
GAACGGCCACGCTATCCGCGTTACGGCTGAAAGAAACCCGGAAGATTTGAAATGGAATGAAGTAGGCGCGGAATACGTGGTAGAGTCTACCGGACTTTTCTTAACGAAAGAAAAAGCGGAAGCTCACTTGAAAGCAGGTGCTAAACGCGTGGTTATGTCCGCCCCGTCAAAAGACGACACCCCGATGTTCGTCATGGGAGTAAACAACAAGTCATACGCGGGACAAGCTATCGTTTCCAACGCTTCTTGTACCACGAACTGCTTGGCTCCGTTGGCTAAAGTACTTCATGACAAATTCGGCATCGTTGAAGGTTTGATGACTACCGTACACGCCACGACCGCTACCCAAAAAACAGTTGACGGTCCTTCCATGAAAGACTGGAGAGGCGGACGCGCGGCTGCAGGAAACATCATCCCGTCTTCTACCGGGGCAGCGAAAGCCGTGGGAAAAGTAATCCCGGAATTGAACGGCAAATTAACCGGTATGTCATTCCGCGTTCCGACGTTGGACGTATCCGTGGTTGACCTGACCTGCCGTCTGGAAAAAGCAGCTACCTACGACGAAATCAAAGCTGCGATGAAAGAGGCTTCTGAAAACGAATTGAAAGGAATCCTCGGTTACACCGAAGAAGAAGTAGTATCATCAGATTTCTTGGGAGATGCCCGCACTTCTATTTTCGACGCGAAAGCAGGTATCGCATTGAACTCCAATTTCGTGAAACTCGTATCTTGGTACGACAACGAATGGGGTTACTCGAACAAAGTACTCGAGTTAATCGCTCACATGGCTACTGTAAAATAATAAAAAGGGGCTATCGCCCCTTTTTTAGTTCATAAAGTTTATAAGGTTCATAAGGTTTATAAAGTTTATGGAATCCCATCACCTTATGAACTTTATAAACCTTATAAACTTTACAAACTCAATGAATCAAGAAAAACGTCCATTCCATATCGGTTTGGCATTAAGCGGAGGAGGAGCCCGAGGATTCGCCCATCTGGGAGTATTCAAGGCAATGCAGGAGTTAGGAATCAAACCGGACATCATATCCGGAACCAGCGCGGGAGCAATAGCGGGCGTCATGTTCGCTTCCGGGCACACGGCAGAGGAAGGCGTGGATTTTTTCAAGGGGAAAAAACTTCTCGACTTTGCCCGTCCTCTCGTGTCTAAAACCGGGATAATGAACATGAACGGAATGGGAAAACGATTATCCGAATTTATTCAAGCAAAAACATTTGAAGACCTGCAAATACCGCTGGTCGTCACGGCCACGAACATGAACTTGGGAATACCCACGCACTTCAACAGCGGCGAGCTTGTACCCCGTGTATTGGCATCCTGTTCCATACCTATCGTGTTCGTACCCGTCAATATTGACAACCACCAGTATTCCGACGGGGGTGTTTTCATGAATTTTCCCGTACGCCCTATTCGTGACCTTTGCGACATCGTCATCGGGGTGCATATCGACCCGTTGGAACCCAGCAACCATATCAAAAGCATCGTGCATCTTGCCGAACGTTCGTTTCACATGGGTATCCTGTCTAACATGAGTATCGACACCCAACTCTGTGATATCGTCATCGTTCCCCGGCATATCAGCCGTTTCAGCATGTTCGACCTCAACAACGTCGAGGACATCATGGAAGAAGGCTACAAACAAGCCAAAATAGTCTTCGACCGTCCAAGAGTCAAGAAGAAATTGAAAATAAACTAATTTACGATTTATGATTTACGATTTACGCTTAGCGCTCGAAAATATCGGAATCACCTCTTTGAACGAGATGCAGGAAGCATCCTTGAGAGCCTACAAGCAATCAGATAATATCATCCTGCTCTCTCCTACCGGCTCGGGTAAAACGCTCGCGTTTCTACTCCCCTTGATAGAGTCATTAGACACTGAAAAAAACGATATACAAGCCTTGATTCTCACCCCGGCACGGGAACTCGCCATGCAGATAGAAAACGTTTTCCGCTCCTTAAAAAGCGGTCTAAGAGTGGTTTGTTGCTATGGCGGTCATGACATCAACGTGGAAACCAGAAGTCTTGCCCACGCTCCCGCTTTACTTATCGGAACCCCGGGGCGTATTCTCGACCACATCGAACACGGAACAATAAATATCAGTACCGTTTCCACCATCATACTGGATGAATTTGACAAATCGTTGGAGTTCGGTTTCCTCGGTGAAATGGAACGTATATTCTCATACCTCCCGAATCTTCATAAACGGGTTCTCACTTCCGCCACAAACGTGGTCGACATTCCGGCTTTCACGGGAGTCGTTTCTCCTTGCACGTTAGATTTCCAACATAACGCGGCTCCCGATTTGACTGTCAAATCAGTCTATTCGCGAGGAGAGAGCAAACTCGACACGCTATACAAATTACTCTGCGAACTGGACGAAGCACCCGTTCTTATATTTTGTAACTTCCGGGAACGGGCAGAGGAAGTCAGCGATTACTTGTGGGAGCGGGAAGTGGACAATCAATTCTTTCACGGGGGAATGGAACAGGACGAACGGGAACGGGCTCTATGCAAATTCCGCAACGGAAGCACGAACATATTCATATCCACCGATTTGGCATCCCGCGGCTTGGATATCCCGGAAATAAAATACATTATCCACTACCACCTGCCCAAAAAAGAGGACGCTTTCATACATCGCAACGGCAGAACGGCACGCATGAACGCCTCCGGTACCGCCTTCCTCCTGTTTGACGACGAAGACGAACTACCGGAATACCTGACGGAAGCACCGGAAACATTCTCCCTGACAAGGAAAAACTCTTCCCCCGCAACTCCCCGCTGGACAACCCTGTACATCGGGAAAGGCAAAAAAGACAAAGTGAACAAAATGGATATCGTGGGTTTCCTCTGCCAGAAAGGACAACTTAAAAAAGAGGACATCGGTAAAATCGAAGTCAAAGATTATCACGCCTTTGTCGCCGTACGGCGAGGCAATATCCGTCAACTACTCTCCCGCGTCCGAAACGAAAAAATCAAAAACATGAAGACCAAAATCGACATCGCGAGATAAAGAAGACGCCATCGGGCTACTCCCGCGCACCCTTTACAGGGAACCTTCTCCCACGCTTCCCCAGACCATGAACGTATCATCTTCGAAGCATGAACGTATCATGGACGACGACGTGCGTTTATGATACGTTCGTGAGGCGAAAGTGTTGTACTTTTAAGGTTAAGCAAGAGTAACTCTAGAATAGCGTAACCATTTAGGTTTGATACCTCCCCGTGTAATGTCCTACAATTCTCACACTACCGTTGTTCACTCTATCGGCAGTATCTCAACAGCGTCTGAACAACGAGAGAAAAACGAGTGAAGGAGCCTATTTCAGCAGAAATGCTCCTTCCATATAACCGTTATTCTTACAACAACAAGCCGTCCAACAATTCCACCGTGGCGGGGTCGGAAGGTCGGGTAACGTTCGCGTCAAACACTTTACCCTCTTTATCAAGGATAATAAAGCGAGGAATGGCGTTTATCATGAAAAGGTCGGAAAACTCGGAATACGTGGGAACTGTCTTGATGAGCTGTACACCACCGAGCTTTTGTTCTTTCACCATGTTTTTCCATTTATTACTATCGCTATCGCTGGATATGCTGACAAAAACGATGTCTTTTCCTTTATACTTGTGTTCCAACTGTTTCAATGCCGGCAATTGTTGCTTGCAAGGACCGCACCACGTTGCCCAACAATCGATATACACGTACTTGCCCTTGAATTCTGATAGCGCAACTTCCTTATCATCAATATCCAGAAAAGTAAACTCGGGTATGGATTGTCCTTTCGCCACCCGATTCCATTTCACGTATAACTCCTCGACGGCTTGCCTTACCCGGGGAGAATGTACCTTCTGCCGGAACATGTCCATTAACCCGTCTATCGATTCCACCCCTCTTCTTTCCATGTATCTCGATAAAACGGAATTTAGCGCAAAATCGGCTACCGCCGTATCTTGAATATTTTGCACGATATATTCCAACTGTCCTTTAGCATAGCCGTAGGGGGTAGTTTGTCCTTCACCACCGATAGCATACAAACCATCCAATAAAAAGGCTTGATAATCCTCGGTCACGAGAAGATCCGGGTTTTCCTTTAATTGCTCTTTCAAATAAGGATAAAGAGCATTCCCCCATTTCTTGTAAACAGAAAAGGAACGCAGGACATTATAACGCTGACGCTCGCTCTCCAACCGGGTAAAATCGGGAGAAAGGGCAAGAGCCCGTAAAGCCTCCACCCGCTGACGTACCGTGTCGTCCAACAAGCGAATAACCTCGTCATCTTCAGACAAGTCATTCATAACACGCATATTAGGTCTTGTCTGTTCTTCCATATACTGATTTTCCCGTGCACACCCGCCCTCGAATGAATAACGGGAAACTCCGGGTTGCACATGACGGGTAAAACGGACGGTCAAATCTTGCCCCCGTTCCACGAATATCATTTTACCGGTGCGCCCGAATCGCAGCAACGCGTACCCCGAGGGCACATCCTCCAACTCGAACCGAATGGTATTCGCGGTATCACGCACCGCCTTCCATTCCTGATTTCCAATACTTAATAATGTTTCCGGCAATTCCATGTCCGGAGAAGTGAAGGATACGACGGTCCGGCGGGATTGACATCCCACCAGAAGCATCGTAAACACAAACATAAAAACAGTTTTATTAATCATCTCGTTGCTATTTTACTGGTTATACCCGTCCATCTCGGTAAAATTCTCGGAAGAGTAATCCCCCAAAAGGTGTTTCGCAAAATGGAACCATATTTTACGGCGCCAGAAGAGGTCCGCCGCTCCCCGGTACAAGTGTTTCTGCCCGGGCAAGACGTACATATCGAAATTCTTTCCGGCTTTCAATAAAGCATCTACCAGACGCAAGGTATGACCGGGATGCACGTTGTCGTCCTCGTCCCCCGTTACCACCAAGAGATGCCCTTTCAGATTTTTGACCAATTCCATGTTGGTCGGTACTTTACAAGTAAACACGGTATCTTTCCCTTTCACGGTCTGGGTTACCCCGTGGAAAGTTTCTCCCCACGCCTGATTGTACATGTTGTTGTCGTGATTACCGGAAGAGGCTACCGCCGCCTTGTAAAACTCGGGATAAGTGCAAATCGCCGCGGCGGACATAAAGCCACCGCCGGAATGACCGAATATGCCCACCCGATTGATATCAATAAACGAGTAGCGGGCAGCCAGTTGCTCCAACCCGTGCTTGTCGTCTGCCAACGCGTAATCCCGAAGATTCCCGTACCCGTAAGTACGGTAATACTTGTCCCGCAGGGGACTTCCCCCCCGGTGTCCCATGTTCACGACGATGAAACCGACTTGCGCCAATGCCGCGTTGTGATTACCCGTTGCCGTGAAATTCAAATCCATTGCCTCCTGCTGGGGACCGGGATAAACGTACGAGATAATCGGGTACTGACGGGTGGAATCAAAATCGAAAGGCTTCCACATCACCCCGTAAAGGTCCGTCACGCCATCGGCGGCTTTCACCGTGAATCGCTCCGGCATTTTCCATCCCATGGCATAGAGCGCACTCAAATCCGCTTCCGCCAAATCGCAAATCAATTTACCGTTTTTATCCCGCAACACGGAACGAGGTGCCAAATCCACCCTTGAATAATTGTCCACGAAGTAATTCCCGGACGGACTCATGACCACGTTATGGTTAGCGTCCTCCGGTGTCAACAGCTCCACCCGACCGTTTCCGTCTAAAGCGGCTTTATAAAGACAAGCGTAATAAGGATTCATGTCTTTCTCCCGCCCGTGTCCCGTGACATAAAGCTCCCGGCGATTCGTGTCGAGGCGGACGATTTTCTCCGCCATCCAGTTGCCGGAAGTAATTGCCCCGCGGTACTGTCCGTCAGCAGAGTACAAGTAATAGTGTCCCCACCCGGTACGCTCCGACCACCAGATAAATTCCCGGTCACCGTTCAGGAAGGTAATCGATTGACAGCGGTCGCTGAAATAAGGTTTGCACACCTCGTTCAGCACCACGGTTACCTCTCCCGTTTGCGTGTTCACCTTGCAAATATCCAACTCGTCGCACGTCCGGCGTGTGCGCTGCATGTACAGGTAGCGGCTATCTTTGGAAACGTATAATAATTTCACTTTCTGGTCTTTCCACTTCTCTAGAGCTACTTTCGTGACCTTTCCCGTTTCCGCATCTATCAAGGAAAGCTCGTATTGTGTCACCTTCTTGTCACCCGGCATCGTGTATTTTCCGCTACCGCTGACAGGTGTCACAAGACGAGGGCGTCCTCCCCCCGCGGAAGAAACCACAAGCAAAGTACCAATACCCCGGTTGTCTTCCCGTATCACGAACAAACGGCGAGTACCTTTCAGCCAACGGGCTTTCGTGGTGAAAATATCCACGCCCTCCCCCACTTCATTGTCCGAGTAAGAGAAATTCTCCATCCCGTCATCCGTGATACGCCGAGCCAAGGAATCCGGTTCATCGCCTTTCCGCAACCAGATGTTATGTCCCCGGGAAAACACCGCGTACGAGCTGTCCGGGGCATATGAATACATCAATGCCAAGCGATTGTACACCTTTCTATCAGTCGCTTTCACCTCGGGACGAGGAAGCTCGGAACATTGTCCCGTTGCCCGGTCATACTTGATAGTGACGCCTTGAACCATGAAAGAAAAACTCTTACCATCCTCGGCAAAGTTCGGCGTGATATTCAAATCTCTCGTGTTAAATGTCTTGTTCGTGATTTCACTGACCCGGGCAGCCATATCCTCGCTGTCGAACAACAATTGTTGTTTCTTGCTTTTCGGGTTCACGATGTAATAATTATTTCCCCGACTCGTTTTGTACGAGTACCAGAATTGCTCGCTATCCGGCAGGTAATTCGGTTTCACCTCCCGGGAGAAAACGACGCCTCCCATCTTGGAAACCAAGTACTTGTCCGCCAGTTTATAATTTGCTTTCTGTTGCCCGAGTACCGTGCCGGACAACAGAAAGCAAAACGAGCCTATCAATAGATTGTATAACCTCATTTTCAATGATTTTAGATTCTATCGACGATATCCCCGCATGGGTATTGTACTTCTTCCTTTACTACCTTTCCCACCGTTAAACGGCATATCCGATGTTTCCAAATCGTGTAATACGCTTTTTCCCTCCTCTTCAATCTCGGCATTAGGCTGTAATTCCAAAGCCCGCTTTACCCAAACGGCCATTTTCTCGCGTATCGCTTTATTTTTTCGTACCATGCGTTCGCCCAAGGTCGCCCAATTACATAATTCACGGGCATCCGCCTTTGCCAGACTCTGCTCGCCCAACGCGTAAGCCTCTTCATATTTACCGGCACGAAGCAGGATGATATAATCCACCTCCTGTTGCAACACTTTGTAATCCGGCAATTTACGTTCTTTCATCAGGTCGAAATAGGCTTGTTTTCTCTCCTCGTTTACCACCTCTTTCCGCCCTTGAGTATCGTACAGCGTCAACGCGCACCCTATACTAGCGTACAGGTTACGGATTTTTTGAAGTACCGCATATTCTCCATGTACCTTATATAATTTCTTGTATTCTTTCACGAAAGCGAGTGACAAAGGAGCATTGATATCCGCCGCACAACAAACAAAAGCATCCCAGTAATCTTTATCCCGCAGCACCTTACTTCCTTGTTCCTTGTAAAGTGTGTTCAACAGATTTTCCACGCCATCAGCACTATGCAAGGCAAGCATTTCATTCACATATTCTTTCAGAAAAGCCTCGTCCCGCTCACCCTTGGCAAAGCGTTCCTCGTAACCGTTGTGACCGATAGCTACCGCCTTTTCAGCCCGAGCGATAAAAGCATCCGCTTTCATTGCCCCCAAGCTCCGATGAGCCACGTATCCTTCACTCGTGACAAACAGGAACGTCGGATAGGCAACCACATCAAAACGTTTTTTCAATGCTATACCCTCTTCCCCTTTCTCCATGTTGCATTTCAAGTTGATAAAATGACGATTGAAATAATCGCCCACCTCTTTCAACGGGAAAATGGTCTTCACCATATTGGCACACGGTCCACACCAATCGGCATAGCAATCGATGAATATCATCTTTCCCTCTTTCTTCGCCTGTTGCAAGGCTTCTTCCCAAGTCCCGTGAAAAAATTGAATCCCTTCACTCTCTTGCGCACGAACGAATCCCGTGCAACTTACCGCTAATAACAGCATCCATAAAATCTTTTTCATATACATTGATTTTATCGGTTTATAATAATGCTTCCAATCTCTCTGCCGTCGCTTTATCGGAAGGACGAGTCATATTGGCATCAATGAATTTCCCCTCCCGGTCTAACAAGACGAAACGGGGTACAGACATCGAAGCCGGCATAAATATCTTCAACCAATCCCAATTCTCTCCCAAGTGCAACTGGATACCGCCCAATCCCATGTTCTCGATGGTCTGTTTCCACAATTCAATATCTTTATTCTTGTCGATGGAAAGACTCACGAATAGAATATCTTTCCCCTCGAAACGCTTCTCCAATTCCAACAGGCTGGGCATCTCTCCTTTACACGGTCCGCACCACGTTGCCCACATATCGATATAGACGAATTTCCCTTTCAAGTCAGCTAAAGTCACCATCTTCCCCGTGTTGTCCGCAAAACTGAAATCGGGACAAGGTTGCCCGGGAGCAATCCGGTCTGCCTTCTTGCATGCCTCGGCATAAAGTGCCAGACGAGCCGCATCTTTCACGTGCTGATTATAAATCTTTTCATAACGCTCGATACCCCGCTCGGCAAAGTGAAACAAGGTGGCATCCACCAAGTAGCCCACGATAGCCGGTTCTTGGAAATTATCGAAAATCATTTTCAAGCGGGCATCCGCCAAATCCTCCCCTTCCAAGGTTGACTTCGTTCCGTGCCCCAACCGCACCAACGTCCGGAGGTATTGCTCCAAGAACTCCCGGTAATTCGGTAAAGACAAATAAGTCGAATCCTCCACGAAACATTGACGTATAGTCTGTAAATACACGGCAGTATCCAATTCCCGCGTACGCAATACGGGAAACCACGTTTCCACTTGCAAACGCTTTCCTTCCCACGCTTTAAACGTGGCTGAATAGGAGGTTTTTTCCAGTTTCGCTTTGTTGACAGCCAATACCGAATCCGCTCTCCGGGCAATTACCTGTATATTGGGATTTTTATAATCAACGCGCACCACGTCATAAAACTTCACTTGATTCAAGAATTGATTTTCCTCACCCAAGGTTCCCCTGTACACGATTTCTTTCTCTCCTTTTTTCTGGCTATACGTCAAGGTCAATTCGTTTCCCGGCTCAAGAAAACACAACTTCGAATCGTGTTGCCGCACGGTAATTTTCGCATAAGCAGGCTCTTGTAGCTCCAACTCGATGTATCCTTTCCCGGTGGCAGAATCAATTCTTATTTCTTGATACTTAAAACCAATATTAATCCGGGGGTAAGTCCCGTCATAATCCCGGATATCGAACCGAATCGTTGTCTTTTCATCCTTAGTGCAAGCGATAAAAAACAACGCCAAAAATAAAGTCAGTATAATATTCTTCATAACTTTCAATTCAAGAAAGAATACAACTTATTTCATCGGTATTCCCGGTTGTTCTTTCGGCAACAACGCCCGTTTCAAATAGATACCCAAACCACGGTAATGTTGGCGGGTAGCGGCATCACCGTGCGTGCGTCCCAATCGCTCTATTGATTTCAACAATTGACTCATTCTCTCTATCAAATAATAAGAAAGGTCACCCGGATACTTTTCAACCTTAGCTCCCGTGTACAACTTCATAAAGCTCTTCAAGTATTCCGTCTGCATTAAAGCCGCGTAGGAAGTCACTTTCCTGCCCGCGCTGAAATTCAAAAATACATCCCGGTCAATCATGTTCATCATGTCCCCGTAAGTGTATCCCTTGTTACCTAATTTTCTTTCGGTCAACAACAAATACGCGAGTACTTCGGGATTATTCAATTTACCGAATACCCTCTCCAAGACATTCGTCATCAGTTCTCTTCCTGTAAACCCGGACACTTGTTCCATCAAAGGATTGTTCATCCATGCAGGAGCTCCCGCGAACACGTATTTCCCGATAAAACGCATCGCCTCCTCCTGCTGTGCCTTGGAAGCAAAATTCAACGGTTGCTCGTTATACCCGGCAATGATAGCTTCCGGGGTAACACTACCGATATAATCCAATGCCAGCGCCACATGATTCATGTATGCCGCATAAATCATCATAGTCAAGTCACCGTACGTTTGCCAAGAATCATCTCTGTCCAAACGCTCCGCAATACTTTCCATGGCAGGCAACAGCAATTTCAGATTCTTGATACCCATTTCGGCAGCCACCAGTTTATCCTGCGCCAAATCGAACTTGTTGGTCTTATAACCTTTCCGACCTTCAGGCATAAAACACAACGCAGTATTATCTTTCGCCTTTCCCGCCAAAGCCTTCAATGCTTTCTTTTCCGCTTGGACATCCAAGCCGGGATATTGACGATACCCCCACTCAATAGCCCAACGGTCATAATCGGAAGCCTTGGAGAACAAATCCCGCAACGGAATATTATCCCCCGGTTGCACGGCATAATTCACCCCGCATCCATCGGTCACGGAAGCCGAAATACCATGCTCCTTCACCCAAACGGCATCCCGCAATTGTGCTGTCGTGTATGCCATGCTTCCTGCCATATTAGGTACCAAGCCCAATATTTCACCCAAGTATTTAGAAGTCACGTAACGAGCAACCTCCCCCTGCACCACGGGCAAGGAATCCGTGAACACGGCGGGTTCATACGCTCCCAACCCGACGAAAGCACGCAACAGATAATCCCGTATATCAGAATTTCCGATACTGATATTGGCACACAATATCTCTCCCGTGCGAGGATTGGTTACCGTATTTACTTTTCTCGTGAACAATGCCCGCGAAAAACTAATCTGATGATAAGCGAAATAAGCCTCCGGCTCTCCCTCTCTCACTTGCAACACATTCTTGAACCCTGCTTGTTCGAAGCAACCGTTCCACTCTTCAATAGCCCGAACCACGGCAACCCGCAAAGCCGGGTCAACAGAACGGTCAAAATAAACGGCAATCGGCATCTTCGGTTCCACCAATTCACCCCGTTTGTATCTTTCCGTGTCTTCCGGTCTGATTTCCAGATTCCAACGACGCACAACGTACACCGCTTCCGCTTTATACGGGTTCCTATCAAAATCGTTAAAAGAAAGAGAGAGATACCCTACACGGGCATCTGCCTCCCGGTCGCACACCTGACGCTCGGGCAACGCCTGCAACGTCCACTCGATTATCACGGAATTGTGCTTGTCATATCCCATTTGCCCGGGCATCATGGGAGGCATATAGTCCGTCTGCGTATGCAAACTCATGAACTTCATACCGTTATCAATCACGTACACGCTATCCAATCCCGAACGTTCGGCTGTGGGACGGTTTACCCATTGCAAGTTAGGAAAAGCGAACAATTTGCCCGTGGCATTGACGTCCGCGGTAATATCAATGATATAACTTTTCTTGTCCTTACCGTAAGCAGCGATAGGATAAAAATAATCCACCGGTTCCAAAGCGGACGCCTCCACGGCTCCCGCCATCGCCCCCTCGGCGCGCTCCCTACAAAGTTGTTTCCGAACCTCCAAGCGGTCATTACGCCCCAAGGTGAAAACCAGCAGATCCGTTTTCGCAGATGCCGTCCCATTCCAAGGACCTTTCGAGATAATACCGCTCGACATCAAGTCTTTCCCTAACAATTCGGCAGGAATTTCCAGATAACATTTCTTGTCTGACTGGTAAACAGGAAACGTACCCTCTATCTTTCTCATCCCGTTCTTGAAGAAAGCCTCGTATGTCACGGGTGCCTTGCTTTTAGCCGCCGGAGCCGGTGTAGCCTTCTCTTGGGCAAATGCCATCCACGGCAAACAAAGCAACAGAAGTATGTAATAAAATCTATTCATCGTACTCTTTCTTAAATTCATCAACTTATTTCAACAAAGCATCTTTTTCACCCTTCAACCACATATCAATCATCCGAACGATTCCGGACAAATGGTTCTTCGTCAAATCATCTCCCGCCGATGCCAATTTTTTCTTCGCCTGAGCGGAAATCTTATCCAATTGGGCAACGAAAATCGCGATATGCTCCGGATGTTTTTCCAACGGGGCTTTATCCAAGAATTGGAATATCATGGTCAAATAAGTCGTCTGTTTCATCCGCTCGAAAGTTCCCAAAGTAGATTTAGAGGCGTATAAATCGTTCCAGACGGCATCATACAAGTCATCTGCCATATTTTTCAAGGTATAAGCCTTATCACCAATCAATCCCTCGTGTTTGACGAAATTAGGACCTTGCGCAAGCAAAGAACCAATCGTAAATTGCAACAACCGTTCTTTATAAACATCCCCGCCGACAGAAGTCACCGTTCCGACATGATTGTCAAACAACCAAGCCTGATTCGTGAAGTAATAGTCCTTCAAGAACTTCATCGCCTCCTGTTGTGTTTCCTTCGGCACCGGAGTGTAGGTGTGCAATTTTTCGGAACGTAAGGCTGCATCTTGGTAACGCCCGCCCATGTATTTCACGGCATGCATCATAAACATTCCGTATTGCCTTACCACCGCCTTATACTGGCTTTTCAGCACGGAGTAATCCTCGTCGTCGGCAGCGGCAGTCCACTCTTCGATATGTTTCATGATATATTTCAAATTCTTGATACCAAGAATATTGGCTTGAATCGTATTATCACTCAAATCCTCCGCTTGCAGGCGCGGGTCTTCCCGGTCAATTTCCGTACCGAACAACAATCGCGGGTTGGCTTTCCGTTGTGCGGTCACCCAATCCTTCAAATATTTCTCCTCTTCCTTTACCGTTTTGAATCGCGGGAAATAGCGATACCCCCAATCAATAGCGAATTCGTCATACTCACCGATTCTCGGGATTAAATCCTCCGGGTCGATATTATCTTCCGGTTGCGCAGCATAATTGAAACGCATATAGTCCATCACCGAGGAACCGTGCCCATGTTTCTTCACGAACTCCCGGTCGCGAATCTCATCCAATGAATACACCCAGCTACCGGCAAAATTGTGACGCAATCCTAACGTGTGCCCAATCTCGTGAACCACGATGTATTGCACCAGTGTACCCATCAATTCCTCGTCATACGGGAACTTACGTGCCAACGGGTTCACACCTGCCGTTTGAGCGAAATACCAAGTTTGAGCCAAACTCAATACATTGTGGAACAATCCCACGTGCGAACAGATAATCTCCCCAGAACGAGGGTCGGCAACATGCGGACCGTAAGCATTCGGAATCGGGGAAGCCTTGTAAGATATAATAGAATAACGGGCGTCCTCCGGCGAGAAGGTAGAGTCTTCCTCCGGGCGCGGCATCATTTTACCCACGATGGCATTTTTGAAACCAACTTTCTCGAACACGGGTTGCCATTCATTTACAGCGGCAATCACGTAAGGTTGCAGATATTTCGGCGTGTTGTAATCCACGTAGAATACGATTGGTTTCGCCGGTTCCACCAGCTCCCCCGCCTCATACTTCTTCATGTCTTCCGGTTTCGGCTCCAATCTCCAACGGCTTACCATTCCGATGACTTCCGCCTTTAACGGATTTTTCGCATAATCCATCATGGGATAAGCAAAATATCCTACTCGGTTATCGAAATAACGGGGCCGCATCGGCTCCTCCGGCAACAAATACCACGAAGCCGCCATTTCCCACGTGGTCGGATCCATTTTCGGAGCCTGCATTCCCGGACGCACTTTCGGCGCCTTCCCCGGGGCGTAACTCCGCACGGAACGGAATATGATGTTATTCGGGTAGCTGCTGATTGTAGTCGTGTATGACTGGTCTGCCTGATAAGCTCCCAAATTCAACATCTCGGCAGCACCTTTCAATGAGAAATAATAGTGATCGGACTTGTACAGATCCGTGATATCAATCAAAGAAGAGTTTTCCGATTTAGCCTTTATATCCAACCCGTTTACAATCGGCATCAAATTGGAAGCCTCAATAGCCCCGTACAAGGCATTCGCGGTATCCGGCATCACGGTTGTGAACAGAGGCTCGTGCAGATACATTCTGTCTTTCGGTCCTTTTTCAAAACGGATAACTTTGCTGTATAACGCATCACCACCATATCCCATCATATCCATGTTACTTCTTTGTGCTTTAGCGGAGCCTTTAATCAAGGAAACAAACACGAATACATCCCGTCCCAGTAATTCGTCCGGAATCTCCATGAAGTAACGGTCTGCTTGCTCGTACACGTTGAACATTCCCGCATGCTTCACGGCATTGGCTTTGATAAAATCTTTGATAGCCGGAATGCCTTTGGGTTTCACCTTCGTGCTGTCGACAGCAGCAACAGGCTGCCCCTTTTTCTTCTTGTCTTTTTTCCGCTCTGCGCCTTCCGATACCTGTCCCACCATCACAAGACAGAGCAATAACGCTAAAAATCTCATACTAATACTCATACTTTTCATACATTACATTGATTTACAAACATATATACAATCAAATCTCATGTTTTTGAAAGACATAAGGAGTATAAAGTGCATTTTTACACGCACTCTATAAACCTTATAAACTAAAAACACTCTATAACTATAAACTCAAAGATTATTCGAACGTAAAACCGTATGTTTCCAATTTCCGCTTCATCACCTCGTATTTCTCCATCACCACCGGATACTGACCATGTTTTGCAATAAATTCAGCTTCCGTACTGGCAAATATCTCTATACAATATTGCCTTACGTCTTGGCTCTTACTCGGTATTTGCCACATTCTTTCTGAAGTTCCGGTCGGTTTCGTATAAGTCCCGACAAAACCCAGTCCCCCCAACGTCTGCTCGGCAGCGGGAACGGTAAGTCCCGAATAGGCAGTATATACATAAGTTCCAATCGAAGTCGTCCCCGTTGAATACATTTTACTCTTATTTCCCGGATTTACCCGATAAGTTATCGCGTAAAAATAATCTTCCAGCCACTCGCCATCGGAAATGGCCAGCGTATTTGCCACCAAAGTTGCAAGGAAAACTCCCCTGTACAACTTTTGGTCCACTTTATCGAAATCCTTCACCTTACTCAACACGATTGTATTCAATCCCTTGTAAGCAATCGTATCTCCCGAGGGCGTTTTCAATGAATCCACCAAAAGAATACTCGGCACGTACACCGACTCCGGAACCCGGGGCAAAGCATCGGTTTCCAAAAAATCCAGAACAGGTTTCACCTTATCCCGATCACGCACCAAGGTATAGTTTGCCTGCAATTTACCGGGAGTCACACTACCCGGACTGTAAAATACCTGCAATACCTCGTAATAGGTGTAAGGTTCTCCCGTTGCCAAAGTATAACGCATTTCGCTACCAATCGTGTCATTGTAATACACGGGAACTCCGGTATTCCGGAATATCCTATACCGCTGAGCGTCGATCGGGTCATCGCTATCCTCCACCACAAGCCAATTGCGCTCGCCCCCGAAAGGTTTAAAATCATCATCATTGTCCCCGCAAGCCCATGCCAACAAGGCAAACAAACCTATAAGCCATATATATTTTCTCATCTCCGTACAATTTTATTATTCTACAACTATTTCTCTTGAAGGACGTACCTCGTTAGTCAACGTTCCCTCGTTGAACTCGATAGCGTATCTCGGGATAGGCAACATATAAGCAGCAGCATCCTGAGAATAAGGCTTCAACACGTAAGTACCCACCCGGTATACACCGCTTCCTTCCAGAAAATCGTAAGAAATATGGCGAATCTCCTTCTCGTAAGGATACACACTGTTCACGGCATAACGACGCAAATCAAACCAGCGGTGTCCCTCGAAACACAATTCCCGTCTACGCTCATCACGGATAAAGTTTACCAACCCTTCACCACTTTCCGTTACCGCTCCCGCCACTTTCAAACGTTTTTCTCTCAATTCATTTAACACTTCGATAGCCTCTGCATCACGCCCCAACAATGCCAACGCTTCCGCCTTGTTCAAGTAAACCTCCGGCACGCGAATAGCCATAATATCGGAAACCTCTTCCGCATTAAATTGAGTTTTCACGCATCGCCAACCGTTTCCGGGTGCCGGACGCTCGATGAAAAACGCTTTCAAACGCATATCATTATCATTCTCACCATAACAAGCCAACAAATCTTCCGAAGTCGTGTAACCAGAACTTATTCGTTGTTGATTCACACCACTACCAGACACCACAACCGGAGCATGAACCACTGCCATGATATTCGGTCCATGCGTGAAAATCACCTCGGGGGAAGTCACGTACACGGCACTACCGCGCTGGTAAGCCTTCAAATCCCGCAGGTAATAATCCGGATTCCCGATAACACTGTCGGCAGCCGCAACGGCAGCCTCGTAATTCTCCATAAAAAGATGTACGCGGCTCAACAAAGCGAAAGCGGCTGTCTGGTTTGTCCGGTACTTAGTCGTTTGCTCTATTCCCTGAAGCAACACGGTAGCTTGTTCCAGATCTTTCACAACTTGACGATATACCTCCTCACACGTTGCCCGACTGAAATATTTATCTTCAATCTCTTCCGATGTCTTCAAAGGAATACACGGATCAATAGAAGCAGATGCCTTCCGATAAGGCTTGCCGTATAAATTCGCCATATAGAAATAGTACTGCGCACGCAAAAAACGAGCTTCTCCTTCAACCTTATTACACAACACTTTATCATCTTCTTTACCGCGCATTTCATTGACCTGATAGATAACAGAATTCATCGCAGCAATACGTTTCCACATATTCTGCCAATTCCCATCATTAATCTCCGCATTTTCCGAATCATAAAAAGGATCCGGTTGCCAATGATGTAAATTAATGGCTTTCATGCGAATATAATTCTTTTCCGTGTTCACGATACTTTTTTCACAGAGCAAATATTCGGTCGCATCATCATCCATCAAATGAATATAAGGGAAATTATTTACAGGCATTTTACCCGTTACCGCATTCATATTCCATATACTACCCCACTTGTTCACACTAGCGGCATTCAGGGTATCTATTGAATTTCCTCCACTTAAATATCCTTCACCAATCAACAACTCGTTCAAATCCGCCACTTTCTCCACGTAGGCAAGATTCTGCGATTTCTCCTCAAGGAAATCCCCGCAAGCAGTAAACAATACCGGCAAGCAACTCATCAGACAAATATATAATATTCTACTCTTCATATCCTACTGCATTTAAAATGTTACATTTAACGTAAACGAATAATTCGGGCGCAAAGACATGTTTATGGTCGGAGCGGCTCCCGATTGAGTCACGTCCTGCCCTTTCAATTTCTTATTGGTAATCGTGAATAGATTAGTACCCGTCAAGCTCAAGTAAGCCGAATTGATTCCCAATTTTTTACAGAATTTATCATGCACATTGTAACGGAATGTCACGGATTGCAATTTCAAATAGTTACCGCTCACCACGCGTAAATCCGACAAATCATACATCGCGTAAATGTCATTATCGGCAAACTTGGTCATCTTACCATTACTGGTGTACTTGCTTTGTCCCCACCACGGCAAAGTTAAAGCCTCGGAAACCTTCACCCCCGGAATATTGGTCTTGTTCTCGTCCCCCGGACGCTGCCAACGATTCACAAACTCTTTCCGCATATTCCGTTCCGGATAAGGAGTGATATTATTCTCTTCACACAATTTCAACAAACGCACCTTATTTCCAAAACTATACGCAAAATTCATGGAAAGACCGAACTGGCGATAACCGAAATAGTTGTTGATCCCCCCCTGCAACGTGGGCACACGAGTTCCCGATTCCACCAATACCGCATCCCAAACCTCTTCGTCCGTCATATTGCAATACTTCTCGTACAACGCATCAGCTTGTTCTTCCTCCGTACCATAGAAAATCGGGCGACCGTCCACCGAACTCAAACCTTTGAAACGATAAGAGTAAAAGGTCTGCAACGGCTTGCCTTTCAATTCGACCGAGCCCCTCAAATAGTCCGAGAATTTGATTTTATCCTGCACTGTCCGGTCCTTATTATTGATGGCCTTACTGATTAAACTATTCACCACCTGACCAATCTGCGGGTCAAAACGCCACACGAATCCCCGCTTACCGGAAGCATCCACCTTCTGATTAATCGGGGTAAAGCTCAAACTCACTTCCACTCCTTGATTTGAAATCTCTCCCTTGTTCACCACATAACTCGATACCCCGTTGATTTCCGATACACTCTTACTCAAGAAAGCATCTTTCGTGTGCTTGTAGTAATAACCGATAGAACCGCTGATTTTATCCTTCCACAAACTGAATTCCAAATCAATATTGTAAGAAGAAGTCAACTCCCACTTCAAATCCGGATTAGGATAATACTTTATCGTGGATGAAAACTCGTTATACCAACTGTTCAAATCTCCCTTCTCGATAATCATCTTGGAAGTCTGGTTATCCAACATATTCCCTTGGTGACCGTAAGAGAACTTCAAAGCCAAACGATTGACTGCATTACTGTTTTTCAACAAATCCTCTTTCACATCCCAACGTCCAGAAATAGACCAAATAGGCAACAACTTCTCGTTACTCCGGCTACCAAACTGGTTAGAACCGTCTATACGGGTATTGAAATTCAAGGTATAACGATTATCATACGTATAGGTAATCGCCAAATAAGCCGAAGTTAAATTCGTCAGCGTTTCCGAAATCGACGGTTTATTCTTGGCCATCCAATCCCGATATTGACCGTATTTATACAGGAAAGTTCCATCAATGGAAGCAAAAGTCTTCCCCCGTTCCGGATAGTATCCCCGGTGTGTCGCCGCATAACTATTATACCGTTTGGAAGACATCTCCCCTCCCAATGCGACATTCAATTGATGGATATCCTTAAACATCTGATTGTAATTAAATTGCAAACGCACCAACCAATTCCGGCTATCCGTACTACTCTCCTTCAATTCTCCCCCTAGCGGACATTCGGAAGATGTATCATCACTCCCCTTTTTACGTAATTTTGCCACATACCAAGAATCTTCCTCGTACACCGTTTCCTGTGTATTGCGTCCAAAAGTGTAAGAAGCCGTTCCCTCCACGTTCAAATAAGGCAAAACCCGGTATTTCAAATTACCCGTGAACGTCACGGAATGCGTGTTCATCGTCTGGTAGGTAGTTTCCATTTCATTTTCAATGTTGAAAGGATAAGAAAGATCACGAGTTGATCCTCTCATATAAAACCACCGTGACCCGTCCGGATTGTAAGCCGGTATGGCACGACTCATTTCGTACGCGTATTGAGTTACACTCGTGGGAGTATACCTACGTTCATTCACGTTCCCGATAATACCGAACTGGAAATCCACTTTCTCAAAATTCCCGTTCAATTTCAAATTAGCCGTGTAAGTCTGATTCTTTTCCTTTTTGATTACCCCACGCTCGTCATTGTAACCGACAGAAGCATAGTAACGAATATTCGGAGAACCACCCGTCACGCTCAACGTATGTTTGTTGGAAAAACTGTTTTCACACAAAATATCAAACCAATCCGTATTCACCCGCTCGTAATAATTCGCCTTTTCTTGGAATTGGTCAAACGATAGTATTCCCGCTTTATAATCAAGATATGCCGCCTCGTACCCAACCCAGTTGGAAACATTCTTAAACTCCATTCCCCGGTGGAACATCTCCCGCGATACATCAATACGCTCTTGAGAGTTCATCAAGTTGATTTCCCGATCGGAATAATAGGGACGACGGTTCAAAGTTCCTGAAATAGAATACGTAACAGAGGGAGGTCCCACTTTACCTTTTTTCGTCGTAATCACAATTACACCGTTAGCGGCACGTGTACCGTAAATAGCCGTGGCAGCAGCATCTTTCAACACGTCGATCTGCTCGATATCATCGGGGTTTAAACCGGAAATGGCGTTCCCCAACAAATTCACGAAGTCCAAGTCGTTCAACTGTGACGGATCCACGTTCACCGGATCAGCCAATACCACCCCGTCCAACACCCACAACGGTTCCTGATTACCCAACACCGTGGAAGTACCGCGGATTCTGACTCGGGCGGCAGCACCCGCCTGACCGGAGTTCTGCATGAAAATCATACCCGGCACGTGTCCCTCCAGCATCTTGTCTATCGAAGCAATACCCGCCACCTTAATATCATCCATCTTCAAGGTGGTCACGGCACTCGTCAAACGACGACGGTCAATATCCTGATAACCGGTTGAAACCACTACCACCTCGTCCATCTCCTGTACATCCTCTTCCAGCTTGATCACGTACTCCGTCTTTTCACGCTTCACCGGCACGAATTGAGTCTTCATACCGATGAAAGAAACCACCAACGTATCGACATCCTTCTTCATCTCCATGGTAAAAGCCCCGTCGATATCCGTCGATATCCCGATAGTAGTTCCCTTCAAACGAACCGTAACACCGGGTAGGGCTTCTCCCGCTTGATCCGTCACCTTCCCTTTCAGCTTCCACGTTTTGTCGGGAGCCACATAAGGCAAACGTTTGATTACAACCACGTCATTAACAACGTTGTAAGTCAACCTCAACGGCGACAACACTTTATCCAGAACCGCTCTAAAATCTTCGTCTTTCACGTTTACCGTGATCAACTCACTTACTTTCAACAAAGAAGAGTTATACAAAAACTGTGTGCCGGTCTGCTCTTTCATCGCGGCAATAAACTCTTCCATAGTCGCATCTTTCAACTCCAGTGACACCTTACTCTGCGAAAATGCAGCAGCGGCAACACTCAAATTAAACGCCAAAATTAGAATACATGCTAATCTCATAATACACCACATCTTTTTTTGGTACATAAAAAGCTCCCCAAACCTAAAACGTTTGTTTTTTTGCATAACTTTGTAAAGTATTTAAATTAATACATCGAGCACGGACTCCAGACCTAGGAAATTTGTTGTCCGTGTTTTCTTTTATTCATACAGGAACACTACATCACCATCTATTTTATATTTGACCTCCTCCGAAGCGGCAAGCACCTCCAAGAAAGTTATGATAGAATCATACCGTTTCAGATTACCCGTGAACCGAATCTCTTTCACCTTGGGATTCTGATAGAAAATCGTAATACCATACCATCTCGACAAGGTACACATCACATCTTCAAGGCGTTCCTCCTTGAAGATGTACCATCCGTCTTTCCACCCGACATACTCCTCCACGTTCACTTCCCGCTTGCTCAACGCTCCCCCCGGGGAAGCCACCGCTTGT
This sequence comes from Butyricimonas hominis, assembly GCF_014287455.1. Classification (NCBI taxonomy): domain Bacteria; kingdom Pseudomonadati; phylum Bacteroidota; class Bacteroidia; order Bacteroidales; family Odoribacteraceae; genus Butyricimonas; species Butyricimonas hominis. Next base: position 520,424 of record NZ_JACOOH010000003.1, read on the forward strand.
TCTCTCGGCAATAGGGTCACGCTTTTGCCTTGCTTGCTCGTGAACATCACTTTCCCGGAAACCAAGGTCGTCAACACCGCTTCATCATTGTATGCCCTCACTCCGAAAGAAGTTCCCAACACGTTTACTTTTCCCAATTCCGTTTCCACAACAAAGGGACGCCCGTCTTTCGTTACATCGAAATAAACTTCCCCTTTCACGGACACCACTCTCTTCTCTTTCGCGAAACGAACCGGATATTTTATTTTACTCCCGGCATTCACCCACACTCGCGTCCCGTCATCCAAAATCACGTTACACTCTCCCCCTAGCGGTACATTTAATTCATTATATACTAATTCATCACCATGAACAGAATCTTGCTTGTACGAGAGCAAACCTTCCTCCATCCGAATCGTTGAACCGCCTTTTTCCTGAATCTCGTTTCCTTGCAAAACGTCCACGACACGCCCGTCCGACAATTTCAACTGCACGTTCTCCCGCTTTGCCAATACCACCGGCTGCTCTTGTTTTTCTTCTTGCCACATCATCCACATCCCGGCACCCAACAACGGTAAAATAAAACAAGCCGCTACAGCCACCCGCCGCAAGATAATCCTTATCTTGTTTTTCTGTTGCTGCTTCTTGAAAATCTCGTAAGCCTTTTCAGGAGAAAAACGCTCGTAACGGGCAAAATGCTTTTCCAGATAAACATCATCCTCCACATCAAAATAGACATCGTGCAAAGCCTTATCCTCCATCAATTGCCCAAACTCTTTCTGTTCCTCATCCTGCAATGTATCGGAATACGCTTTACGCATTAATGCCACAATCTTATTTAAATCTCTTTTCATCTTATTTCCTAATTACACTCATAAAATGCACGACATTTCATTTGGTGTGACAAAAACGAGAATTATTTTTCAAAAAAATGATTTCTTTATCAAGAAAGGAATACGGTCAACCAGAACAAATGAGCGGAATCTTTCATCTTCTCCCGTAAATACTTGAACCCACGATTCTTTTGAGTCTTTATAGTGTTAATGGAAATACCCAATTCTTCGGCAATTTGATTGCCGGAATATCCTTTTATACTCAATAAGATTATTTTTCTTCTTTCCTCGGGAAGTTCATCTATATAAAAATAAAGCTGCCGTACCAGCTCTTCCCGAACCGTTTCCGCAAATTCTTCATCCGTGAAATCGCTTTCTTCCTGCAAGACCTGTTGCACGTAACGTTCTTGGAATTTCTCCCGGCGCAAATGCATCATTGCCTGATTGTAAGTCGACCGATAAAGATAATAGGTAAGATCATTTACTTGAGGGAATTTACGCTCACTTTTCCAGACATTCATCAAAACCTCCTGCACCAAATCCTCCGCCACAACAGCATCCCGAATAATTCGATCCGCATAAGAACATAACGCGGCATAATAATACGTGAAAACACTTTTCCATGCTTTCTCGTTCTTATCATTCACCCCATGTAAGATTTGCGTTACATCTATTCCCATAAAAGAATACTCCTTTGTTGCAAAGTTATACAATAAAAAAAGACTTTCTATCTTATCCGGGAAAAAATTAAATCGCTTGAGATAATTGTATCATAAAATCTGGATACGAAAAATGGGCTATACAGCCCATTCATCGTATATAATCTTCTATCTTTTCCAATAGCTTGGGATTCGCTGTCATAATCGCTATTCCCCGATCATATCGGAAATGCTCTACCACTCCTCCGGCTTCCTGTACGATCAGAACCCCGGCACATACATCCCAAAGTTTCAGACCGAGCTCCCAGTAACCGTCCAAGAATCCGGCAGCCACGTTACAAAGGTCGTAAGCGGCAGAACCCATACGCCGGATACCTCGCAAATGCGGCAATATACGGCTCAAATTATCAATATTATTAACGGGATTTATCCCTTTATCATACGGGAACCCGGTAGCTAACACACTCTGATTCAAATCCGTCTTAGTAGCTACATGAATCTGTTTACCATTCAGAAAAGCACCTTTACCCCGAACAGCCGTGTACAACTCATCCGTATAAGGAGTATAAACGACACCTAATACCGTTTCACCCTTGTATTGCAAGCCGATAGAAACAGTGTACACGGGCAGTCCTTGGCTATAATTATTCGTTCCGTCCAAAGGATCGACCACCCACAGATAATCACTATGCAAGTCATGCTCACCGCTCTCCTCTCCCAATACACTATGATCCGGGAAATGCTTCCCGATACGCTCCAACAACATGGATTCACTCAGCTTATCCACTTTCGTCACCACATCATGTATGGTCGATTTCGTCTCTATATCCAAATGCCCACTCCTGAAATTAGAACGTTGCACTTCCCCCACTTCTCTCGCCCAAGCCACGGCAAGCTCCAAGGTGCTTTCCAGACAAATATTCATAAACTAATCGCTACTTGGCATTAGGTTTTCTATTAAAAATTTCAATCTCGTACACGAGAGTTGCATAAGGCGGCATGACATATTGATAGTAATAGTTTAAAATTCCTTTCCCGTATGCCCTGCCGGAAGGTATAAGAATATACGCTTTCTCTCCTACATTCATTTCAGTCAAACCGACTTTCAATCCTTCTATCAAATCAGAAACTTTCCATGTTTCTTTCTTCTCCTCGTCCATTTTCAGGACTGCACGAAGTTTATCCTCGTTAAAATTATCGCTGAATTCATCCAATATATACCCATTACAATGCACGGTAACACTGTCCGTGGGCAAAATAGAAGCACTAGATATTTCTTCGAATTTTACAATTCTAGTAACCGTATCGTTTAGCATTTTCGAAGGAACTTCAATCGAATTCTTTCTATCAAAACCTTTCGCCTTTAAGAATTCGTCCATCAATTCGTATTCATAATCCAACAAACTTCCCTCAATAATTTTCTCTACCTTATACTCACGATACAAGTAAGTCGAAGAAGCACTAAGCAAACTCGACAAAATGATAGAGCCAGAAGTTCCCTCCGAGAAATATTTGAAAAAGCGGGAATAAACTTCCTCATCCGATATAACCTGCTCGTAAACGGGTCCTCCCGTCGGATATTTGGGATATTCAATTTTTTCTCCTCCAACAGTCGATAATCTGGTATCATCTAAAATCACTTTATTTAGAGCTCTGTCCGTATAATTCACAAGAATAAATTGCCCATCTTTAGGTTTCTTCTTGCTATTATCCGTACTGTAATTAAACACATAAGCTACATCCTGAAACTTTTTCTTCTTGTATTCCACATCAAACACAACAGAATCCTTCGGACTCTTATCTTTCATAAATTCCCTTATAAGGGCTTGCTCCTTATCAAAAAGCTCTTTCCAACTCGGCCCATTGTCATCATCCGAGCAACCTGCAATACCGCCTGCTAACAAGCAAAGCATCATCATCCAATAATTTCTTTTCATTTTCCGTTTTTATTTAGCTGTTATAAAAATACTACTCTTCTTGATTTTGCGGGAATATCTCCTTTACCCTTACCCAACACCACAATGTACAATAAGGAGGTTCCAAATAATACTTCCCACCACCTTGTGCGCTCTGCGTTCTCCCGGCTGCCCCGTATGCCATCCCGTAAGGGATAAGAATATGAGCCGAATCACCTTGCTGCAATCGCTGCAACCCTTTAGTCAACCCGGAGGGAATATCTCTTTGCCACCGTTCATTAAACAATATCTTTGTTGTATCCTCCCTTATTGCCCTAAATGTCCGAGTACTTAATCCTTTTTCATCCAGTATCCCATAAACCATATTCAGCAGAACCGAATCCCCGGTTTGCAACTTCCGGGTATCCCCCTCTCTTTCCAGAAATATAATATAGGTAATCGTATCCGATTTTACCTCTCCCGGGAGAACATGCAAAGTGTCGGCGGATGAAAACGGAGCCATATAAGCATCCATCAACTCTTTTTCATGCTCCGCGATATCATCGAAAACATTATAAGAAGTCAACTTGTAACGCAAAGTTCTCCCGTCTACCGCACCCAAGACCGACGGGATAATCACCTCACCCCCGGCATCACCCACTCCGATATGCCGAAATGCCTCCCCTAAAAAATTATATCTCGCCGTATCCACCCGATGCAGCACAGGTCCGCCGTAAGCATATCCCGGCGTAAACTCTTCACTCCATTTTTCCGGATTCGTGGTATCCCATATCTTATCATTCAAATCATACATGTCATAATCCATCACCACCCATCCGGAATCCTTAGCCACGTCACCGCTACTGTTATGATTAAAAATAAAAATAGAATCTATCAACATCCCTTTACGACTGTAATAAGGGATTGCCAGCACCTCCCCGGTTGCGTGCTGATTCAGGTAATCATGAATGGCTTGCTTCTCGTTAGCCAACACATCTATCAAATCGTCCTCTACTTCCCCGGAACAACCACACAACACAAAGGTCAAAAAACAACCTAAAATGACCAGACATTTATTCATCTTTCAATTTTTAATTTCCGACATAGGTACTTCCTCCCATACCCCGCGATGCAGGCGCATGGTACTCTTTACTCCCGCATCCCGCAACAAGCGGAATGCCAATTCCCGGTTATCATTCACCAATTGCGGCAAATGGGCATCCGAATTTACCATCACGGGAATATTCAACTCCTTCAACCACTTGAAATATTTTACATTCGGGAACATCAATCCTTTTTTCGTGTACGCTTTCGTGTTCACTTCCACCATAACGCCTTTCTCGGCTATCAGTTGCAAATACTCCCTCAACAATTCATTATACCACGCCTGTTCCGTGAGCATCGGCTCCACCAACGAACCGTTCATAGAAATCTTATCCAAGTGCGCCACGAAATCAAAACCTCCCAGTTCAACCATACGGGCTGAAGAACGAAAATAATCCCGCACGAGATGTTTCAGGTCATCGTGATAGACGTTCCGGAAATTCTCCCGGAAATCATCGAAACTACCGTCCATATCCATCATCTCACCGGTTTCCCCATTCGTCACCAAATGCACGGAACCGATACGGTAATCCAATGGCATCCGCTGGAAATAATCATTCGCGGGTCCCCAGCCGTCATTCAGGTAATCAATCTCCAACCCCACGTACAATTCGATGTGCCCGGCATATTGTTTCTTCAAGCGTTCCATTTCCTGCAAATACGCCTCAACATCTCCTTTACTCAACGACCACCGGGTATCGAACGGAAGCGGGGAATGTGAAGATACCCCATAACTATGAAACCCGGCTTCGATAGCCGCTTTCACGAACTCTTCCGCCGGAGCCTTACCGTCACAAAAGGTGCAATGACTATGATATGTACATAAATCCATTCGTTATTTCCTCACCCAAGCATTAATAATTTCAGCCACGTACATCTTGTGGAAATCCTTTTGCCCGTATTGGGCATCCGCGATCTTCCGTTCCGTGAAAGCCTCTTCCTTCAAGAAATCGGCATACAACTTCCGGCACTCCAGCACGAGAGATGCTTCCTCGAAAGCAGGATTCCCCGCTTCCGTGAAATAAGGTGTCAACCCGCTTTCCTTCACCTTATCAGTGTCCCGACCGGAAACAGAACCGCACACGTTCAATGCCCGACGATACCTCTCGTCAAAGAACGACAACGTGAATGTATCGCGTTTCTCCGTGAACTCGAACGTGTACCGCTGCGGTCGCACGAACACCATCACCACCGGTTTATTCCAAAGAAAGCCCATGCTTCCCCAACTCGCCGTCATCATATTGAACTTCTCCCGGTCACCTGCCGTTACCAGCATCCACTCGTCCCCGATTAACCGGATTACATTCTCGTTTATATCTTTAGGCTCAATTTTCTCCATTATCTTAAATCGTAAATCTTAAATCATAAATCGTAAATCTAAAATCCGTCTACATCCTCTCCGGCATCTCAATCCCCAACATTCCCATCGCGCTACGGATAGCCACGCTACACTGCTGAGCCAACAACAAACGCAAGTTCCGCACCTGCTCGTTCTCTTCTTTCAGTATAGAATAATCGTGGTAGAACTGATTAAATTCTTTCGCCAAATCGTAAGCGTAATTTCCAAGCAAAGCCGGACTGTAATTATCTCCCGCCTCTTTCACCACGGCGGGCAACTTGGCGATAAACCGAATCAAGTTCTGTTCCTTCTCCGTCAACCCGGTATGTATATCACCCGGCACGATTTGTATTCCGGCTTCCTCCGCCTTGCGCAATACCGACCGGATACGCGTATAAGTATATTGGATAAAAGGTCCCGTGTTCCCGTTAAAATCGATAGATTCCTTCGGGTTAAACATCATGGTCTTTTTCGGGTCTACTTTCAAGATAAAATATTTCAACGCCCCGAGAGCCACTTTACGGTACACGTCTTCCGCCTCCTCTTCCGAGTAGCCGTCCAATTTTCCCAGTTCCTCGGAAGTCGTCCGTGCCGTGTGAATCATTTCGGCAATCAGGTCATCGGCATCCACCACCGTTCCCTCTCGTGATTTCATCTTACCTTCCGGCAGTTCCACCATACCGTAAGAGAGATGCTTAATCTTATCCGCCCAATCGAAACCGAGTTTCTTGCAAACCAACGATAACACTTGAAAATGATAGTTCTGCTCGTTACCCACCACGTATATCTCTTGGTCCATGTTAAACTCGTTGAAGCGGTCGTAAGCCGTACCGATATCTTGAGTCATGTACACGGAAGTCCCGTCGTCACGCAACAACAGTTTATGGTCCAACCCGTCACCCGTCAAGTCCGCCCACACGCTACCCGTGTCCTTCCGGTAAAGCACGCCGTCGGCAAGCCCTTTCAACACGAGATCACGCCCTTTCTTGTAGGTCTCCGATTCAAAATACACCTTATCGAACGTGATACCCATCATCTTGTAAGTTTCCTCGAATCCTTTCAGCACCCAGTCATTCATCTTCCGCCACAAGGCAACCGTTTTCTCGTCCCCGGCTTCCCATTTACGCAACATCTCCTGCGCTTCCAGCAATATCGGGGCTTGCTTCTTTGCCTCTTCCTCCGTCATGCCCTTCTCCATCAACTCCTTCGTCTGGGCTTTATATTCTTTATCAAAACGCACGTAATAATCCCCCACGAAATGGTCGCCTTTCGTTCCCGTGCTTTCCGGGGTAGCACCATTAGCAAACTTCTCCCAAGCGATCATACTCTTGCAGATATGGATACCGCGGTCGTTCACCAGATTCACCATAATCACATGATGTCCGTTCGCTTTCTGTATCTCCGATACCGACCAACCTAAGAAATTATTACGGATATGCCCGAGATGCAACGGCTTGTTCGTGTTCGGTGAAGAATACTCGATCATGTACGTTTTCCCGCTCGGTTCTTTTGCGTACCCGTACTTCTCTTCCCGTGCCACCTCGTTCAACACCTCAATCCAATAAGCGGCGGAAATCACCACGTTCAAGAATCCCTTAATCACGTTGTAGGTTTCCACCTCTTCAATATTTTGTTTCAAATACTCTCCCAACTCTTTCGCCGTCTCTTCCGGCGACTTTCTGGAATATCGGGTAAACGGAAAAACAACAACCGTCAAATCTCCGGCAAACTCCTTGCGGGTTTCCTGCAATTGAACGTCCTTTTCTGTTAATTCAACCCCGTAACAAGCCTTTACGGCTTCCAGCACTTGCTGAGTAAGCATCTTCTCTATCGTCATATCGCTCTAATCTTTTAAATACTAATATCCATTAGTCTGCAAAAATACAATTTATTGGAAGAAATACCCGTAAAAGCTTGAAAATTTACCCGCTTATTATACATTTTTACAAAACGAATCGAGGCGTGCCAAAACACGCCCCAATTCCTTAAGTCCGCAAAATCAATAATCCCCGAATCACCAAATCATAAATCTAAAATCCAAAATCGTAAATCGTAAATCATAAATCAATACCCTCCCAATATCTTCACGTACTCCGCGTAAGCCACCTTATACTGGTAATTTGCCGCGACCACACTCGTGTACGCCTGCAACCACGTGGCTTGAGAAGAAAGTACATCCAATATCGGCAATTTCCCCTCGTTATAACTGAACGTGTTCAATTTCAGATTCTCCTTGGCTATTTCCAGCGTGGAATTGGCAATTTCCACTCGTTTCCACGTTTCGTTGAGCTTCACCCATGCGTTAGCCAACTCCTGCTTCACCTGATCCTGCATCTTACTTATCTCCAATTCCTTGCTCGTTTCCATGGCTTTATTTTGACGAACATATTGACGCTTTTCACCCCAATTAAAGACAGGCATACTCAATTTGGCAAAAGCCGTTGTCGCGAATTTCTCTTTCCCGTCCACGTTAATCAAGGGGGTTCCCCACGATTCTTTCAGCCCCACGGCAAACTGAGGTAAATATTTTGAACGAATGATTTTCGTCTGCTGCTGTGCCAAAGTCAGATTCTGTGTCGCGATCTGATAATCCGCCCGACGCTGCAAAGCGACATCCAACGGTTGTAAGGCAGGCACAATCACGGGCTTCTGGATAGAATCCACAAGCACCACGTTTTCCTCCAACGGCGTACCCATCATGATTTTCAAAGATTGCATCGCCATCCGGTAATTCATCGTCGCCGTGGACAATTGCAATTCGGCTTCTTTCAAACGGGTTTTCACCATCAACAAGTCCGTCTTACTGATTGCCCCCTCGTCAAAACGCTTCTGCACGATACCGTCCAACTCGTTCACTATCAATACAAATTCTTGGGCTATATAAAACTGGCTCTCGTTCGCCGCCACCGTCCAGTAATTCACGTCGGCAGCATAGACAATATTATCCGTGGTCAAATCCTCGCCCAAACGAGCTATCGCTTCCTGCAAAACCGCCGCGTCCTTCTGCTTCCGAACCGCACTTCCGGCATACACATTTTGCGAGAGCGTAGCCTCCGCCGTGTAATTATCGTGCTTCATATTCACCCCCTGCATAAACTCCACGTCTTCGATCTGGTACGAATAATTTCCCCCGACCTGCAACTTGGGAAAGAATCCCGTCTTAATCCCTTTCAAGGCAAACATGGCAGCATTCACCGCCTCCTTCGCCTGTTTTATATCCTGATTATACTCCAACACCTTCGCCCGGTATTGCTCCACGGTCAACGTCTGTCCCGTCACCGCACCCGCCAATACCAGCAAAACCCCTATTATTAAAAGCATCTTTTTCATCAATCTAAAATCTAAAATCTAAAATCATCAAATCTAAAATTAATCGGCTTTAATTCTAAATATCAAACAATACGTCACCGGAAGAACGACAATCGTCAACAAACTCGCCACGAGCAAACCGCCCATGATACAAGCCGCCATTCCCCCGAACATCGCGTCAAACAACAAAGGCAACATACCCAATATCGTTGTCCCCGATGCCATTGCCACCGGAACGATTCTCGACTTCGTGGCTTGCAATACCGCATCCAGCGGAGCCAACCCGTTCTCCTGCTCTATACCGATCTGATCGACCAGCACAATCGCGTTCTTGATATTCATTCCGACCAATCCCAACACTCCCAGCAAAGCGAAGAAGTCAAACATCTTGCCCATCACCAGAAGCCCGAACACGACACCGATAAAAATCAACGGCACCATCAACAAAATAATCGTCGGTTTCCGGTAAGTCCTGAAAAGCAACAGCAACACGATAAACATCAGTATAAACGTCAACGGCATATTGGCTGCCAACGCCTCGTTGGATTCCGCCTGACTCTCGTCCTCCCCGAATATCTTCATCGTGTACCCTTCCGGCAAATCCATCTTCTTCACCTTATCCCATACCTGTGCGGAAGCGGCTTTCGCATTAGCTCCCCGTTTCGGATCACATTGTGCCATCATCACCCGGTCGCGATTGTACCGTTTAATCACGTTATAATGATAATTATAGGCAAAACTATCCACGACTTGTGCCAAAGGGACCGTGAACCCCCGCGTGGCAAACACGGGCAAGGTCTTCATGTTATCCAGATTCTTGCTATCGAACCCGTCCTCTTTCAACAGGATAGGCATAAACAAATCCTTCTCGCGGAAATCACCGAGAGCCAACCCGTTCGTCGCTATTTTCAAAGCATAAGCCACGGATTGACGGGTAATACCCAAACGTTGTCCCCGTTCCTGCGAATAGGCAGGCTCCCACACGGGCACTTTATTTCCCCAGCTACCGCGTACATCCGTCACCATGTCACATTCCCGCATCATGCCCATTGCCCGCTCCGTCAATGCTGCCAGTGTATCTATATTCTCCCCGATAAACCCTATCTCGATAGCCGCTTCCACCGCCGGCGACAACTTGAACAACGAGGAACGGATCAGCATATCCGGGTAATTCTCCCGCACGTAAGTATTCAACCGCGCTTCAACCACCGGGGATTGCTCTTTTTTCTCCACCTCGATCAACAAGTTGCCGAAATTCGCTTTCGGACCGAAAGAAGTACTTGCCAGATAATACCGCAACGGCGACCCCCCGATCGTCACGGAAACATTCGTCACTTCCTCCTGCTTCATCAAGTAAGATTCGATATCCGACATCATCTTCTCGGACTCCCGGATACTGAAACCTTCCGGCAGGAAACAATCCGCGCGGAAATAAGGTTTATCCATACTCGGGAAGAAATTCTGCGGCATCACCCCCATGATATACATCGAAGCCAGAAACAAACAGACAACCGACACGATCGTCACCACCTTGTAACGAATCAAGCCCCGCAACACGGACACGAACCTGTTATAAAACTTCGTGTCATACGGGTCTTTCCCCTCGCCCCCGGAATTTTCTTTCAAAATAAAATTACCGAAAACCGTCGTCTGCGTCAATGCCAGAATCCAACTCAAGGACAGGGATATCGCCAACACGATAAACAACGGCTTCACCATCTCCGCCACCGAAGAAGGAGCCAAATACAAAGGCAAGAATGAAAATATGGCAATCAACGTGGCACCCAACAATCCCCATTGCGGGACAGTAGCCCCCCGTATCAACGCGTCCCGCCGTCGCATCCCTTTCTTGATTAGTATCTGGGCATTATCCGTCACCACGATAGCGTTGTCCACCAACATACCCATCGCGATAATAAATGCCGCCAACGACGTCCGGTTCAACCCGACACCCATAAACTGCATGATCAGCATCGTGCCCCCGATAGAAAAGATCAACGAGGAACCGATCAACAATCCGGCACGGGACCCCATCACCAACAAAATAATAAAAATCACGATCACGACAGATTCCACCAGATTCAACAGGAACCCGTTATTCGCCTCCCGCGCGATCTCGTTTTCCGGGTAAAGCGTCACCAGTTCTATTCCCACGGGCATCAACTCTTCCAACTGGCTCAAACGTTCTTTCACCTTATCCCCCGTCTTCACCACATCCCGCTCCGGATCAGTCGAAACACCAATCCCGATAGCCCGCTTTCCATTAACCCGCATAAGGCTACCCGGCGGATCGAGATATCCCTTCTCGATCGTGGTAATATCCCCCAACCGCACCTGTTGTCCCGTTTGTGTCACAATCAACTGGTTGCGGATATCATCCAATGTCTTGTACGTCCCGTCCGCCAATATCTTCAATTCCAGATTTCCCGCGCGCTTCTCGCCCGTGTTTATCAATGAATTTTGCGACTTGATCGTCTGCATCAACGAGTTCAGATCCACTCCCGAGTTCGCCAACTTCGACATCGTGATATACACGTTTACCACTTCCGTCTGCTCCCCGTACAAGGCGACTTTCTGCACCCCGTCAACCGACACCAGTTGAGTTTTCAACTTCTGCCCCCACTCCCTCAAATCGTGATAAGAAAATCCTTCCGCGGCAGTCAACCCGTAATAAATACCAAACACGTCACCGAAATCGTCCGAAACGCTGATCGTCGATGCCCCTTGCGGCAAAGCCGGTTGAATATTCAACACCTTGCGCCGCAACTCGTCCCACATCTGCGGCATCTCGTCCGGTGGGGTTGCCGGATTCAATTCAATCTGAATCTTCGACATCCCGTAATAAGAATCCGATTTAATCTTCTTCACCCGCCGCATCGACTGTATTTCCCGCTCGATAGGCTCCGTGATTAATTGTTCCACCTCGGCAGGCGTCGCCCCCGGGTATTTCGTTATAATAACTGCCGTCTTTATCACGAAAGGCGAATCTTCCTTCTTGCCCAACAAATCAAAGGAAAGCACTCCCCCGACCAACAAAATAGCCAAAAAGAAATAAATCACTTTCGTGTTATCCAGCGAATATCTTGCTATATTCATAACTTCCCTTTATTTTAACAGCTTTACTTTCTGTCCTTCCGTGATATAATTCACCCCGGCAACGACAATAATATCCTCGTTCGCGAGTCCCTTCTGTACCATTATCTTGTCACTCCCGAACAATTGTCCGATCTCAACCGTCTTGCTCTTCACCGTTTCGGTTTTAGGATCATACACCCACACGGAAGTCGCGTTCGTCGTCGGATTCTTGAACAACGCACTCATCGGCACGATATAACCATCGCCCTCCGCCGTTTCGATCTTCAAGTTCACCTTGCAAGAGAAACCGGGATAAATATTATGAATGTCACGAGAAAAACGACTGTCATCAATCACCAGTTTCACGGGAATACCCGTCCCGTCGGGAGAAGCGTCTATAAATTCCTTCACCTTCGCCTTGAACCAAATCCCCTTGTACGTGTCAAACTCCACGGTTACCGTCATCGGCGTGCGAGTCAAATCGACACTCGTTTCCGGCAATGTAAAACCTACTGCCAACTTATTCGGGTTCACCAGCTTGATAATCGACTCGCCGGGCATCACTTTCTGGTAATTCTCCACGAACTTCTTCTCCACGAACCCGTCAAAAGGAGCCCGCAATTTGGTATCCTCTAATGTATTGGCAGAAGTCTCGTAAGCGGACTTCCCTTTTATATAATTCGCTTCCGCGATCTCGTATTCCTGCTTGGAAATAGCCTGCATGGACAACAACCTCTTGTTCCGCTCCAACTGGGATTTTGCCGTCAAATAAGCCGCCTTATTCGCCTCGTATTGCAACTTGTAATCCAACGGGTCTACCGCGGCAATCACTTGTCCTTTCTTCACCTTCTGCCCCTCGTCCACGTTCATTGCCACCAGCGGCCCCGATAACTTAAATGCCAGATTACTATATTCCTCGGCTTCCACCACTCCCGTGTACAACTTATTAATCGCCCCCAACGACTCCACGTTCACAACTCTCACGGGACGAACAATATCCTGATACGTCTCCTTTTTCCCTTTACACCCCGCCCACAAAAAAGCAGGTATCATGCAAACCATCCATGTAAATCTCATAAATCCATTGACTATTTAATTATAAATCATTCCAACAATAGGCTATACAGCAAGGATTATGCCAAAATCCCCAACCCCACAATCTAACCCCACCTATTAATCACTTTACCTGACACATATACGGAAAAAAGCGGACAAGGTTCATCAAGCAACACGACTATTTCACGAGAACCGCAAATACAATAAAAATAGCCCTGCCCCAAAAAAAAGAAGACTATAAAAATAGCCTTCTTTTTTATACTAATAATTATATGGACATTACTTCACCAACCCCGCCGTCCTCAACCGAATCTCCGTCAGAATCTTTTTCGTGTACAACGGAAACTCCCCGTTCAGCATCCACGCGAAATAACCGGGTTGCTCTTTCAAGACTTGAACCACGGGTACGCCTTTATTTTTACCGAAATTAAAGACCTCTACCCCATCCTCGTTATACACGATAAACCCGGCAAAATCCGCCGTGTTATTCTGCGTCGAAAACTTACTCAAGAAAGCGATATCATTCTCCAACGTGTCCTGATACCGGTCCAACTGGGCTTTCAACACCTCGTAAGTAGCTGTCGTATCGGCGGCAGCCGTATGCGCGTCGTCCAAATTTTTATCGCAATAGAAACGGTATGCCGCACTCAACGTACGCTGTTCCATCTTGTGGAAAATTGTCTGCACGTCAACGAACTTGCGTTTCCGCATATCGAAATCCACGTCCACACGCAAGAACTCCTCCGCCAACAAAGGAATATCAAAACGATTTGAATTGTATCCACCCAAATCACACCCCTCGATAAAGCGAGCCAAATCCTTGGCAATCTCCTTAAATGTCGGGCAATCCTTCACGTCCTCGTCATATATCCCGTGAATAGCTGAAGCCTGTTCCGGAATGTGCATCCCCGGGTTCACGCGTACCGTCTTCTGCTCCTCTTTCCCGTTCGGCATCACTTTCAGAACAGAAATCTCCACGATCCTGTCCTTCGCGATATTAATACCCGTCGTTTCCAAATCAAAGAACACGATCGGGTTATTCAATTTTAATTCCAAGTTATCAATTTTTGATTTAAAATTTAAGATTTCAGATTATAAATCTCACCACAACGTCCAAAGCGCAAGCCCGCACAAGGGGAAATCTAAAATCTAAAATCTAAAATCTAAAATTATTAAACCATCATCGGCATCAACAACATCAACAAATCCTCGTTCTCGTTATCATTCTCGTAAGGCAAGAACAAACCGGGACGACTCGGATCGGACAATTCAAGTACCAAAGACTCCGTGTTCAAATTGGACAGGATTTCCTGCACGAAAGGAGATTTAAAGCCGATAGCCATCTCGTCGCCCTCGTACTGGCAAGTGATCGTCTCGTGTCCGGACATAGCGTAATCCACATCCTGCGCGGAAATCACGATCGTGTTGTTACTCAAATCCAACTTCACGAGATTGCTTGCCTGATTAGCCATCACGGATACCCGTCTCAACGAATTATACAACTCTTTCTTCTCGATAATAATCTTCTTCGGGTTATTCTGCGGGATCACGGAATTGTAGTTCGGGAAACGTCCCTCTACCAGCGTACAAACCATCTTGTAATTCCCGAACGTGAAGCAAGCCATCTTCTCGTTGAACTGCAATTGCAATTCACTCTCGTCCTTCGGCAAGATATTCTTCAACAGCAAAGACGGTTTCTTCGGCAATATCAAAGAGAATTGATCCCCGTCCGTCTTGGCGTCAAACCGTTTGTAACGTACCAGCTTGTGAGCGTCCGAAGCCACGAACGTGAAATTATCCGCGTTCATCTCGACCAGAATACAATTCATCACCGGACGCAGGTCATCATTAGCGGTGGCGAAAACCGTGCGGGTAATACCCTCCAGCAACATACCGCAATTGGTATTAATCGAGGTCACCCCCTCGCTCATGGCAGACTGCACCGGGTAATCCTCGGCACTCTCGCCCGGAACTGAAAATTCTCCTTTGTCCGAGATAATCTTCACCTCGTTCGTTCCGGTATTAATATCGAACGTCAAAGGTTGTTCGGGGAACTCTTTTAAGATATCCAGCAACAACTTGGCAGGAATAGTGATACTCCCCGGGGTTTCCAGATTCTCCAACTCCACCTTCGCCTCCATCGTGGTTTCCTTGTCGGAAGCCGTCGCGTAAAGCGTATCGTCTTTAGCGACCAATAAAATATTATCCAAAATCGGTTGCGCGGGCTTTCCACTAATCACCTTGCTCACCGCCTGCAACCTCGTCAAAAAACTACTACTTGATACTACAAATCTCATTATCTTACTTTTTTATCCATTACCCATTAATCGTGTTCTCAACTTCCTCTACCGTGATCGGGGCACGACGGTCACCCATGCATTTGCACCCGTCCTTCGTGATCAGAATATCATCCTCCAAACGGATACCGCCGAAATCTTTATACGTTTCGATCTTATCATACACGAGGAACTCTTGATGCAATCCCTGTTCTCTCCATTGGTCTATCAAAGCGGGAATAAAATAACACCCCGGCTCGTCCGTTACCACGAATCCCGGTTGCAACTCCCGTCCCATGCGCAAAGAAGAAGTACCGAACTGGTCAATCGGACGGGTTACATCATCGTACCCGACATAAATCTGTCCCAAATCTTCCATGTCATGAACATCCAATCCCATCATGTGTCCCAAACCGTGGGGCATAAACAAAGCGTGCGCCCCCGCGGCAACAGCGGCATTCACGTCACCCTTCATCAATCCCAAATCCTTCAAACCTTGAGCCAACACTTTACAAACTTCAAGATGCACGTGTTGGTAAGTTACTCCCGGACGGGCAATTTCCATCGCTTTGTTGTTACAAGCCAACACGATATTGTACACGTCCTTCTGCCGTTGGTCAAATCTGCCACCCACGGGAACCGTACGCGTAAAGTCCGAACAATAATTCATGTTGTTCTCCGCGCCGGCATCCGTCAGCATCATCCGTCCCACGGTCAACGTTTTACTATGATCGTGATTGTGCAACGTTTCGCCATTCTGGGAAAGAATCACGGGGAAAGAAACCATACTCCCGTACGAAGCGGCAATTCCCTCGATCAACCCGGCGATATACTGCTCTTTCTGTCCCGCCAAAGCGTGTTTCATGGCAGCGACGTGCATCTCGTAACCGATGTTACAGGCCAGATTTATCTGCTCTATCTCGCACTCTTCCTTCACGGAACGCAAAGACACGACAGCCTTGATCAATTCCAACGACGCGTAACTTTTCAATAGAGAATGATTGATGCCCAACAAATCCTCGAGCAACAACATATTATGATAGCGATAAGGCGGCAGGAAATGAATTTTACGACCTTTCCCGATCGCTTCCTTCAGCACATCAGCCAATTTAGCGAAAGGAGCCGATTGAGTGACGCCGACTCCGGCGGCCAGTTCCTTCACGCTCGGTTGCGGTCCCATCCAGATGATGTCGTCCATATCCACGTCATTCCCGAACAGACAGGTTTCCCCGGAATCCACGTCCATCAACCCGGCAAACCCCGGGTGATTCAAACCGAAGAAATAAAGGAAAGAACTATCCTGACGAAATTTATACGTGTTCGACGGATAATTTGCCGGCGCTTCCTCGTTGCCGAGTATTAACACTAAACCACCGCTCATCTTCTCGATAAGTCTCTTTCTTCTATTGATATACACGTTTTTATCAAACATATCTGTATTATTTAATTATTAATTTTTTCCTGCAAAAACGAGTTGACAAGGTAGAAATTTTTTTTCAATGTCACAACCTACTAATTTTAGATTTTAAATTTAAAATTTAATTACCCGTTCGGCAATCTTTTAAATCCCTGAATCTATTGATATTCTCATTTGTCGTAAACCGAGGGAGTATATCTTCAAGACTCGGTGTGTACACAAGGAATTACAATCCCGAATAATTATCGTGAATAAATACAACAGGTACTTTTCATACCACAAATTTCATACAATTCCAAATAAAACACCATCCATTTTTTATCGCGATAGAGTATAGATGGAAGTTTCATGGGAGTATAATAGAAGATTTACCCTATAAAGTATATTTAAAGAACCACTTATATGGGATATACCCTATAATCATGGGTAGTACATTGCACAATCAAGTATAAGACTTCGCCCCACGGGTAGCTGTATTTAAAATCAATTTAACGTGCCACTTTTTTATTCCTGAACAAAAATGCCCCGAACGGCAAACATATTCCGGCGATCAATACCTGATAAGCACCGTAAAGGACCCGTGTCTGTTGTGCCATCATATTTCCGGCAACAGTCATCTGGGCTCCTTCCTTGTTCAACCCGAGAGCAATCAATTGCCACATCACCGCGAAAGCGGCAAGCAAGGAAAATATCGAAGCCAAATATAACAATCCCCCGGTCATATCGTTTTTTTGCTTTCCGCGCAGCCCGAACAGGAATGCCAAAGCGAACATAATAAACGTGAACCAACCGGATGTCCGGTATCCCATAATCATACCCGAATTTCCCATCTCGTACCACGGTAAAAAAGTGGCGCTCATACCGATAATCGCGATAATAAAAACTACTAATTTTTGCTTGCTCATAACTTCAATATTTTAGATTTATCCCTAATATTCGTTCAAAAAACTACAAGTTTTACGCAATTCGACCACATAGGTTATCCCCTCTTTATTTAAAACAAATATAAACTCCTTTTTTTTGAAATTATTTATCGCTTTTACTTGAAAATCGCAATAACAATGAGTAGTTTCGCGCTTTAATTATTTAACAAGGAATATCCTTGCGGAAGTTGCGTCAATTATATGCTAAATGATTATAATATAATATATAACTTTAATGTTTTTTTTGTTATGAAACCGACACATATTGAACACATCGGCATCGCAGTTGCCAGCTTAGATGAAGCAATCCCGTATTATGAAAACGTTTTAGGATTGGAATGTTACGCTATCGAAGAAGTAAAAGATCAAAAAGTTAAAACCGCTTTCTTCAAGGTAGGACAAACTAAGATCGAATTACTCGAATCTACAGACCCAGAGGGTCCTATCGGTAAATTCGTGGAAAAAAACGGTGGTGGTATGCATCACATCGCGTTTGCAGTAGAAGATGTTCAAGCGGCATTAAATGACGCTCAAGCCGCCGGCTGTCAACTGATCGATAAAGCTCCGCGCGGGGGTGCTGAAGGATTGAGAATCGGATTCCTTCACCCGAAATCCACGTTCAGAGTATTGACTGAACTTTGCGGAACAAAATAATTTTAATGAACGGCCTCACATAAATCATGACAATATGACAAATCAAGATAAAGTCAAAGAATTAATCGACTTACGAGTTCAGGCAAAACTTGGAGGGGGTGAAAAGCGTATCGAATCCCAACACAAAAAAGGGAAATATACCGCGCGGGAAAGAATCGCCATGTTGCTGGATGAAGATAGTTTCGAGGAGTTTGACATGTTCGTAACACACCGTTGTTACAACTTCGGCATGGAGAAAACCAAATTCTTGGGCGACGGTGTCGTTACCGGACAAGGTACTATCGACGGACGCCTCGTGTTTGTGTTTGCCCAAGATTTCACGGTATTCGGCGGTGCCCTTTCCGAAATGTTGGCACAAAAAATCTGTAAGGTTATGGATAAAGCCATGACCGTGGGAGCCCCGATTATCGGGTTGAACGATTCCGGCGGAGCCCGTATTCAAGAGGGGGTAAACTCTTTGGCCGGGTATGCTGAAATTTTTGAACGCAATATTTTGGCCTCGGGAGTAATTCCCCAGATATCCGCCATTTTCGGTCCTTGCGCCGGAGGTGCGGTGTATTCTCCCGCGTTGACGGACTTCATCCTGATGACCGATCAATCGTCCTACATGTTCGTGACCGGACCTAAAGTAGTAAAAACCGTAACGGGAGAAGACATCAGTACGGAAGAACTGGGAGGTGCTGAAGTTCATTCTACCAAATCCGGTGTTTCTCACTTCTTGGCGGAGAACGAAGAAGAAGGGATCGCTACTATTCGCGATTTATTGTCTTATTTACCTTCCAACAACTTGGAAGAGGCTCCCATGGTGATATGCAATGATCCTATCGACCGTTTGGAAGACAAGCTGAACAGCTTGATACCGGACAACCCGAACCACCCGTACAACATGATGGAAGTTATCGAGGCTATCGTGGATAACGGCAAATTCCTTGAAGTACACAAACGTTATGCCCGCAATATTATTGTCGGTTTCTGCCGCATGGGAGGACGTTCTGTCGGGGTTATCGCCAATCAACCGAACTTCTATGCCGGGGTGCTTGATATAGAATCATCACGCAAGGCTGCACGTTTCGTGCGTTTCTGCGACTGTTTCAATATTCCTGTATTAACGTTGGTTGACGTGCCGGGATTCTTGCCCGGACGCGTGCAAGAGTATGGTGGAATCATCACTCACGGCGCGAAACTGATGTTCGCTTACGGGGAAGCTACCGTTCCTAAAGTAACCGTGACTTTGCGTAAATCTTACGGTGGGGCTCACGACGTGATGTCATGCAAGCAATTGCGAGGTGACTTCAACTACGCTTGGCCGACGGCACAAATCGCCGTTATGGGAGCCAAGGGTGCTATCGAGGTGTTGTACGGTAAGGAGTTGGCGGCTATCACTGACGCCGAAGAGAAAGCCAAATTCATCGCGACAAAAGAAGAAGAGTACAACACGGCGTTTGCCAACCCGTACAAGGCTGCTTCTTACGGGTATATTGATGATGTTATCGAGCCGCGTAACACTCGCTTCCGCGTGATTAGAGCCTTCCAGTCGTTGCAGACCAAACGTGTTACCAACCCGATGAAGAAACATTCTAATATACCTTTATAATTTAAGATATGACCATGTTAGCTATCAATTGGGGCTACGCGCTCCTCGTTACCGGGATAGGGATGGGTACCGTGTTTTTGTTGTTGATTATTTTGATTTGGATCATTAATTTACAAACAAAAATCACGGATCGTTTGGAAGACCAAGTGAAACCCCAACCCAGTGTTACGGCACCCGCGGTAACAACCGATGCTCATCCGACGCCACATGAACAGGCTGCCATTGCCATGGCTATGCACCTGTACTTTGACTCGCATGATGAAGAACCCCACGTCATCACGATACAGGAGGTAGAAAGACGCTATTCCCCGTGGAGTTCTAAAATTTATAGCATGAGAAATCTTACCAAGTAACAATTAAAGATTATGAACAAATTTAAAATCACTATAGACGAGAATAATTTCGATGTCACCGTGAGCGTAACAGATCATAACAAGGCTACTGTTGAGGTAAACGGGATTTCATATGATGTACTTTACGAGAGCAAGAACACAACGTCAACACCCGTTGCTCGTAAAGCTGCAGCCATCCCTGCCGCCACACTGGTACATCATTCATCCTCCAACACTTCATCTAACAAAACTTCAATCAAAGCCCCGCTTCCCGGTACGATTTCTGCCATTAACGTGAAAGTAGGCGACCGCGTGAAACGCGGTGATACTTTACTCGTGATGGAAGCGATGAAGATGGAAAACAACATCATGGCTAACAACGATGGACAGGTGAAGGCTATCCATGTGACTGTCGGACAGTCTGTTTCCCAAGAGGATTCGCTTGTTGATTTGGCTTAATTCATCGTAAACTTGTTAACAATGAAACAATTAAAGAAATATCTTTTAAGCATAGCGACATTACTCGGGTTATTCATTCTTCCGTTTAGCGCGAGCGCGGAAGAGATTGATATGGGAGAAAAGGTAATGAAGTTTATAAATGACACGGGATTCGCTCATTTCGCGAACGGGAACTGGTTATGTATCATAATGATACTAGTGTCATGCGTACTATTTTACCTAGCAATCGTGAAAAAATTCGAGCCCTTGTTATTATTACCTATAGCTTTCGGTATGTTGTTGACCAACCTACCCGGAGCCGGATTATATCACCCGGAACTATTCGGTGGTGGGCATGTACATTGGGCAGATTTCGCGGATGCTAATAATGTCGGGCTATTGGACTACATCTATTTGGGTGTTAAATTGGGTATATATCCTTGTATTATTTTTATCGGTGTAGGTGCCATGACCGATTTCGGACCGCTGTTAGCAAACCCGAAGAGTTTTCTTCTAGGGGCAGCTGCACAGATCGGTATCTTTGCTACTTTCCTTGGAGCTTTGGCGTTAGGATTCACTTACGCAGAAGCAGGTTCCATCGGGATTATCGGAGGTGCTGACGGACCGACGGCAATTTACCTGACCTCGAAACTGGCACCGGGATTGCTTGGTCCTATCGCAGTTGCGGCCTACTCGTACATGGCGCTGGTACCCGTGATTCAACCGCCCATCATGAGAGCGTTAACAACCCAAAAGGAACGGGAAATCGTGATGCAACAATTGCGTAAAGTTTCCAAGAAAGAGAAAATCGTGTTCCCTATCGTGGTAACTATCTTCGTGTCCTTGTTATTGCCATCGGCAGCCCCGCTAATCGGTTGTTTAATGTTGGGTAACCTGATGCGTGAAAGCGGTGTCGTGGATCGATTGAGTAAAACCGTTCAAAACGAGTTAATGAATATCACTACCATATTCCTCGGTATTTCCGTGGGAGCGACTACTACCGCGGCGGCATTCTTGAATTTCCAGACGTTGGCAATTCTGGTAATCGGTATTTTGGCGTTCAGCATGGGTAGTGCCGGTGGTGTATTACTGGCAAAATTCATGAACTTGTTTACCAAAAACAAGATTAACCCGTTGATCGGTTCTGCCGGAGTTTCTGCCGTTCCGATGGCTGCCCGCGTGTCACAAAACGTGGGACAAGAAGCCAACCCCGGCAACTTCCTGCTGATGCATGCCATGGGACCAAACGTGGCGGGAGTTATCGGTTCTGCCGTTGCCGCCGGTATCCTGTTATCGTTCTTGGGATAAGACAATCAATATTCAAAATAACAGAGGCTATCTCAAATAAAAATGAGATAGCCTCATTTTATTTCCCGATAATATAAATAATCACTATTTTTGTCCAAACAATTATAAATAAATTAGTTCAATTATGGGTATTAGAGGTTTCGGTAGCGACAACTTTTCAGGTGTACTACCGGAGGTTTTCAAAGCACTGGAAGAATCCGCATACGGGCACGCTCACTCCTATGGAGAAGACTCTTACACGGAAAAGGCTGTTGCCGACTTCAAAGAGATATTCGGGGAAGACATCGATGTATATTTCGTGTACAACGGTACCGGGGCAAACATCTTGAGCCTGTCCGCCTTCACGAATTCATACAACGCCATCATCTGTGCCGAAACAGCACATATCAACGTGGACGAATGCGGAGCTATCGAAAAACAAACAGGAAGCAAATTACTGACCGTGCCCACGTTCGACGGGAAATTGAATGTCGGGTTAATCCAGAACCACATGCACCACTTCGGTGACCAACATCACGTGCAACCCAAAGTGATTTCACTCACGCAATGCACGGAATTAGGAACCGTTTATTCACGTGACGAATTAAAAGAGATATGTGACTTCGCTCACGCCCACGACATGTACGTCCACATGGACGGGGCACGCGTGGCAAATGCCATCGCTCACTTGGGATGTTCCCCGGCAAGCATAACGAAAGAAGTCGGTATCGACGTCATGAGTTTCGGGGGCACGAAAAACGGGATGATGTTCGGGGAAGCAGTAATCTTCTTTAACACGAGAATATCGAAAGAGGTGAAGTATATCCGCAAGCAATTGATGCAACTGCATTCCAAAACGAGATTCATCGCCGCACAATTTTCTGCCGTGCTGAAAAATGACCTTTGGTTGAAAGCCGCTGCCCACTCCAATGCCATGGCCAAGAACCTCGCAAACGCAGCGGAACAAATACCTTCCGTGACTCTCACTCAAAAAGTGGAAGCCAACGAAGTATTTGCCATTATCCCAAGAGATAAAATCCAAAAACTGCAAGATGAATGTTTCTTCTACGTTTGGGATGAAGATGCCGCCGAAGTGAGATGGGTATGCTCGTTCGACACGACGGAAAACGATATCGTCGAATTTGCCAACCTATTACGTCAGGAATTGTGCTGATGATGCACCGCGAGATTATCACAACGGAAGACGGGAGTACCACGTTACACGTACCGGAACTGAATGAACACTACCATTCCGTCCACGGCGCGATACAAGAATCCCGCCATATCTTTATCCAAGCCGGAATCGAGTATTACGGGCAAAACAGCATCCACATTCTTGAAGCAGGGTTCGGTACCGGGTTAAATGCTTTTTTAACCCTGCTGAACGCGAAGGATAACCAACGGAATGTCGTGTTCCACAGCTTCGAGAAATACCCGCTAACCAAAGAAGAACTGGCTAATTTGAACTACACGACTTTTTCCCCCGCGGAAGATGCATCCTTATTCAAACAGATACATAGCTCGCCTTGGGAAAAAGAAGTTGAAATCACCCCTTACTTCACGTTGCATAAACACGAGGCCGACTTTTCAGATGTCTGTTTCACCGAACAATTCGATATCGTATTTTTTGATGCTTTCGCGCCGGATGTCCAACCTCATTTGTGGAGCGCGGATATCCTGTCCAAATTCTATCAAGCTCTTAAACCTAACGGGATTCTAGTGACATATTGCGTGAAAGGAATCGTTAAACAAGCCTTACGGGAAGTCGGGTTCAGCTTGAAACGTCTTCCGGGACCACCGGGAAAAAGGGAGATGCTGAGAGCCGGGAAATTTTAGATTTACGATTGATGATTATGTTTTCCAAGGAATTAAAACAGTTACTGGACGAAAAATACGTGGAATACAACAAGTCGGAATTTTTTATCGAGACTGACCCGATCCAGATTCCCAAATGCTTTGAAGAGAAAGAAGATATTGAAATAGCGGGCTTCCTTGCCGCCTCTCTCGCGTGGGGACAACGCCCCACGATTATCAAGAAATGCAAGGAACTCATGCAACTCATGGACTACGCCCCGTACGATTTCGTGATGCACGCCGACGCCGCTGATTACGAACGATTCCGTAACTTCAAACATCGCACGTTCAACAGCTATGATTGTGTCTATTTTCTTCAATCTCTTGCCAACATCTATCGTAACCGCGGGGGACTGGAGAACGTCTTCACGGAAGCCTACCGGAAACACGGGGATATGTTCGACGTTTTGCGGGAATGGCATACCGTCTTTACCTCTCTCCCCGCCGAACCACGTGTACTACGCCATATTGCCAACGTGGACAAAGGTTCCGCCGCCAAAAGAGTAAACATGTTCCTGCGCTGGATGGTTCGTCGCGATGGGGAAGTCGACTTCGGGTTATGGAAAAACATTCCCACCTCTGCCCTACTCATCCCGCTGGATCTCCATACCGGCAACGTCAGTCGTCAACTCGGTCTGCTCACCCGCAACCAGAACGACCGCAAAGCCGTGGAAGAACTTACCGCCCGCCTTCGGGAACTGGACCCGATAGACCCGATACGCTATGATTTTTCCTTATTCGGATTGGGGGCTTTTGAAAAATATAATCACATTATTCCTTAAATCGTTTCAAATCGGAAGACGTGAATCCCCACTCGGGAGTGATGATATTCCCCGTGGATTTCAAAGAATACCAAGGTGAGATTTTGGGTTCTCTCGGGTTCTTCAATACCTGTATATCCTGTGCCGGCATATAACTCTGTGCCAACAGATACAGCTTTTCCCCGGTAGAAGGGTTTTCCGCCATATCCACCACAACCACGGCATGACCGGGCGAACCGCCTTGAATAAGAACATCCCCGATCCGCATGGAAGAAACCGGTACGGGCTGCAATTCCT
Source organism: Butyricimonas hominis (assembly GCF_014287455.1). Taxonomy (NCBI): domain Bacteria; kingdom Pseudomonadati; phylum Bacteroidota; class Bacteroidia; order Bacteroidales; family Odoribacteraceae; genus Butyricimonas; species Butyricimonas hominis. The sequence continues at coordinate 545,506 of NZ_JACOOH010000003.1, forward strand.
TGGAAAGAGATAATGTTCCGGCATAAGCAAACACGATATCCAGATAAGCCCGGAAAGTCTTGCAAGAATAATCCTTTTCTTTCGCCTTGTACCACGAAACCTGATTTCCTTTCACGCTTATCCGATATCCTTCCGCCCACTTGGCATAGTCCGCACGGAAACCGTTCGTGAAATTGAAATGTATCTTATCATACGCTTTTTGCTTGTAAAGATATTCTGCCCGCAAACGAATCACGGCATCCGCGCATTGCTGCAAATCCCGCTTGCCGATCTCCATATCGACCACGGCACAATATACCCCCGTGTCCCGTTTTTCCCGCCCATCAAAATAACGGACCTTGGTTCCACGAGGACGCAAAGGAAGATTCCTCAGATAAGCCCCGAAAGAATCTTCCCCCGCGTTTATTCTAGTATACCCCGAAGGTGGTGCGATCCGGGTTCCAAGTGTTGTTCCCTGTCCCACCCCTTGCAGGGCAAATAAACAGCATATCCCGAAAAGTATAAAATACTTCATCTAGTCAAGTAACATTCCGGCAGCCACATCCTCCGCGACTTTCTTCGAAGTCAATTGTTCAAGGATTGCCAAACCGAATTTAAAGGTATACGCCGGACCTCTGCCTGTAATCAGGTTTCCGTCCACAACCACTCCATGAGGTTGTATATCCGCCTCCGGCAAATACTCCTCGAATCCCGGGTAACAAGTCACCTGCCGTTTCCTGTCCATTTTGATCTTACTCAACACCAAAGCCGGAGCGGCACAGATTGCAGCCACGTATCCCCCTTTATCAAAATGCTTTTGTATCAATTGCACTAAAGCCGGACAGTCACCCAGATTCTTCGCACCCGGCATCCCTCCCGGACAAATCAAAAATTCAGCCTCTTCCTCCTTCACCTCATCTATCAAAAGATCGGCAAATACAGGAACTCCATGCGCTCCCGTTACTTCTTTCTTCCCGGAAATCGAAACCGTCTTTACCTCTACCGTCCCCCGACGCAATACATCTACCGTTCCAAGTGCTTCCACTTCCTCAAATCCATCTGCCAAAAATAAAAATGATTTCTTCATAATTCTTCTAGTTTTAATTGATTCTCCAAAGTTAAGAAAAAAATTACAGAATGTCTATGAGAATGAAAAAAGCCATCCGGATTTTACTTCCCGAATGGCTTCTTTATGCTTTTATAAACTTGTCTAAAAAAGGATACCTTTCTTTTATCCCAGATAAGTCTTCAGCAATTTACTTCTTGACGAATGTCTCAAGCGGCGGATAGCCTTTTCTTTAATCTGGCGAACACGTTCGCGGGTTAAACCGAACTTCTCGCCGATTTCCTCCAAGGTCATCTCTTGGCAGTTGATACCGAAGAAAAGACGAATGATATCGCGTTCACGTTCAGTCAATGTTGCTAAAGCACGTTCCACTTCAGTGGATAGAGATTCGTTGATCAACGTTTTGTCGGCAACAGGCGAGTCGTCGTTTACCAGCACGTCAAGCAAACTGTTGTCCTCTCCTTCCACGAAAGGAGCGTCCACGGAAATATGGCGTCCGGAAACACGTAGGGTATCTGCCACCTTCTCTGCCGGCAAATCCAATGTCTCCGCCAACTCTTCCGGCGACGGACGGCGTTCATGTTCCTGCTCGAAGCGGGAAAATGCCTTGTTGATCTTGTTCAGTGAGCCTACTTGGTTCAACGGCAGACGTACAATACGCGATTGTTCCGCTAACGCTTGCAAAATAGACTGACGAATCCACCATACGGCATAGGAGATAAATTTAAATCCCCTCGTCTCATCAAATTTCTCAGCTGCTTTGATTAAACCTAAGTTCCCCTCGTTGATAAGGTCAGGCAAACTCAACCCTTGATTCTGGTACTGTTTTGCAACGGAAACCACGAACCTCAAGTTCGCCCTCGTCAATTTCTCCAACGCTCTCTGATCACCCTTGCGGATTCGTTGAGCTAACTCAACTTCTTCCTCCACGGTAATCAAATCCTCCTTACCAATCTCCTGCAAGTACTTGTCGAGAGAAGCACTCTCTCTGTTCGTTATAGATTTCGTTATCTTTAGCTGTCTCATAGTCGTTCTTAAATTCTCCCCCAAATATGTCGCAAAGGTAGAACAATTTATCCATATACCAATATGTTAAAATCGACACCTTTCTATTATTAACTTTTTTTAATCTTGTGGCGGTAAAGCATAGTACTCGATGCGTCCTCTCGGCGAAACAGTTGTCACAAGAACACCCTCGTTTTCGGCCGTTTTAAGTGCCCGTACCAAGTCATCCTTATCATAAATAACCGTGTTATTAATTTTCAGGATAATATACCCTTTATCCAGCCCGATCGCTTTAAACGGACCGTTCTTGATATCGGTAATCTGCACGCCGCCGTTCAAACCGTAACGGTAACGCGTTTCACGGCTCAGCGGTTCGACAGTTGCACCCAAAATACCCGTGTAGTTCTTATCCACGAGAGATACATCGCCATACGTGTTCTGCAATACCACGTCAAGGTCCTTCAACTTGCCTCCCCGACTCACGGTAACTTTCACCGTGGCTCCCGGGTGGTATTTAGCCAACTGTCCCTGAAATTCCGGACGAGTCTTCACCTCGATACCATTAATAGCCTTAATCACGTCACCTTTCTTCATCCCGGCTTTGGCGGCTGCCCCGTCAGGGATTGCCTCGAAAACGTAAATACCGCTCGTTTCCTCTATTCCCAGCTTCTTCGCCACAGAAGGTGACAATTCCTCGTTCGGCATTGAAATTCCCAGCATAGCCCGTTGTACCGTACCGAAATCTTTCAAGTCACCCACTATCTTTCTCGCTATATTCGAGGGCACCGCGAAAGCGTACCCGGAATAGGAACCCGTGGGCGATTCTATCGCCGTATTGATACCGATCAGTTCCCCCTTGGCGTTCACCAACGCTCCCCCGCTATTACCCGGGTTCACGGCGGCATCCGTCTGCAAGAATGACTCGAGGCTCATCCGGTTTCGGTTGATACCCAATTCTCTCGCCTTGGCACTGATAATACCCGCCGTAACGGTTGAAGTCAGATTATACGGGTTACCTACCGCCAGCACCCATTCGCCCAACTCTACGTCGTCCGAATTGGCGTACTCGAGGTAAGGCAATCCGGTTGCCTCGACTTTCAACAAAGCGATATCCGTGTTCGGATCGGTACCGACAACCTGTGCCTCATACTCCTTTTTATCATTCAAGGTCACTACAATCTTATCGCTATTATCAATCACGTGATTGTTCGTGATAATATACCCGTCTGCAGAAACGATTACACCCGAACCTATACCCATTCTCTGGGGAGCCTCGCGTGTACGCGGTGCATTCCCGTATATAAAATCCCAGAAAGGATTACCTATATATTCTCGTCCCATTTGTACCGTTTTGACATGAACAACAGCCGGGACTGTCTTTTTGGCAGCCTCCCTCAGATCGACGCTACCGGCACCTCCCGCGGGAAGCGCGGCTTCGGAAGTCAACGCCACGGGGCGCACTGCCGCCGGAGAAGCAATCTCCATTCGCGGAACCGTATTTTCACTCTCTCCACGGAAGGCATCTATCGCCACGAAAGCGAGACAACCGCCAATGACTCCCAAGCCTAAATTCGCTAATGATTTCTTCATGGTCATATCTTTATCTCCTTTATTCATTAAACGTAAATACTATTCAATTTGTTTGGATACTACAATATTAGCAATATCCTTGCCAACTCTATATTAAGAAATTCTTAATTAAGATACCTTAACCTTGTTTCGCCCGCGGCGAGTTGCAAGTTACAGGTTCACAAGTTGCAAGTTATCCTCATCTGTCCGATTTGTCGATTCTTTTATCATTTCAATCTAAAATCTAAAATTTAAAATCTAAAATCTAAAATCTAAAATCTAAAATAGATACATTTGTACCTGCGATATTCGATTAATTTCTATTCAAAATGATAACACGTATAAACAGTAAAAAGAACGAAAAGACGCGCGGTTCGCTTTCCCTTGGTTTCCTCAGAGATCCCCGGACCCGTGTAGTTGTAGGGTTGATATTCATGTTATTTTCCGTCTATCTTTTCGTGTCACTCGCGGGCTTTTTCTTCACGGGCGGCATGGATCAAAGCCTGATAGACAAAGAAACGCGGGAACTCGTCACGAATCCCGATATTGTCGTGGGGAATCCCGGCAGGAAGCTGGGAGCTTATCTCTCCGACTTGCTCGTGAACCGCTGGTTCGGCGTGTCTTCATTTATATTCTGCTACCTGCTGTTTATCATCGGTCTGGGCATCATGGGACGTCCGTTGAAAAGCCTCGGGAAGAAAATCATCCTTAGCTTCGTGCTTGTCATCTGGATCTCTTTATTACTAGGATATATCTTCAATTTCGTTCCATCCGGTTATGTCTTCCCCGGCGGGGCGCACGGTTATTTCGTGTGTTTCTGGTTAAATTCGTTTATCGGTGAAATCGGGACTCTTTTCCTTTTACTGGTATCGTTTGCCGTTATCCTGTTCTTCGGGTTTGAAAATGCTTTTAATAAATGCGTGACAATGGTCAAGGCTTATTTCGCCCGCAAGGCACAACGCAAAGAAGAGAGAAGGATGGCCAGAGAGGCCGCAGCAGCCCAACGGGAAATGAAAACGGAACAGCCGGAAAACGAAACCGAGGACACAAACTTGTCTCCGGAAAATGAAATCATCACGGAAGCCCCGACAGAAGACGAGTTCTATTCCTATGTCACGGAAAAAGAGTCCATCGAAGAGGACGACACGGAAGAAATCACCTCTCTTGTAACCGTCAACAATCAAGTGGAATTACCGTTGAACGACGAAGACCGCGAGGACATCAGGCAAGACACGGAAACGATTACCCCACCGGCGACCGACGATATCGAATTAACCGTCATGGCGGACAAACTGGAAGAGCAATTGACCAAAAACCTGATGCCGGACACGGAATACGATCCGACATTGGATTTATCCAATTACCAGTACCCGCCACTGGATTTGCTGGAAGAATATGCCTCCAATGCCTCCAAGGTAACCGCCGAGGAACTGGAAGAAAACAAGAACACCATTGTCGAAACCTTACGGCAATATAAAATAGAAATCACTAAAATCAAGGCAACGATCGGTCCCACGGTCACTCTCTACGAGATTGTACCCGCCCCCGGTATCAAGATCTCCAAAATCAAAAACCTTGAAGATGACATCGCCTTAAGTTTGGCGGCATTAGGTATCCGCATTATCGCCCCGATCCCCGGGGCGGGAACAATCGGCATCGAGGTTCCCAACCAAAAGCCGGAAATCGTTTCCATGCGAGGTGTTATCGCTTCCAAGAAGTTCCAAGAATCCAAATACGCCCTTCCCGTCGCCTTAGGCCGTACCATCTCGAACGAGCCTTACACTTTCGACTTGGCTAAAATGCCCCACCTTTTGGTTGCCGGGGCAACGGGACAAGGTAAGTCCGTCGGCTTGAACGCGATTATCACCTCGTTATTGTACAAAAAACACCCGTCACAATTGAAGTTTGTCATGGTAGACCCGAAAAAAGTAGAATTAAGTATCTACTCGGTCATCGAGAAACATTTTCTTGCCAAACTCCCGGATGCGGAAGAAGCTATCATCACGGACAACGACAAGGTGGTCGCCACGCTCAACTCTTTGTGTATCGAGATGGACAGCCGTTACGACTTGTTGAAACTGGCTCACGTGAGAAATATCAAGGAATACAACGAGAAGTTCGTGAAACGGCAACTGAACCCGAACAACGGACACCGCTATCTACCTTATATCGTGGTCGTGGTCGACGAGTTTGCCGACTTGATCATGACCGCCGGAAAAGAGGTGGAACAACCGATTGCCCGTATAGCACAATTAGCCCGTGCCGTGGGAATACACATGATTATCGCTACGCAACGTCCCTCGACAAATATCATCACGGGTGTGATCAAGGCAAACTTCCCCGCGCGTGTAGCCTTTAAGGTTGCCTCCATGATAGACTCGCGCACGATTCTCGACTCACCAGGAGCGAACCAACTTATCGGTCGGGGAGATATGTTGATCTCCAAGGATAGCGAGATGGTACGCGTGCAATGTGCTTTTGTCGACACGCCGGAAGTGGATGCAGTCACGAAATTTATCGCCGACCAACAGGGATACCCGGAAGCCTACATGCTTCCCGAGTACGTTTCCGACACGGAGAACGGTATCAACAGTGACGTAGATCTAGGCATGAAAGACCCCTTGTTCGAGGAAGCTGCCCGTCTGGTTGTGAACACACAGCAAGGCTCGACTTCATCCATACAGCGTCGTTTCTCGATCGGCTACAACCGTGCCGGACGAATTATCGACCAACTGGAAGCCGCCGGAATCGTGGGTCCCTTCGAAGGCAGCAAAGCCCGTCAAGTACTGATTCCCGACGAGTACAGTCTGGAACATATACTTAAAACCGTCCAAGAACAATTTTAAAAATTTAGAATGAATACTATCTTGCTTCGGGAATCATACAATTTAAAATCTAAAATTTAAAATCCAAAATTAACACGTTATGTTTTTAGAGAAAGCGTACAGAGGAAACAACAAATGGTATTTTTACCTGCTCACGTTGATTATCGTTTTCGCGGCAGTGCAATTGGCATCCTTACCGCTCGCGTTGTATTACATTCTCAAAGACCCGCAAGCGGCCTTATCGGGAAATGCCAATAACCTGTTAGCCATCACGAACACGAACCTCGGGTTAGCTCTCATGCTGTTTACTTTCACGGCGGGAGTTATCGCTCTACTTCTTTGCGTAAAGTGGCTTCATCACAAACAACCCTTGGATATTCTCACGGGACGCAACCGCTTTGATATAAAACGTACTCTTTTCGGCGCCTTGATTTGGGGGATACTGTCATTCGTGTTACTGGGTGCGCAATACGGTTTCGGTGATACCTCCAACTTGGTTTTCCAATTCGAACCGTTCAATTTCTTCATGATGTGCATCGTAATCCTGATATTCATACCCTTTCAAGTCGCCTTTGAAGAATTTATCTTCCGGGGATACCTCATGCAAGGCAGCGTGCTACTTTTCAAATACAGGTGGGTAGCCTTACTGATCACGGGTTGCATATTCGGACTGCTTCATGCCAGCAATCCCGAGGTGGAACGTTTCGGGTTCTGGATTGCCATGCCGCAATATATCCTCATGGGACTGATTCTGGGATTCGTGGCCATCATGGACGACGGTCTTGAACTCGCCTTGGGATTACATTTATCAAACAATGTCATTTCATCCATCGTCGTAACGCACGAATCTTCCGCCCTGCAAACTCACGCCCTGTTCCGGGATATCAACCCGCAAGCCTCGCACATGGATACCCTCGTGATGCTTGCGTGCGGAATCATTTTCATTTGGGTATGTAACCGGAAATATAAATTCCTCTCGAAAATCAACCTGTGGGGAAAAGTGGAGCAACCGGATGAATCTTTCAACTCTTAAAATTTTCTTAATACTCGAGAGGGATTGATTACATTGCCAATAAAATAGTATCTTTGGCAGCGTTCAAAAAATAGAAATAATTAATTAATCAAATAAATCGAAGCTTCAACAAAATGAGAAAAATTACATCATTCATGTTTGTTTTCGTCTTTGCATTATCTTTCTTGGGTAACGCGCAAAACACGAAACAAGACCAACCGAAAGGATATCAATTCACGGATATCAAAAGATTACCGACAACTTCAGTAAAAGATCAAGCTCGTGCAGGTACTTGCTGGTCATGGTCAGGAATTTCTTTCTTCGAGTCTGAAATGATTCGCATGGGTAAAGAGCCTATCGATCTTTCTGCCATGTACATCGTAAGACACGCGTATAGCGACAAGGCCGACAAATTCGTTCGCTTGCATGGTAACATGAACTTTGCCGTGGGTGGAGCTTTTTGCGACGTGATGCACGTGATCAAAAATTACGGTATCGTTCCGATGGACGTGTACATGGGATTGAATTACGGCGAACCGAATCACGCTTTCGGTGAAATCGACGACGTTCTTGCCGGATATATCAATGCCGTGATCAAAAATTCAAACAAAAAATTGAGTACCGCGTGGAAAAACGGATATGAAGGTATTTTGGACGCGTATCTCGGTCCGGAACCTGAAAAATTCGAATACAAAGGAAAAGAATATACCCCGAGAACCTTCGCTGACGAGGTAGTAGGTTTGAACATGGACGACTACGTGAGCTTGACTTCATTCACTCACCACCCGTTCTATACCCAATTCGCTATCGAAGTACCCGACAACTGGTTGTGGGGATTGTCATACAACTTGCCGTTGGATGAACTAATCAAAGTTATGGACAACGCTATCGATAACGGGTACACTTTCGCGTGGGCTTCCGACGTGAGCGAGAAAGGATTCCAAACCGTTAACCCGGGAGTTGCCGTAGTACCGACCAACGACACGAAAGAGATGAGCGGTGCCGAGATTGCCAAATGGGAAGCTATGCCTAAAGGACAACAAACGGCAGACGCATTCAAACAAGGACCTGCCCCGGAAAAAGAAATCACCCAAGAATTAAGACAAAAAGAGTTTGACAACTATCTGACGACGGATGACCACGGTATGCACGTGATCGGTAAGGCAAAAGATCAAAACGGTACAGTTTACTTTATCGTAAAGAACTCTTGGAACAAGTACAATAAATTCGGGGGATATTTCTACGCTTCTTATCCCTTCATGAAATACAAAACGATGAACATCATCGTGCATAAAAACTCTATTCCGAAGGATATTAAAAAGAAACTTGGAATCAAATAAATCCTTTCTATCACACGGTAGAGAAAACCTATAAAAAAAAGGCTGTCATCCCTAGTGATTGACAGCCTTTTTTCATATTTTCGCGAAAATCAAAGTAAATCACATAAATTAAAATATACTATGAATTTAGCAAGAGAGATCAAGAAAGACATTTATTGGATTGGAGTCAATGACCGTAGAACTCATATTTTCGAGAATTATTGGCCGCTTCCCAAAGGTGTCGCTTACAACTCCTATATTATCGTGGATGAAAAAGTGGTTGTTATCGACACGATCGAAAGAAGCAAAATGGACGATTACGTCGAGAATATCGAGAAACTCCTTAACGGGCGGAAAGTGGATTATCTGGTGATAAACCACATGGAACCGGACCACACGGGAGCTATCAAAGCCCTGTTATGCTGCTACCCGGACGTGAAAATCATCGGCAACGCGAAAACGTTCCCCATGCTGAAAAACTTCTACGGCGTACACGAGAATCTTATAGAGGTAAAAGAAGGTGACTCTCTTGATTTGGGCAAACATAAATTGAACTTCTACATGGCGCCCATGCTCCACTGGCCGGAAACAATGGTAACTTTCGAATCCACGGAAGGCATCTTGTTCAGTGGCGATATTTTCGGGGCATTCGGGACTCTTGACGGCGGTATCTTTGACGATGAACTGGATTTGGATTACCTTGAAGAAGAAATTAGCCGTTATTACTCCAACATCGTTGGTAAATACGGTCAACCCGCGCAGACAGCCTTAAAGAAACTGGGCGGACTTCCTATCAACATGGTTTGTGCCACCCACGGTCCCATCCGCCGTTCGCATATTGCAGAAATTGTAGCCAAATACGACAAGTGGAGCAAATACGAAACAGACAAAGGTGTTGTTATCGTCTTCAGTTCCATGTACGGGAATACCGAAAAGATGGCGGATGTCATCGCCCGTTTCCTTGCGGAGAGAGGTATCAAGAAAATCCGTATCCATGACGCTTCCAAAACACACCCGTCATATATTATCAACGATATTTTCCGTTATCGCGGGGTAATCTTCGGAAGCTGCGCGTATAACGGCAACGCTTTCCCGACAATGGAAACCCTTTTGACGGAACTCGAACACATGGGCGTGAAAAACCATGTAACGGCATTCTTCGCCGGAAAAGCATGGGCAGGCGGTGCAATGCCCCGTTTCAACCAGTTTGCCGAAAAGATCAAATGGGAAGTAGTCGCTCCCGCTTGTGAAGCATGCGGCTCCCCGAAAGACGATGATCTCGAAACTTGCCGCAATATCGCTTACGCGATGGCTGACAAGTTGGACGAGCTTTATTAAAAGACGAGTAGCCCATGAGCTACTCCTTTTTGCTACCTTCTTCCACGTTTCCCTATACCAAGAACGTAGCATCTTCGAAGCATGAACGTAGCAAAGACGCTCGGGAGCGTTTTTGCTACGTTCATGCTTCGAAGATAAAAAGATTATGCTGGCGAGCAATCATCACCAATCATGGGATAATCCCTATTGTATCCCTTTTCCCGTACATCGCTTCGAGAATCTTTCTTCCCAACAAGGGACGATAATGTCCTTTCTCGTAATAATTGTGAACATCTGAAGTAAATTCGTTCACCCCGGAGAAGTCAAACACGTTCGCTGCACCGAATATATCTTGCAGTTGTTTCAAATCGCTCGGATTCAATCGGACTTGGTCATATTTCGGGTTGATTAAAATCTTGCAATTCGTACCGTGTTTCACGAAAATATCCCTCATCTCCGAAAGCATATCAAATTGTTTTTTCATGATAATCGGCGGAGAAACTTTCCGTACCGTATCCCGCTCGGGAAATTCTTTCTTGTGTCTTTCCCAGTACAACTCACCATAATCCGCTATCTCCTTTTCCCGCGGATTGTACACGTCATTCGACCTGCAATTCCGTTCCACCTCTTCCCTGTTGATCACTCCTCTCATGTAACGTTTATACCGTCCGGTAACACGATAATCCACGTAAGGCACCCAAAAATCCGGATTAAAAAACGTTTGCAAGAAACACATCTGAAACTCCCAGTTACTTTGCCCCGTCACTTCCGGGTGCAGGACATGGGTGGATATATTACCTATTTGTGTTTGTTTCAATGTCGCGTAATCCAACAGGATAATCATATTCGCGATAGAATCCTGCACCGCATCCAACGCCCGCACTTTTCTATATATATTCCCCAATCGCTCGGCACTACCGTAAAGACGGATAGCACGCCCTCCCGGTATATACTTCTCCCAATCCTTGGCTTGAAAAGCCATCGTGCAGGAGTTCCCTAAAAGGAAAGAATTATATTTCACGGAATCCCTTTGCATCCGGTAATATTGCCATCCCACGTATCCCTCGTTCACCGCCACCGGGGATTTATAATAATCTTTATACTCGTGCAAGACCTCGAAGGGATCGTCATAGAAATACAATCCCAATAAAGTAAGAAAGGGCAAAATCAGCAATACACATTTCAACAAAAATAAGGCAAACGTCTTCTTCATGGCTAAAATTGCAAATAGATAAAATCTTTACTCCCGAACTCGCCGAACACAAGGAAAAGGAATATAAATAAATAATAGATTCCCCAGCGAACCACTGCCCGTTGCCGACTGACAGCTTTCAACAAATCCCGTTTCGACATAAAATACTCGTACACGAACAAAAGAACAATGGCGGCAACCAGCACGATAATATCATGATCCGGCATTCCCATGCGAAGTTCTTTTATCCCGTGCGGCAGGCTCAACGATAAATGACTGAACATGTACCATACTTCCGACAGCGTATCCAACCTGAAAAACACGAGCGAGATAGCGAACAACAGGTAAGTCCTCACCACGGAATATACCCCGAACACGCTCTTACCCGTGAATTTCTCCAACTTTCCCCGGAATCCGGCGGCAAGCATCTCGTAACTGATATATAGTCCCTGTATCAAACCGTAGATAACGAAATTCCATCCCCCGCCGTGCCACAATCCCAACAGAACGAAAGTGATAATCAATGCGTAGACAATCCCCCACTGCCCCCAATAGCGTTTACTGGCGGCAATCGGCTGGTAGAGATAATCCCTCACCCAAAAGGATAAGGTCATGTGCCATCTCCGCCAAAAATCCGTAATCGTTTTCGCCGTGAAAGGTCGATTAAAATTAGGCGACAGCTTGTAACCAAATACCATCGCACCCCCTATCGCTATATCCGTGTAACCGGAAAAGTCCGCGTAAAGTTCTATCGGGTAAAGCAATCCCGCCAACAGCAACTGCACGCCGCTGGTACTCTCCACGGAACCCAATATATCGTTCAGGTAAGGAGCCAACCGATCGGCAATAATCATTTTCTTCATCAGACCGATACACATCAGCTTCACCCCGTAGGTCACGCCCTCGTAGTCAAAAGCCTTTCCCTCCTTCGACTGCGGCAGAAAATCCCCTGCCCTTTCGATCGGGCCCGACAGGAATTTCATGAAGAATAACATGTACAGCGTGAAATCCGGCAGGCTTCTCTCCGGATTCTCATCACCCCAGTACACATCTACCAAATAGGACAGTGCTTGAAACGTGTAGAACGAGATGCCCAAGGGGAACAGGAAGCCTTTAGTAGAAAATTCAACCGAAATCCTGACCAAGCCCAGCAACCATTGCAGGTTACTCTCGATAAATCCCAAATATTTGAACACCGCCAGAAAAAGAATCAGAAAGACCATACCCGCGCAGAATATCCGTTTCCGGGTGACGTCATTCTCCTGTCTGCCGATAAATTTTCCAAGGTAAAAGGTTACCCCGGTTATCGCCAAAGCGATAACCAAGAACATCAGGTTAAAGTAAGCGGCAAAACAAAAACTCGCCAGCAACAGCACGCTCTTCTGGAATTTCCGGGGCAGCGTGTAATACAACACGACACTACACACGAACAGGAGAACGAACTCCCATGAAGTAAACATCATACGCTACCCGACCTTATTTTGAATGACACGACACAGGTCACCCACGTTTTTAAACTTCAACACTTCCCGCAATGAAAACCGTATCCCGTAATGCTTCTCCACGGCCGTGATTAACCGCATATTCGTCAAAGAATCCCATCCCTGCACGTCCGACGCCACCGTTTCTTCTTTCAACACGATGTCATTGTTTTTCAGTATATCCCGAAAAATAACACTAATCTCGTCCAATATCTCCTGAATTTCCATAGCTTTATATTTATACAAGTGACAATAATTTTTTCCTATCAATCTTATTACTCGTCCCCAACGGGAAGACCTCCAGACAATGCACGCGAGCGGGCAACATGTACACGGGCAAATGCATTTTCATAAATTCGAGCAACGAGGGAGTGTCGCACTCTGCCGCCTCGATAAACAAGTGTAACCGGCATCCCCCGTCATCGTCTTTTTTCGCCACGACAACAACATTCTTCTCCTCCCGGTAGAATTTTCTCGCCGTGTACTCGATCTCGTTCAACTCCACCCGGAAGCCCTGCACTTTTACTTGGTAATCTTTTCTGCCGCAATAGATGATATCCCCGTCGGCATCCATGTAACACAAGTCACCCGTTTTATAGAACACACGCCCGTTATGACGCACCAGCACCTGTTCGGACTTTTCCCGGTCTTTCCAGTATCCCGCCATCACCTGCGGTCCGCTCACCCACAATTCTCCCTTCTCTCCGGTATTCAACGCCTGCCCGTCCTCGTCGGCAATAACGACTTCCATTTCTTCAAAAGGTCTGCCGATCGCGATCATCCCGTGATAATGCTTGCATTCTTCACGAGGGATACGATAAGCCGTGCAATATATCGTTGCTTCCGTGGGACCATACAGGTTCACAAATTCAGCATTCGGGGCACACGCCCGGAAACGAGCCAGCACGTCTGCCTGCGCTGCCTCTGCCGTGACGATCAGGTATTTTAAATCCGGTAAACGGATCTCGTCAAAATAAGGGGACAAAAACTGAAGTAACGAGGGAGCTATCGCCGCGAATGTCAATCGCTCATCCTCCAGCAACTCGTACACTTTCGTGTACTTCATCTCACCCGGTCCCACCGTGTAGATAGCCGCACCCACCGTCAACGGGAACAACGTCGAAACCACCGAAACGTCAAATGTCAACTCGAACATCTGCAACATCCGGTCATCCGCCCCAAGGTTCCATCCCAAAGCGGAATAAGCCGTATAGAACGCGTTGAGGTTGTCCCGGGTAATCGGCACTCCTTTCGGCTCTCCGGTACTGCCGGAAGTGAAAATAATATACGCTTTCGTGTCCCCGCTCCCGTAATTGTACTCGGCGTGTTCTTCACCCCGAAGTTCCCGGGTAGAAACAAAAGCCATACTTTCCGGCATCGCCTTCGCCATATCACATTCGTCAGCGTACAACACCACCCCTATATCTCCCGCTTCCCGAATCTTGTTATTCCGGTTGTCCGGGTAATGCGGGTGCAGTATGACATACGTTTTCCCGGACAGCAACACCGCAAGGATGGCTGCATACGTTTCTATCCGGTTTTCCGCCACAACCCCGATAACCTCTTCCTCCCGCCCGTCCAAAAAAGCGTGAATACCGTTGACACAAGCGAACAATTCCTTGTAAGAATACGCTATGCCGTCAATCACAAAAGCCGTTTTACCGGGATACATTCCGGCACTCCGGACTATATCCTTTAATATATTCATCCCATCCATAAAATTTCGCTATTTACTAACGCGGTGACAAATTTAAGTAAAACCTTTCGCAATACTCTACAAAATAGACATTATTTTTTCACTCTCAACATCATGGCGTTTATTGCCACGATCACCGTACTCAATGACATCAGCACCGCTCCTATCGCCGGACTGAGGATAATCCCCACCGGGGCAAGCACTCCCGCCGCCAAAGGAATGGCAAGAATATTATATCCCGCACCCCACCACAGATTTTGTACCATTTTACGGGTAGTACTCTTGGCAAGAGCAAGGAAAGTAACTATATCATAAGGATTACTGCGCACCAGTACCACGTCGGCAGAATCTATCGCCACATCGGTACCCGCCCCGATAGCAACCCCTATATCCGCGCGGGCAAGCGCCGGGGCATCATTCACCCCGTCACCGACCATCATGACTTTCTCTCCTTGTTGCTGGTACGCGATCACAACCTGATCTTTGTTTTCCGGCAAAAGTGAGGCATGCACGTCCGTAATTCCCAAGCGGGCAGCTATTGCAGAGGCGGCTGCCTCGTTATCTCCCGTCAGCATCACCGGGCGAACGTGTTCCTTCTGCAATTCCGCCACGACAGCTTCAGCCTCCGGTTTTATCCGGTCGCCTTGAGCGACAAGCCCGACAACAGTATCTTCCACCACGAGAAAACTCACCGAATTTCCCTCGCCTGCCAAACGAGCAAACAATTCCGTGTCATAGGGTATTTTCCGTCTGTCGAGGAATGCCGCCGTCACGATCTCCACGGTCACCCCGTCAACCACACCGATCAAGCCCGTACCGCTTATCAACGTCACGTTCTCGACACGCGGCATCGGAATCCCTCTCTCCTTCGCCTCGGCAATAATACTTGCCGCCAGAGGGTGATTCGAACCCGTTTCCAGCGCCGCCATAACCCGTAACACTCTCGCTTCATTCCAACCCTCCGTCAATGCCTGCACGGCGGATACCCGGAAGTTTCCCTCGGTCAGTGTCCCCGTCTTATCCATCGTCACCACGGTTATCCGCCGTGCCTTTTCCAGCGCATTACGATTCCGGATAAGCAACCCGCGTGCCGCACCCAACGAAGTAGAACGCGCTACCACCAACGGGATTGCCAACCCCAGAGCGTGAGGACAAGCAATAATAAAAACCGTCACCATACGTTCAAGAGCGATATTCAGACTACCATCCGCGATCAGCCACACGACGAAAGCGATAATACCTGCCGACAAGGCAACGTAGAACAATGCCTTTGCCACCTTGTCGGAAACGGATTCCGCCCGTGATTTTTCTTGTTGCGCTTCGCCGACAAGTTTCATCACTTGTGCCAGATAACCGGACTCACCCGTACCCGTGATTTTCACCACTATCGTTCCGTTGCCGTTGATCGAACCGCCTATCACCCGTGTCCCCGCCTTCTTCTCCACGTCCTTCGCCTCACCCGTTACCATGGCCTCGTTGACCGTCGTTTCTCCCGATACCACCGTCCCGTCAGCAGGCACTTTCTCTCCCGGCTTCACCATAACCTGCTGCCCGACTTCCACTTGTTGGAGAGGAACATCCTTTGTTTCACCATCCGCCCCCACGAGATGCGCACTGCCGGGTAACAACTCCGCCATCTTCTGCAAAGCGTTCCCCGCGTTCCCGACCGCCCGCATTTCAATCCAATGCCCCAGCAACATGATCACTATCAGCGTTGCCAGTTCCCAAAAGAAATCCATCTTGTGTCCAGAAGCATGTACGAGGTTATTGGCGATAAAAGCGTAAAGACTATACACGTATGACACCGCTATCCCCATAGCAATCAATGTCATCATTGCCGGCCTCTTCATCCGCAACTCCATCGCCGCACCGGACAGAAAAGGGCGTCCGCCATAAAAGAACAGAAAAGTCGCCAACGCCAGCACCACCCATTCCGAGCCGGGGAACGTGATCTGAAACGACGTGTGCATCCCCATCATCGGGGAAAGCAACAAGATCGGGATCGTTATCACCAACGATACCCAAAATTTCCGCCGCAAATTCCCCATGTGCATCATGTGCCCACCCGCCATATTCATTTGCTTGCTATGACCATCTTTCATATCCGTTTGTTGCATGTGCTCCATCGTCCCATGCCCGGCAGACATATCCATTCCCGGCATCTGTCCCCCGTGTTCCGTGTTTATATCTTGTTTTTTCATGACTTTCTACTTAATTGTTTCACTAATAATTTTAACGAATAAAGAGGTTATTTTGTTCGAGTCGAAGGCTCTTTAGTCCGTAAAGTCCGTAAACACTGTCTGAAGAATACCTACAGTCTATAGACTTTACTGACCACAAATAGATCTTTTTTGAAAAAAGCCTTTTATTTCTTTTTGCAGATTCAAAATTTCCTCTATCTTTGCATCCGCATTTGGAGAGGTGGCAGAGTGGTCGATTGCGGCGGTCTTGAAAACCGTTGTACTGCGAGGTACCGGGGGTTCGAATCCCTCCCTCTCCGCTGAACGTGCTGGACAGAAATGGTCAGCAAACGGACAAAAAGCTACAAATCAATGATTTGTGGCTTTTTTTATTGCCCGAAAGT